>CAYRTH010000168.1:0-6273 GCA_964427135.1 uncultured Phycisphaeraceae bacterium
CCAATTGTCACTATTCGACTTCTAACCGGACAGTACTGATTTCGGATTTCGAATTTAAGGGGAGTGATGTAGGGTGGATCAAGCGAGTCCGCGAGCGGACCCACCAACCCAATGGTGGTATCAAAGCAAAGGCACGCCCTCACCCTCACCCTCTCCCGGAGGGAGAGGGGACAGAAAGTGATCAAGTGATCGAGTGATTTTCATGATGCGGTAAAGTGATCGGTCAATGCAATGATTCACTCAATTACATGCCAACAAGGGTTTCACTGTCTTTTCTGCGCACTTGACCACTCGGCCACTTGGCCACTTGACCACTTCAACCAAATACCCGGGGCCTCGTACCCGGCTTGGTGAAAACCCACAGATGAGGGCGATGTATGGCGAAGTTTGTTTTCAAATTTCAAAGTGTGCTGGGGCATCGGGAACGGGTGGAGGATCAGCGGCAGCGGGAACTGGCGCAACACCTGCGGATGCGGATGATATTGATGAGCCAATTGCAGAACATGCAGCAGGACATTCGCAGTTCAAAACGGAACCTGGCGGGCAGTTTGGTGGGGCGGGTGGATTTGGATCAGGTGGGGCAGTTTGCCAGGTTTGCGGGACAAAGTACGCAACGGGCGCAGCAGATGGTGAGCAAACTGGCGGTGGTGGAAAAACAGGTCGAACAGGCGCGCACGCTATTGTTGCAAGCGACGGCTCAGCGCAAGGCGATGGAATTGCTGCGCGATCGGCATTTTGAAGAGTGGCGGAGCACGTTGGATCGACGCGAGATTGCGCAGTTGGATGAACTGGCGACGCAGGCCCATGCACGGGAAGCGATGCTCAGTCAAACGGGGCACAGGTAAGCCAACATGAAAACGGTATGGAATATCACGGCGGTATTACTGATCGCGAATGTGCTGCTTTTGGCGGGGGGAGCGCTTTGGCTGTGGCAGAGCGGAAGGTTGGACAAGGCACGGGTAAAGCAGACGATCGCGCTGTTCAACACGACCCTGGCGGAGGAACAAGCCAAGGTGAAGGATGCGGCGGCGGCGGCGGCGGAAGCGATGAGGCAGAAGGAGGAGGCGGTTCGGCTGATGGCGGTGAGCCAGGGGCCAAGGTCGCCGGAGGATCGCATCATGGCCGACGACCGGGATGAGGAATTACTTCATCAACGATTGCAACGGCTGGAACGCGAACGACAGGATTTATTGCGACAGATCGACATGGCGAAGAATGCGCTGGCGAAAGAGCGAAAGGAATTGGATGGTCAGCGCGGTGCGTTTGAGAAGAAGTTGGAGGATGAAAAACGCAAACGCAGTGATGAGGATTTTCAACTGGCGGTGCAGATGTATGAACAGGTTCGGCCACGGCAGGGCAAAGAGATGATGCAGCAATTGATCGCGGAAGGGAAGACGGATCAGGTGGTGGAATACCTGGCGGCGATGCAGTTGCGCAAGGCGGCGGCGATTTTGAAGGAGTTCAAAAGCCCGGCGGAAGTGGCGCAGGCGGCGGAATTGGTCCAGCATTTGCGGAAACGAGGGGTGGACCCGCTTACCCGGCAGACGGATTCGGGCAGTGGCGCGACGACGCAGCCACCTGCGACGACAGGTGCCAATCAACCGGCGGATGTAGGCGGGGCGGTGAATCAGGGCCAACCAAACCGAAGTCAACCAACCCCATCGGGTGATGTCTCATGAAGCCGATTACCCCTATTTCGCCAGCGTTTTCGCCGCAGCAGACCCCCGTATCACCCCATCGAACGACTTCATTTCTGACGACCGGACCCAGCGTCCAACCCACGCAAAAGCTAACGCAATCAAACCGTGCAGCAACGCAAGACACTGTTCACGGTGCGATGCACGCTTTTGACCAGTTGTTATCGGATGCGCAGAAACGATCGACCTTGCGCGATGATCGGCAACGTTTGCGCGATGATCAGCCGGTGAAAACGGATGACGTGAAGAGCAAGCAAGTCGAAAGTAAAAATAAAAAAGAGGAGGGGCTGCAAGAGGATGAAGCGGGAACGGATCGCAAAGTGAATGACAGGAAAATGGCGGTGGATGAACCGTTGGTGATTAAGACCGTCGAACAACCGACGACAGCAGTGCAAGTGAATGCGGAGTGGCCGGTCGGTGAGGTGATGGTGAGCGGGGAGGCGATGGGTGAGCAAACTCAGCCGATGGTGAATTCGAAGGATGCGGAGGCAGCGCAGGTGACGGTTGCCTGGGAAGTTGTGGGGGAACCCGTCGGAGAGATGATGAGTCAGGTTGATGCGCTGAACGATGTGGAAGTCAAGGTTGAAAATCAAGTATCAGGCACGGCAACCACGCCTGAGGCGGAAACGATGAAGCCGGTTGCAGTGGACACGGGCACGGGCAGGGTGACCGAACCATCGATGCAGACGATGGCGCAAACCGTGGCAAGCACGAACAAGGCGGAGCAAGGACCGGCTGACGCGACCAGTCATGTCGGACATGTACGCAGTCAAGTGAATATGGAGGTCTTGGCGAGCACGGCCGAGGGGCAGACGTCGGAGGAAGGTGAGTCAGAGCAGGCCAATTCACAGGGGGATTCACAGACATCACAAACAGTCAAGGCGCACCCCCCGGGTGCGGGTGTGGGAACGGGACCGGGGGCAGGGCAAGGACCGGGGGCGGGGGTGAATGCGGCGATGAGTCAAGTCGGTGGTGAGGGGCAGACGGTGTTGCAGACGGCTCAGCCGACGACCCCGTTGAACAACTTATCACAGACCACGGCAACGGCTGCTTCGAGTTTTACGCAGGTGACATCGGCAATGCAGCAAGGTCAGGGGGCGATGTCGGAAGCGGGAACGGAGGGGGATGTGAATGCGGCACGGATTGCACGGGGTTTGCAGTCGGCATTGGCACAGCGCGGGGGGACGGTGACGTTGAGGCTGCATCCGCCGGAGCTGGGGATTTTGAAGGTGCAGATGCAGATTCAGGAGGGTCAGGTGCGGGCACAATTCATGACGGACAACGCAGCGGCAAAGGGGCTATTGACGCAGGAATTGGGGAACCTGCGTACGGCGTTGGAACGGCAGGGGTTGACGGTGGAGCGACTGGAAGTGCAGATGCAGCCGACGCAGACCACGAATATGCAAAGCGGGCAACAATCCATGACGCAGCAGGATCAGCCGGAGGATGGAAGAAGCAGGGGGCAGTTCATGCGTCAGGGCGGACAGGGTGATTCGGGGTTGACGCAGGAGCGCGGAAGCGAAGGACGTGATGAACCGGGGGCACGATCACGGCGCGGGTTTGCGGAGCAGTTGGTGAATGCGATGGCGTGAGGGGGCGATGATGTTCTAGGAATACCCGGGGCCTCGGTCGCTGCGGCGACCTCGTACCCGGCTTGATGGATAGGTGGATTGGTGGATGAAGATGAAATGCGTTTTTGCATGAGGAGCGAATCATGAGTGTGGGCGCAATCACGGGCAGCGGGAATACGACGCAATCATCGGCAAGCGCTAGTGGTTACGGGGCGCTGTCGAGCCAGGAGTTTATGAGAATATTGCTGACGGAAATGTCGAATCAGGACCCGTTTTCGCCACAGGATTCATCAAAGCTGATGGAACAGATCAGTTCGCTGCGAAACATCGAAAGCCAGATTCAGTTGCAGGAAACGCTGACGAGCCTGGTGGCGCAAAATCAGATCGGCGCGGCTGGGGGCATGATCGGGAAACTGGTGGCCGGGTTGGATGCAGCCAACAACCCGGTGGAGGGATTGGTGCAGTCGGTGCGGATGCAGGGAGGCAAGGCGTTTTTGGAATTGGACAGCGGCAACCTGCTGGCGATGGACCGTGTGCTGGCGATTGCGCCAAAGAGCGAGGCATGAGGGGGAAGATGAAGTGGCCAAGTGGTCGAGTGGTCGAGTGGAGATATTTATTTTGACGCCGTGCCCTTTAGGGCCGGATTTGATGCGTCAACAAGAAAACCGGGGCTAAAGCCCTCGGCGTCAATGTAAAAGATCACTGTGCAAAGACCTCGGCGTCTATGTCAAAAAATCGGTTGGGCAAAGCCCTCGGCGTGATGAGAACCAAATGGGTATTCAGGAACAACAACTTTTGCGGATGCTCGAACCGGCACTGCGACCGGGGGCGGGGGCGGCGGGGTTGGGGGGAGTTGGTGGCATTGCGGGCAGGCAGATAGCGGCGGAGCCGATTGAAAGCAGGGGGTTTGAAGCGATTTTGGAAGAGGCGCAACAGTTGGCGGCGCAGTTGCCGGATGTGGCGAGTATCGAAAAGGCGATGACCCAGGCCAACCAACAGACACAGCAACAGGTTGCGGAACAATTGAAACAGACCACCGCTTTGTTTGGCGAATTGCAACACATTGAAAACGCATCGGTGGCACGCATCATCGGTGGTGATCGGGGTGCGATGGTGAATGACAATCAAAGGTGATCAACGGAGAGTATCAACAGAAGGAATCGGACATCGGGGGTTGTGATTCGAGTGTGATTCAAGGACGAGCGTGAGCAGAGATAGCTGAGCACGCGCAGAGTCAGGGAGGCGCATCATGGGTTTGACCAGTTCGCTGTACACGGGGTTGTCGGGGCTGACGACCAATTCGGAATTGATCAGTGTCACGGGTAACAACATCGCCAACGTGAATACGGGCGGGTTCAAGGCTTCGCGTCTGACCTTTGAATCACAGATGTCGCAGTTGCTGTCATCGGGGTCAGCCCCCAACGCCAATTCGGGTGGCACCAACCCGCTGCAGATCGGCATGGGGGTGCGGCTGGGTGATACATCACGCAATTTCAACACCGGCAACATCACGCCGACGGGCGTGAACACCGACCTGGCGGTCGAAGGCAACGGCTTTTTCATGGTCGATTTCGGTACCGGCGTGCGATACACCCGTGCGGGAGCGTTCAGTCTGGACCGTGATTTCAATGTGACCTACAACGGCGGAAAGGTGCTGGGGTATGGAGTCGATGCGAATTTTCAGATCAATCAGCAACTTGGGCCGATGAATATTCCGGTGGGCAATATGACCATTGCCGAGGCGACGCGCAACGTGAAGATGGGGGGCAACCTCAATGCCGGGGGCGCGATTGCCACGCAGGGGACGCAGATCACCACGCAGGCTTTGAACGTCATCGGTGGCGGGGTGGCGACGGGGGCGACGAACCTGGCGAATTTGGATGCCGGCGGCGGTGTGCCGATGTTCGCCAATGGTGATTTGATCACGGTGAAAAACGCGGGCAAAGGCGGGGCGATTCTGGCGACGCACACGTTTCGCGTGGGTGCGCCAACGGGCAATGAAGATGCGGCTGGCACCACGATGCAGCAGTTCATGGACTTTTTGGGCCAGCACATGGGCATCGACAGTTCGGTCGGCAGCGCAGGCATCACCCTCAATGGTGCGGGACAGATGGTTGTGTCAGGCAACAATGGCACGGTGAATGAACTGACGCTGGACTCGGCACACATCATTCGCAATGCGGGCACAGCGCCGACGCAGCCGTTCACCATGACCAAGAATCAGAACGCCAACGGGGAATCGGTGCGCACGACGTTTTTGTCGTACGACAGTCTGGGCAACCAGTTGAATGTTGATTTTTACGTGGCCCTGGAATCGAAAGCTGATTCGGGTACAACCTGGCGCTTTTATGTGCAGAGCGAAGATGACACCCGGCTGACGCGCACGCTTTCCAGCGGCACACTTTCGTTTGACCCCAACGGCCAACTGGTGTCGGTGACCAACCCATCGTTTTTGGTGCATCGCACGGACACCGGGGCACAGACGCCACAGACCATCACCCTCGAATTCAGCGGCGGCAACAGCACGCTATCGGCTTTGAAGGACACCGCCAGCCAGTTGTCGTCGCTGAGTCAGGATGGGGCCGCCAAGGGGACGCTGACGGATTTTGCGGTGTCGGCGGATGGCACAGTGGTGGGCAAGTTTTCCAACAGCACACTGCGGGCCATCGGTCAGATTGTGGTGGCCAACTTCACCAACCCGCAGGGGCTGATTGATGAAGGCGGCAACCTGTTCAGCGAAAGCGTCAACAGCGGGTCGGCTCAGATATTGCGAGCGGGTTCAGGCGGAGCAGGGCGCATCGTGGGCGGGGCGTTGGAATTGTCGAATGTGGAACTGTCGCAGGAGTTCATCAACCTGATTACCGCCAGCACGGGCTTTTCGGCCAGTTCAAGGGTGCTGACCACCAGCGACCGGTTGATTCAGGAATTACTGGCGACGGTACGGTAAAAATTTCGAATTTCGAATTTCGAATTTCGGATTTCGGATTTTCAGAACCAAGCCGAGG
>CAYRTH010000169.1:0-6201 GCA_964427135.1 uncultured Phycisphaeraceae bacterium
CCACTCGACCACTTGACCACTTGACCACTTCAATACCTACAACCAATCACCCCATTGCCTTTTGGCGCCCCAGTTACCCGGCCTGCGCAACCTAATTGAGGTAATATCACCGCGTGGCAACCCCTACCTCATCGCCTTTTTAGATCAAACTCATCATGACTCAACCTGAAAGTAATGCTGCTGCGACCTTTGACCTCGAACGTATGTTCGCACCCACGCAAGCCGTCGAAGCGACCATGCAAGGCTACATCACGCAGCGACCCTTGCCAACGAATTTGCGCAAGGCTGCCGAGTATTCATTGCTGGGGCCGGGCAAACGTCTGCGACCGATTTTGGTGATTCGCGCCTGCCAAGCGGTGGGTGGGTCGATCGATCACGCCCTGCCCCCTGCTGCGGCCATCGAAATGGTTCACTGTTTTTCACTGATTCACGATGACCTGCCCGCGATGGACAACGATGACCTGCGTCGTGGTCGTCCGACTCTGCACAAGGCCACCAGTGATGCCATGGCCATTCTGGCCGGTGACCTTTTGAACACCATGGCCTTTGAGTTGCTGGTGCAAAAATTACCCGCCGACAAAGCCGTGAGCATCATCCGTGAACTGGCCCTTGCGACCAATGACATGATTGCCGGCCAAGTGTACGACACGTTGCCCGACTTCCCGGAACACTGGTCGCCGATGCAGCGATTGCAGGCCATTCACCATCACAAAACCGGGGCGCTGATTCGCTGTGCCTGCCGCATGGGGGCCTTGGCGGCACCGCAAACCACCGAGGCGCAACTGCAAGCCATCAGCGATTACGCCTCTGCCATCGGCTTGATGTTTCAGGTGGTCGATGATTTGCTGGATGTCACGCAAAGCACCCAGCAGTTGGGCAAAACCGCGGGCAAAGACGTGGCTCAACACAAACTCACCTACCCCGCGCTGATCGGCATCCAAGCCACGCGCAGTGAAATCACCCGTTTGCATGAGCAGGCACTGCAGGCGATTGAACCGTTGGGCCCGCGTGCAGCCGACCTGCGCGATCTTTGCAATTTCATGGCTGTGCGGTCGAAATAATCAACGTCGGCGACCGTTAGCGCCGCGACTTGTCGCATCTGTTGATTGTTGTAGCCCATCCCCCGGAGCACCCCCGGCTGGGGTGATGACGCATCAACCGCACACCGCCGAGGGCGGCGGTGCCACATACCCAAGGTTCACCCCATCACCAAATCGCCCCATCATCAACCCTTATGCATACCTGCCGAATTCCAGACACGCCGCGTACATCGCTTCCAAATTCGCCTCCGGCACATTGGGCGGAAGGTTGTTGCCATCCCGCAAAATGAATCGTCCACCTTCCTTGATGCCACTCTGCAAAATGTCGCACGTCCGTTCATACACCTGCGTTGCTGTTCCGCCCAGCATGATCGCCACCTCCGGCCCGCCCTGTATCTCCACATCCAATCCCACCTGTTTGCGTACCCAGCCAAAGTCCACCGGGAAGCCCGTATCAAATTGTTTCACATTGGCCTGCTTCGCCAATGTCGCAAAATGCCGGGTCGAATCCCCGCACAGGTGCATCGCTCGCATTGCCCCCTTACGCGCCCTGGGTTCGTCATCAAAGCTGTTGTAATAAGTCAGATGATGCGGCAACACCAACGCGCGATAATCCTCGGCTGATATCAACGCACATGAATCATCGGCCATGCCGTTCCACGCAACGTCTTTGGTGTCCCATAAATCCCAGAACGCACGTCGCCGCAGTATTGCCGCCTTCGTGTAGTAAGCAAAAAACTTTTGGGCAAACTCAGGGTCATCGTACATGTCCATCAAAAAGTCACTACCGAATAAATTGCATCCGCCGGTGAGCGGCCCGTCGGTACCGCTCAGTAACCAGTTGGTAACCTGCACCGGTCTGCCCTCAAACCTCATTCCCTCCGCCACGCGCTTCATTTGCTGATGAAAGTCCAGCCAACGCTTCATCCACGGATGATCCAGCGGTTTTTCGATATCCACCTTGAACACATCATGCTTGTTAAAACCCGTCGGCAACGGCTCGGTGCAAGGCACATCTCCCTGCGGGTAACAGATCGGTGCCCCGAAGCACGCCGCCTCATATACATTGTACACCCACATCTCGGCCTGCCAGACATCCGGCAACGCCGTCGGCTCATCCGTGAACCGATTGATCACCGTCCGCCGATACAGATGATGACGCAATACAAGCTCAAGGTGAACCTTCGGGTCTTGTTCCGCTTGTTGGAAGGTGTAACCCTCCGGGTTCCATTTCGGATTGAGCACCACCACGCGCGGGTTGCTGAAGAACCTCAGCGGCACTCGGCTGGGTTTGCCAGCCCGATACCGTTGCCACACTTCCCCTTTTTCCGTATCGCTGAGTTGCGCGGTGAGTACCATGGTTTATCCTTAGTTGACGGGGGTGATGCTAGGCACCTCCGTATAGCCGCGGGGGGTAACCCGCGGCATTGCCTTCGTGACTTGCGTGTTGCTACACATCAAGATGGTTATTGAGTCTTTGACTGATTGGCAGCCTGTGCACGTTGTTTCCGCGCAGTTTGTTTTTCTTCCATCCAGGTCAGCTTGCGTGGCTGATCGCGTTTCACCGCCGGCAAACCACCCATCAATATCAACGCCCGACGCGGAATATCACTTTGATTCGGCCCGGTGTAATGCAGCGTGTAACCACCATGCACTGTGCAACCGCCCGCCGGTAACGGACAGGCCACCGCGCCCTGCACATGCGGCTTCTGACTTTCATGCAGTTCAAGCCCATGAATACGCGGGTCGTTGTTGATGCTCTGATGCCTGAGTATGTCCTGCGACCGGTGGCTGCCGGGCACAAACCACATGCACCCGTTTTCGATTTTCGCCTCCTGCAACGGCACCCAGATGCTCACCTGCGCCGGGTAGTCCATGTTCGCACTCCAGTAAGCCGCATCCTGATGCCAGGGTGTCGGCGCCCCGGTACGTGCCGGTTTGAAAATGGCGTGGGCAATGCTGCAATCCGCCTTGTCCCCAAAAAGCTGTTTGCACAGAGCGCGGGCATTGGCCAACAGCAACGACTGGTTCATCTCCGGTGCGTACTTGGAGGGGTTGAGTATCTGCGGTAACGACGCTTGCTTGCCTTCTTCATCCGTACCGGCCAGGTCAAACTGATTGCCCTCATCACGTCCCGCACGCTGACTGAAAATGCGGTCATACGACTCACGCAGCTTGACGACATCGTCGGCGGTGCTCAGCGAAGCAATGCTCAGATAGCCTTCCTTGTGAAAAAAGTCGAGTTGTTGCTGTGTGAGTTTGAAAGTTCCTGCGGGGTTGTCTGATGTTTTCAGGCTTGCGGTCATGGTCAGCTCCTTGCATGAAAAAGTGATCAACCGCCTGCTGGGTCCGGGGCCGGGGTCCGGGGGCAATGACATACTGCCAATGCTTGCCCGACAAGCCTGATATTCAATCCGGGGATAATTGAAATGTCGTTCGCAACCCGACCCGTGCGATTTTTGTACATATTTTGAAATGCCGACTCGACTGATGCCGCACCCGTCAACCATTCACCGCTGCGGTCGATAGGTGGCCTTGCAACCCGGCGCTTCGGTCACGCACACGCTCACCAGTTTCACGCCTTTGGGTAATTCATCACGCACGACTTCGCCGATCCACCAGGCCACCCGCTCGGCACTGGGGTTGATCTTCAACTTTCCCTCACGTCCCCGAAACGGCGGCAACTCATTCAAGTTGGCGTTATCCACCCCCGACAGCACACTGCCCAGCAGTGCTTCAAGGGCGTGAAAGTCCATCACACATTCCATTTTGTCGAGCTTGCCAGCTGACACTGTGACGGTGACGTTCCAGTTGTGTCCGTGCAGCGGCTCCATCGAACCATCGGGCAAACGCAAGGCATGCGCGGCACAAAACACTTTTTCAATGGTGATTTCAAACATGATGATCGTCCTTGTTGTCAGCCTTGAGTTCAACCGTTCGACCAATCCGATACCACCGCGAACCTACCCACACCCATCGCTTGGTTCTACACTACGGTCATGACCACTCATGATAGCTCCAACAGCAACACACCCAAGCCGATCATCATCGGTATTGACCTGGGCACGACCAACAGTCTGGTGGCCTACTGCGACCCCACCGGCCCACGCTGCATCGCTGATGAAAAAGGCCGCAACCTATTGCCCAGTATCGTGCGTTTGTCCACGGACGATGGTTCACCGCAGGCCATTGGTTTTGAGGCACGCGAGCATGCCGTCGAACACCCCACCAACACGGTTTATTCGATCAAACGGCTGATGGGCCGGGGCATTGCGGACCTGGCCGATGAGTTGCCGCATTTACCCTATCAGGTACAAGCCGGTGAAAACGACACTGCACGGGTGCGCATTGGTGATCGGTTGATTTCGCCCCCTGAAATCAGTGCGATGATTTTGCAAAAACTGCGCCGCCGGGCGGAGGTGCAGTTCGGGCAACCTGTGCGCAAGGCGGTGGTGACCGTGCCTGCCTATTTTGATGATGCACAGCGACAGGCCACGCGCGATGCAGG
Organism: uncultured Phycisphaeraceae bacterium; assembly: GCA_964427135.1. Taxonomy (GTDB): domain Bacteria; phylum Planctomycetota; class Phycisphaerae; order Phycisphaerales; family Phycisphaeraceae; genus JAJXSS01. The sequence continues at coordinate 4,549 of CAYRTH010000169.1, forward strand.
GCGCATTGCGGGGTTGCAAGTGGTGCGTATCGTCAACGAACCCACCGCTGCGGCCCTGGCGTACAACCTGGGTTTGCGGCCTGTGCCGCCACAAGGCGCCACTTCAACATCGGCATCAACTTCACTGACACCGGGTTGTCCGTCCGGTGAAAAAAAGGGTGGGTTACTGCCGATCGTCGGCGGGGGAACGAATGACAACGTAGCCGTTGAGGCTCATAAAACCAATCCCCCGATAACACACGATGACGCCATGATCGTGGCGGTGTTCGACCTGGGCGGCGGCACGTTTGATTTTTCGATTCTGCGTTTGCAGGCTACCGATGCCGGGGTGGTTGATCAGGTGCTGGGCACCGCCGGCGACACGCACCTTGGCGGTGATGATGTCGATCGCATGATCATTGAGTTGGTGCAAAATGAAATGCGTACCCAATTCGGGCAATCGTTGGGGTTTCCGCCTGCCACGTTACAGGCTTTGCGCAACTTCGCCGAGGCCACGAAAATCAAGTTGTCGGATAGCGATTCAGCGACCATCGAAATTCAACTGGGCGCTGACCGGGTGTATCGACGCACCCTCACCCGCCTTGAACTCGAAACGATGATGCAACCCTGGCTGGAGCGAGCACTGTCGTGTTGTCGTCGCGCATTGCAGACCGCCAAGCTCCAACCGAGCGACATTCAAAAGGTCATCATGGTCGGCGGCTCAACACGCATCCCCTTGGTACGCGATCAGGTGCGCAAGCTGTTTGGCAGTGAACCTTACATCGCCCTGAACCCGGATGAGGTGGTCGCGCTGGGCGCAGCCGTGCAGGGCGCGATTTTGTCCGGGGTGCAGCGTGACATGTTGCTGTTGGATGTGATACCGCTTTCGCTGGGCATCGAAACCATGGGCGGGGCGGTGGCCAAGGTGATCATGGCCAACAGCACCATTCCCGCACGGGCCACGGAAAAATTCACCACCTATGTCGATGGTCAGACCACGGTGAAAATCCACGTGCTGCAGGGCGAACGCGAGTTGGTAAAAGATTGTCGCTCCCTGGGGCAGTTTGAATTGCGTGGCATACCGCCGATGCCTGCGGGCCTGCCCAAAATTGAAGTGACTTTTTTGGTGGACGCCAGCGGCATATTGAATGTGTCCGCCATCGAACAGCGCAGCGGCAAGGCGGCGAACATTCAGGTCGTACCACATCACGGGCTTTCACGCGATGAAGTGGCACGCATCGAGGCTGCGAGCTTAGAGCACGCCCGTGATGACATGCTCGCTCACAGGCGCATCGACCTGCGCAACCAGGCGCGACTGGACATTCGCAACATCACCCGCCAACTCGAGCGCGTCGGTTCACAATTGCCCGCCTCGCAGCGTCAGGTGATCGATCAGCACATCGTCCGTGTGCAACAATTGGCTGACGATGCCGCCGTCGAACCGGACCTGTTTCAAAAAGCATTACATGAACTTGATCACGCCACGGTACATCTGGCTGAGTTGGCGATCAAACAAACCCTGGCGCAGGAAGGGTTGATGTGAATCACGAGCCTGATCGTGACAATAACTGCACCGAAACGAACTGATTTTCAACACAGAGGTCACGGAGGTCACAGAGTCGAACGGGGCTGGGTGCTTGGAGCTAGTACTACAGCCGCGTATCATAGTTGGGC
>CAYRTH010000170.1:0-6197 GCA_964427135.1 uncultured Phycisphaeraceae bacterium
CATGCCTCTTGTATCGGCTCAATCGGAAGTTTTCATACAGGCTCTTAGGGCCGGATCATCTAAACTTACACGATGAAAAGAATATATCCGGGGCTAAAGCCCTCGGCGTCAGGGCAATCACTTGGCCACTCGGCCACTCGGCCACTTGGCCACTTCTTTTTTTACCCCGCCCTTCCACCGCCATATTTCAAAATCGCCGACGCCGCCGCCAGCCGCACCACTTCATCCGAGTCGCCCAGCATTTTCACCAGTTGTTTTGCTGCGGAAACATTTTTGAAAAGCCCCAGTGTCAGTGCCGCCTGCGTACGTTGCAAGGGTGACGACGACTCCGCTGCTCGCATTGCTGCGCTCAACCCATCTTCCCTGCCGAAGCGTGCCAACGTTCCCGCAGCCGCCAGTTGCAATTCCATCGGCGGTGTCGCCACCAACGGCTCAATCGCCTTTTCAAACCGCCTGTCATTGAGTTCACCCACCATCATCACCGCCGCCACGCGAATTTCATCCTCCGGCGCATACGCCGCATACGCCCGCATCGCATCGATCACCGTGTCATCGCCCAAACGCAACATCGCTTCAATAATCTGCAATCGCACAATCCGTTCCTGTGCCGGCGAAGCACGCGGCAGGTTCACCTGTGCCAACTCCCGCAACATCGGTATCGCCGACGGCTCACCCATCAACCCCAGCAGCATCGCAATGTTGCCCCGCGTCGTCGCACTGGGGCTGGCCAGCATTCCCGCCATGGGTGAAATATCCACTTTCACCCCGCAACGTCGCAAGGCAAACAACGCTGCCGCCCGCACCGATTCATTGTTGTCGCGCACGTGCATGCGTGCATCAGGCATCAGTGATGACAACCGCAATTTACCCATGACCGTCAGCGCCACGAAACGCACTGCCTGATTTTCGTCCTTCATGCCGGCTGACAACAACTCGCTTGCATGTTCGGGTAAATCCATCGCTGCTTCCAGCGCGTTGGCACGCAAACTCGCATCGCTGCTGCGGGCTGAGGCGAGTATCTGCTGGCCGGCCTTGATGCGATGTTCGAACAAAAACGCCCGTGGGTCGGTGAGGGCGGATCGAGCCGTCAGACTCGATGATGCATCAACCCCTGTCGATGCTTGCGGGGTTTGCTGACAACCAGCCGTGATCATCAACGTTGCCATCCCGATCACCGGTAACAATACTTTGCACAATGACCGCATGTTGAACTCCATTTTTTAAGTTTTTGCATTGACGCCGAGCCCTTCAGGGCCGGATATTTGTCCCATGATCGGGGGCTAAAGCCCTCGGCGTCCTTCAAGGGATTCACTTGTCCACTCGCCCACTTGACTTCCTTTTCAAACGACTCATCAACGCTCCAATGGTCGGCAGTACCAACGTCAGAACCACCATGATACGCACCGGCCAATCCCCCCACCTGCCGAAAAACGTCCCATGCGGATTCATCGCTAGCGTATGCATCGCGGTGCCCGCCACATCCTGCGTTTGACCATCCACCGTCACCTGTTTTTCAATGCGACCGACACTATTCACAAAGCCGCTGATGCCGGTGTTGACCGCTCTTGCACTGGGCACGCCCAGTTCGATGCTGCGCAGCGTGGCGATCTGTAAATGCTGCCAGGGTTGATGCGTCCCGGCAAACCACCCATCGTTGGTGATGTTGGCAATCAAGTCCGCCCGCTTGTTGCCCTGACCATCGTACACCAGTTTGCGACAAACCCGTGGCACCGCATCCTCAAAACAAATCGGCGTCACAAATCGCAGGGTTGCACGGCGATCCACTTCCTTCACTTGGCCACTGGGCCACTTGGCCACTTGACCACTCTCTTTTTCCTTCACTCGACCACTCGACCACTCGACCACTCGACCACTTTCTTTTCCCCGCACTTGACCACTTTCCGCTTCAAACACCACCGGCAGTTTCCCCGGCTGCAAGGTGTAATCAAACTCATACGGCGTCAAGTAACGAATAAACATGCGCTTCAACCACGGCCAATCCTCCACCCAAGGCACATACTCCCCAAACGGCACACGATGCATCTTCGCATAATGCACCGGGTCGCGCTGTCCGCTTTCCCGATACAACACCGCCACGTTGTACGCTCCCCCAGGCCTGACATACTCAAGCCCATCGTCCCCCTTGAACGCTTCCCAATTCCACCAGGGCGTGCCCACCAGCAGGTTCACCCCCAACTCCCTGCTGAGCGCCGCAATCTGTTCATGGTAATACCCACTGCCCGGCAAACCCTCCGCGTCCCCCTGCAAATACCGCAACGATTTTTCATCCAACGGACGAGGTACGATCGTTTCCGTCCACATCACCAATGACAGCGATTTTCCAGCATCACCCTCGCTCAACGCCGCCTGACGGGTCATTGTCAGCAATTCCGTCCATTCTTCCTGCAACCGTTTGGTCGTCGGCGACTCCTTGTTGTACTGCGGCAAATTCGTCTGCACCACCGCCACCGTCGCGCTGGGCCAGGTATAAAACTCGCTCATATACCAATTGGTTCGCCCCCAACCATACCAACCCGTCAGTCCCCAACTGATGAACAACAACAAAGTACACAACCAGGTTTGCCAACTTTTCATCGAATATTTCAACACAGAGATCACAGAGGTCACAGAGCAGCATGAGTATTCATTTGAATGTGTTTGGAGTGATTGATTCTGTGAACTCTGCGCCCTCTGTGTTGAAAATGCTTCTTGAATTTCGAGTTTGCCACGTCCTGATCCGCAACTGTACCCAAGCAAGTCCACCACCCACCCACTGGTCATCGCAATCAGAAAACTGACGCCCAGTTCACCGAAAATCGACGCCAGTTGCGCGATGATCGGCTCATGGTCCGACGCCTGCCACGGTGCCAGGGCATGACCCAGCACATACCACCCAAAGCCGCCGGAGGGAAAGTGGCCGCGTAACCATTCGAAGCTCACCCACGCCATGGGCAGCGCGATCGTGGCCGGCAAATGCACATATTTCACCAGCAGCCGAAACACCAGCAGTGCCGCGGGCACATGCAGCGCCAGGTACAAACACATCGCCCACCATCCGCCGAAGGTGACGGGAATCATCCAGCGCATCAGCACCAGCCAACCGACGTAACTCATCAGGTACGTCGTCCAACACAATCGACGCGCACAGGTCCCTGCCAGCGCCAACCAGCCCATCGGAACCAGCGCGAAAAAAATAAGCGCCCACCACCCCGGCTTGGGGAACGACAGTGCAAACAACACCATCGACAACACCGCCAGCAGCAAATGCGTACACAACGACACGTTGGCTTTCGCCGATGTGGTACAGGTTTGCGTCGCCGGTTTGTCGCACGATGAGGTCATGCCCACAGATTACCAGCACCGCGACCCCTACGTCAGCACGCAATTGAACGTCGCGACTTGTCGGGTCTGTGGTTGGCGCTTGGTCGCATCTCACCGTTGAATGGTTTTGTGGACCTTTGACCCTGTGGCACCAAAGCGCGCCACAGGCACCCAGACAGGTGACGGGTGCCCCACAGCTCATCATCAAGGTTGTTCATCACTCGGATCGCAGCGCCTGTACCGGGCTGACCTTGGCAGCGTGATACGCAGGCCACATGCCGAACACCACCCCCGCCAGCAACGACACCCCCAGCCCCAACCCCAGCGCCCACATGCTGAACACCACCGGCCAACCGGCAAAGTGGCTGACCGCCTGTGCCAGGTAATACCCCGCCGCCAACCCCAGCAATCCGCCGACGCTGGTGAGGGTGATGGCCTGACTCAAAAACATGAGCAGCACATCCATCCGCCGAGCGCCGATGGCGCGATGAATGCCGATCTGCTTGCGACGTTCGTACACGTTGGCGAGCATGATGTTCAAAATGCCGATGCCGCCGACCAAAAGCGAAATGCCGCCGATGCTGGACATCACGATGGTGAAAATGCGTTGCGTGGCCTGGGCCTGTTTCATCAATTCCAACGGCACGGTCACTTCATAATCCACCACCTTGTGCGTCGTTTCCAAATAATGCTTCAGCCGGGCTGCGGTGTCGATCACCCACTCTTTGGACTCGGTCTGCACGATCAAACCATCGACCTGGACCCGCACCATCTCATAAGTCCCCTGACCGGCACTGACCGTTTGATCCCCCTCCAATCGCCAGGCGGTCTGCAACGGCACGAACACATGCTGTTCGATGTCATCACTGCCGGGCACTTTCAACCCCGCCGGGTTGCTGATCACGCCGACCACGCGATACCACTGGCTGCGAATCCGCACCATGCTCTGCAACGGGTCTTCGTAGGCAAGTAATCGTCGTGCCGCCTGCCTGCCCAGCACACAGACGCGCTGCGCTTCATGCTCATCGGTCACCGCCAGAAATCGGCCGCGTTCAAGGACCGAACCTGTCAATTCCAAATACGCCGGTTCGGTGGCCAGCACACGTACATCCACCGGCTTGCCATTGGCGTTTTCCATCTGGGCACGCATGTCACGGTACGCCACCGCCCGGCTCACTCCCGGAAAAGTTTGCCGAACATGCTCGACATCCCGGCGCTTCAACCCAAACTCCGCGACATATTGACGCTGTCCCTGTGCTTGTCCGCCGGTCGCCTGTTCACGTGCGGGCTTGATCGAACGCACCATCACATTACTCACGCCCATCGCCTCGATGCGGGCCATGGTCTCCGTGCGGGCGCCGTCGGAAATCGACACCATGGCCTGAATCGATGCCACGCCGAAAATAATGCCCAGCATCGCCAGCAGCGAACGAAATTTGTGCTGCATTAAATCCACCAACGCCAATCGCAACAGCAACCAAAGGCTCATGCGCCCCCCTTGACGATGGCGTCACCATGTGGTTCGCAAGCCTGATCGTGGCTCTGCTTATTGCTGTCGTGCTCGTGTATGTCGATATTGTGACCGGCGTCGCTATTGGCCGCGGGGTTCAAGGCGGAGGGCGCCATCGTTTCAAATCGACCATCACGCATCCAAAGCACACGACCTGCCCGCTGACGGTAACCCGGGTGATGCGTGACGACGATGATGGTGCGACCCTTGGCCGACAGTTCGTCAAAAAGGTTCATGATTTCAAGCCCGGTGCGTTCGTCGAGGTTGCCGGTGGGTTCGTCGGCCAGTAATAAATCAGGGTCGTTGGCCAGGGCGCGTGCCAAAGCTGTGCGCTGCATTTCGCCGCCGGACAGTTGCATCGGCCGATGATGTGCCCTTGACCCCAGCCCGACCTGTTCGGCCAGTTGCAAGGCTCGTTGCCTGCGATCTCGTCTGGGGACGCCCCGGTACATCATGGGCAATTCGATGTTACCGCGTACATCAAACTCGTTGAGTAACTGAAAACTTTGAAATACAAAGCCGATGTGCCGATTGCGAAACCCCGCCAGTTGCGCATCGGGCAGCCGGGCGACATTCTGATCATTGAAGTGATACGAGCCGTTGTCGGGGACATCCAACATACCAATGATGTTCAGCAGCGTGCTTTTCCCCGAACCCGATGCCCCCATGATCGCCAGGTATTCACCGCGCTCGACACTCAGTTCGACGCCCTTGAGCACATGCACGAAACGTTCCCCCAACGGGTAACGCTTTTCAACCCCGGCGATATGTATCAAACGGTTGTTCATGCTCGAAGGCGATGCCTTGTGCCTCATTCCAACCAGCAGCCACCTCAATCGATCGATGCATGCAAACTCACATCAACCTGCCGGTGTGGTTGTCGTTGATGATGCTGCGGGCGTGGTCGGTGAATCGGCCGAATTCGTTGCTGCGTTGGTAGGCAACTTCGAACCTTCCACCACCGTCACCCCCGGCTGCGGCGGCATCAGTAACACCTGATCGCCCGGTTTGACGCCTGCACTTATTTCCACGTAATGATCGTTGCTGCGTCCAGTCGTCACCGTCTGACGCACCAGCGTCGTGCCCTGACGCAGGTAACAAACCTTGTTGCCCTCATGGTTGAATACCCCCTCGATCGGCACTGCCAGCACCTGGGTCAGTGTGTCGGCGGTTAGTTCAACTTTGGCGGTCATGCCGCTGGCCATACGCGGGTCGGCACTTTTGATGGTGATGATGCTTTCATACGACTTGGGGCCTGCTGAGTCCCATGGGTTGCGCGCCTTGGCGATGCTGGCGATGATTTTCAACTCGCCTTCGATGACCAAGCCCGGAATGGCATCAAAGGTGATGCGGGCTGGCAAACCAG
>CAYRTH010000171.1:0-6188 GCA_964427135.1 uncultured Phycisphaeraceae bacterium
CACTGCAAGACCCCAACACGTTTCATTTGAGCGCCGCCTTGTCAATGTGGGATCGCGAGTGAGCGGTGTGTTCAATTTCACCATGACGCCCATTCTGACCATGGCCCGCAAAGCCCAGGCATGGCCCGTCGGTATGTCCGGGCTTTGATTGTGGTTCGAAGCCGTAGTTTCACCGCAGAGATCGCAGAGAACGCAGAGCAGATCGCGGAGGTGGACGTAGTTGGTGGCTGGTTGAAAACGCATCATGATTGAATCAGCACCGCCTCCAGCCACTGGCAAGCAGTCCCTTGATTGCTCTGCGATCTCTGCGTTCTCTGCGGTGCAATACAGATCAATGAAAGCGGTTGGTCGAAACCGTCCGTCAAAATAAACAAGCTCGGAGTCATGCCCATGAACTGTTTGCGTCACTGTCCCTGTTCATTTGCGTCACTTGTGTTGGCTCTGCTGGCATGTGTTGCAATGGCCACGACGCAGGTACAAGCCAACACCAACCTGCAGCAACTCATCGATGATGCGGTTGGTAGCGGGGCGGGTGAATTGAAGTTGCCGGCCGGGACGTATCGTCTGGCTGCCGACGCCCAGACCCGAGCTGCTCTGACGATTCGTGATGCGAAAAACCTCACCATCGATGCCCGCGATGTGAAACTCATCGTCACCACGCTCGACCAGGGCATCAAACTCATCAACTGCGAAAACCTCACCCTCATCGGCATCACCCTTGATCACGACCCCTTGCCCTTTACACAGGGCATCGTCACCGCCAAGGCTGACGATGACACGGGTTTTACCGTGAAACTCGATGAGGGTTACCCGGAGGCAACCACCAGCCGATCGCGCGTGATTATTTATGACCCAGCCACGCGCAACGTCAAACCCGACACCTGGACGCGCTATGGTGCGAACATCGCGCCGGTCGAGGGTCAACCCCGGCTGGTGCGGGTGACATCGAGCAACCCGATTCGTGACGCCCTGGCTGTGGGCGATCCGGTGTCGATTTCGCTGCCCACGCGCACGCCGCACGGGGTGGTGCTGGAAAACTGTACACGGGTGACGTTGCAGGAAGTGGCGGTGCACACAGCCACGAGCTTTGCCATTTACGAGCGCGATGGCAACGCCAATCGATATTTGCGTTGTGCGGTGACCCCCGGCCCTGCGCCGATGCAAAACGGTGCGCCGCGATTGCTTGCGAGTCTGGCCGACGGGTTTCACAGCAAATTTGCCGTGCGCGGGCCTGAGGTACGCGGCTGCATCATCGAACGCATGGGCGACGACGGCATCGCCATCAACGGGGATTACGCCCTGGTGGTGGCAGTGCAGGAGGGTAAACCCATCATCGCTGGGAAGTTGTCGTTTCCGTTTCGTGTCGGTGATCGCATTCGCGGACTCAACCCCGATGGCATACCGACGCAGGATGTCATGGTGAAAAATATCACCCCGGCCCCGGCAGCGATGGTGGAGGAAGCCCGCAAGGTGCAGGCACGGGTTTACCCCAATCTGCGTCATGGTGCCAACTTTTTTAAGCAGCCGATGGTGGTGGAATTGGAAACGCCCTTGCCGTTGGAACCGGGTTGGGTGACCTGCAGCCCGGACCGCACGGGCACCGGGTTTATCGTGGCGGACAACTTCATACGTCATCATCGTGCACGGGGCATTTTGATCAAGGCCTCGCAAGGCGCCATCGAGGGCAACAGTGTCGAAGGGTCATCCATGGGGGGCATTGTGCTGTGCCCGGAACTGCGCTTCTGGATGGAAGCCGATTACAGCCATGAGGTGGTGATTCGCGGCAACACGGTGCGTCATGTGCAATATGCGATCCCCAATGCCGACTCGGCCCAGGCCGGGGCGATCAGCGTCACGTCGGATGTGATGTCGCCGGCGGGCGGACACCAGCGCATCACCATTGAAAACAATGTGATTGAAAACAGCAGGGGGGTGCAGGTGCTGGTGACCTCGGCAGCCGACGTGAGCATTCGTGATAATCGCTTTGTGAATACGCACCCATTGCCGGGCGGCGCTGGTACACGCTTAAATGTCGAACCCTCGGCGATGATCTGGCTGCACCATGTCAAAGGCGTGAACATCGAGGGCAATGTCATCGAAGGCAAAGGCGTTCATGCCGGCGCACGCATGGTGGTGACCACGCCCATGGCCGTTGATGTCAAAGGGGCGGATGATGGGGTGAAGGTGAAGTGATTGGGTGAAAATTTCGAATTGCGGATTTCGAATTGCGGATTGCGGATTTTCAAACCAAGCCAAGTTAGCGCCGCGATTTATCGCGTCTGTAGTAGCCCAGCCGCCCCCGGCTGGGTTGATAACCAATAACACCACACCGCCGAGGGCGGCGGTGCCACATCCATGCACCCACCGATTCACACTTGCACAATCCAGCGCACGTAATTGCCCGCCATTCGCCCCGCCCAGTCGAATAAAAACCCGCTGAACAGAAAAAACAGAGCGAACCCCAGTAAAAAGACGCCCTGTTTCGAGGGGTCAGCCACCAGGTCCGCATAGCGCCGGTCCAAACTTGCCAGAATGGTACTACCGTCCAACGGCGGCACGGGCACCAGGTTGAAAAAGCAGAGCACAATGTTGGTGACCCCAAAAAGCAGCAGAGCCAATTGCGCGTTTTCCTGCAACTGGGTTGGGTCAGCCGAGGGAAGGTAACGTCGCCACAAACCCAAAGCTGTCAGCGCAAGCAGTGCCAGCACGATGTTCGAAAGCGGACCGGCCAAGGCGACGTAGGCATGGGCATGTCGGCCACGCATGCGTGAGGGGTCCACCGGCATCTGCCCCCAGGCGATACCCACCATTGCCAGAAATACCAGGGAAAAACCACCCATGTGCACGATGGGGTTGAGGGTGATGTGCCCGGCCAGACGCGGGGTGTCGTCGCCAAAATAAAGCGCTGCAAAACCGTGCGCCAGTTCATGGACGACGATACTGATGATGACCGTCAGCACCACCGCCACGTAATAAAATCGGCCATCGGGTTCGAACAGGTGTTGAATGAAAAACATACCAAGCATCATGCCCCAACGATAGCAGTCAGCAGGTTATTTTCAAAGAGTCAGCCCTGGGTGAAATGCAATGCTTGGTGGGGCGGGCGTCCCGCCTGCCAATGGGCGAACAGCCGGGTGCCACCCGGCGTCCCGCAGGGCGCTGTGTGTCAACTTTCTGAGTAGCCCAACCCCGGGGGCGCCCTGGGCTGGGTGAATCACCCTGCAACAGCACACCGCCGGGGGCGGCGGTGCCACAAAGCACACAGTTCATCGCCTGTGGCACCAAACCGTGCCACCAGCACCCGAAGGCATTACCGGAAGAATCGCCGACGCAAAGCGTCCGCGCTAAACATGACAGTCATTTCGAAAAATTACTTTTGCACCAGACTCGCGGGGGTCTGATGCAGTGTGCGGTAAATGTCACTGTTCACCCGACGGGCGGTGTCGCGCAGTTCCTCATACGGCTGATCGGTCACGCTTACAAACCCCGCATTGAAGTTTTCACCATCGAATCGTCCGGTCAACGGCTGATCGACATACTGGAACCAGTGTGCCCCGACATACATCGGCATCGCCAAGGCGCTTTGCAGATACGCTTCCATGGCCGCCGCCCGCTCGCTCTGACTCATGCGCGGGTTCAAGCCCGGGTGGAAAATGCCTCGGTCCGTGGCCCCAAAGTGGTATTCACCAATGATCACCGGTTTGCCCAGTGCGCCCAAAAACTGCCACTTGGGGGTATCGATGCGTGAATCGTAAATGTTGAACGACACCACATCGTTGTATTGAGCTGAAACTTCGACCACCGCAGGTTTGTAAGTGCCAAAGCGTGAACCCAGATACAGGTGGTTGGGGGCTTGTTGTTTCATCGCAACCGCGACGACTGAGTAGTACCGATGTGCAAGGGCGATCAAAAATTGTTGTGCGTCATCGTGTGCCTGGGGTGTGAGTTTGTCAGTATCGGGCAGGGCGAAAGGGGTGTGCCAGTCGGTCACATCACTGGTCACGCCCCAAGCCATCAACCACGCGGCTACGCTGCTGTAACGTTGCTTTAATTGAGCGACCAAAGCCCGACGTGCCGGTTTGTCAGCCTCAGCTGCGAGTACGGCCCGTGGTATGTTCAGGTCATTGTGCCAGGCACCCCAGTTGATTTCGTTATCGACAAACACGCCCAGCAGCATCGGGTCATCACGGCGACCCTCCATCTGATTGGCAATCGCCTGCGTGACGATTTGCGGGAATTGTTCGTCAAAAAAATCGGGCAGGTTGGTGCCGGTGAAGTGACCGGGCAGCCCGTAATGCACGGGCAGGGTATAGGGGAATCGCTGGGTTTGCGTGAGGGTGGATTGGCTCCAGTTGCCGATGGTGTTAAAGCCCCATGCTGCCAATCGTTCGAGGGTCAGTTGTAGCCACTTGGATTCCGAACTGCTGCCGAATTTGCGTTCGAGGTTGAGGGCATAAAAGTCAGCCTGTCCGTCGGCACGGTTGGTCGGGGGTAGCTGGGTGAACATGAATTCACGACCGACTGTTGGGCCCGGCGAGTGTGGGTAAATGCAGGTGATGCCAGTGCTCCAAAAGAGCGAACCCATCGGCGTGACCAGCCACCAACGGGCACCCGGTGGCAACGATTCACCCCTGGCCGGGGGCGTGATTTCCATGGCATTCATCACCAGCGCGGTACGGAAGAACCCGGTCGCATGCAAGCGTGGCCCTGATTTCCATCCGCCAAACTCATCACGGTCTTGCGGTGCGGGGTTGGTATCCAGCCATTGACGCTCGGCCTGTTTTGCAGCGGTGAACTGTGCATCATCGCTGACTTTGCCGGGCCAGTCGCCACGGGTGAATTGGCCGAAGCGATCGACGATACCTTGCATGTCGGGTTTTGGTAGCCAGCGAATGTCATGAAGCAAGGCATGATGTTGTACCTTGGCATCGACCAGAAAAATTTCCAGGCGGATGACGTGATCGAGCGTGAGTTTTGGGCCGTAGAGAGCCAGCACCCGTGCCCCCTGCGAGGCCGGGTTGGGGGGGCCGGCTTTCATGTCCATGCCCAGGGCAAACAACGGCAACAGCAGTTTCGCTTCTTCGCCGGGTTCCAGTCGCACGTAGGCATACACGCAATGATTGTCAGCCCCGCTGCCCAGCGTGTCATCAATACGGAAGCACAGATCGATCGGGTGGGCATCAGGGTTGGTCATGGACAAGAGCAGGCCATCGGTGTGTGACCAGTCGCTGTGGGCAAAACCGTAGCCTGGTTTGAAAACGATGCTGGGTCGGGCGCCGGGGTCAAAGGTCAGTTGCCAACCGGTCACAGGCAGGGTTTGCACCGATACTTTTTCGGTGCGAGCGGTGCGCGGGTTGAATTCGTTGTCGCCCAAGCCGATCAAACTTTGGCCCATATTCAAGGGTGACAAAAGTAGAAGTAAGCAAACCATCATCAGGCACAAGGTGCCCAGGTTGGTCTCGAAATGACATCCGGTTTGTGACACTGATCCGCTCCCCAATTCAACGGACACCGGTTGTCGAACCACGTTCGAAATGCGTTTCGCTGACCCTCTAAGTAAGGTGTAGGTTCCTACCTTAAAAACGTCCAGTAAAAAAAACGCGGAGATAAAAAAAACTCAAAATTCCGGCTTTTTCCGTGACTTATTCGGACGTACAGGTGAAATGATTCGGCAAGCGTATTTTGAACAATTGAACGAGCCGCGACCGTGAGCGCATGTTGATTGATTGAACGAGCCGCGACCGTGAGGGAGCGGTGATTTAACTGCCTCAATGCTGCGAGAAGACCGCTCCCTCACGGTCGCGGCTCGTCAATGCGTTTGCCCTGGGCTGGGGGTGGTGCTGCGGTGTCCACGCCGGGCAGAATCGGCTGCCCCTGTGGGTCGCGCTGGGCATGATCGATGTCACACTGCACCAAAAACAGCGTGCCGATGAGCAGCAACACAATGCCCAAAGGTAGGCCGACTTTTTGCAGAAATGATTGGTTCATCGCTGACCTCGCATTGGTTGTCAGCCATAGCGTATCACGGAACTCATTGAACCGCGGGTTGCCACCCGCGGCTAGACGGAGCAATACATACTCTTTATAGCCGCGGGTGGAAACCCGCGGTCATGAAGTTGAGGCGTGTAAAATGCACATCACCACATCACCACATCACCACATCACCACATCACCACATCACCACATCA
>CAYRTH010000172.1:0-6157 GCA_964427135.1 uncultured Phycisphaeraceae bacterium
AGCACGAATCGTTCTAAACTACCGAGGTTTGCGACGGAGCAGACCTGTCCCGTTTTCAGCTCCACTGGTCTTGCAACCACTCGCCCTGGCGGACCAGTCGGGCGGAGTTGAACACCACGATGATGGAACTGATGCCATGGGCGATGGCGGCAACCAGTGGTGTCATATACCCCCAGGCCAGCAGGGTGAGCATGCCGGCGATGTAGAGCATTACGCCGATGATATTCTGACGAATGATCGAGGCTGTGGCACGCGATAGTTGAATCAAAAAAGGAATGCGATTGAGCTGATTGTTCATCAGGGCGATCGAGGCTGCGTGAATGGCGACATCGCTTCCGGCGGCACCCATGGCGATGGATACATCGGCAGCCGCCAGAGCAGGCCCATCATTCACCCCGTCACCGATCACCGCCACCGTGAACCCACGTTGTCGCAGTTCGTGAACCAGTTGCAGTTTGTCACCCGGAAGGGCTTCGGGACGAACATCGTTGATGCCGACCTGAGCGGCGATTTGCAATGCCGGCCCCGGGCGATCGCCGGTGATCATGGCCCGACGTTGAACACCTTGTTGTTGCAACTGTTTCATCACATCCGGCGCTTCGACACGCACCTGATCCGCCAGGGCGATACAACCGATGATTCGCTCATCAACCGCGATGTAAAGCAAACTCGCTGCATCCGTATTGGACAGATTCAATTCAACAGAGTTGCAGCCTTGTTCGCCCAGCCACGATTCACGGCCGACACGCACCGACTGACCATCAAGTCGAGCACTCACGCCACGACCGGCTGATTCGTGAAACTCATCGACCTGAGGCAGCACCAACCGTGCCCGCTGGGCGGCTGCCAGCACCGCTTTGGCGGTAGGGTGCTTGGACGATGCTTGTGCAGCGGCAGCGAAACGCAACAGGTCGGCTGGGCTCACCTCGGCTGCGGGAATCAATCGTTGGACCACAAGGTTGCCATGCGTCAGCGTCCCGGTTTTGTCAAAAACGATGGCGTTGACCCGACGAGCGATGTCCAAATCGGTGACGTTTTTGATCAAAATCCCCAAACGCGAGGCAGCACTGATCGCAGCAACCATGGCGGTCGGCCCGGACAATATGATCGCACAGGGACAGGCAATCAGCAGCAGGCTGATGGCTCGGTTCATGTCCTTGGTGAAAAAAAACAGAATGCCCGCAGCCATGAGCACGACAGGTGAATAATAACTGGCGTAGGTTTCCAGCATTTTCACGACCAACGGACGCGACTGGGCGGCCTGCAGAATCAGGTCTTGCACCTTGCCCAGCGTGGTGTCACGTCCGGCACGAGTCACCTTTACTTCCATTAACCCGGTGAGGTTGATACTGCCACTGAACACCTCATGGCCGGGCGATTTGTCTGCGGGTAGTGATTCGCCGGTGATGCTGGCCTGATTGACCGAACTGTGCCCCGAGGTGACAAGTCCGTCACAGGGAATCAGATCGCCGGGCTTGACGATCACCGTATCGCCGGTGGCAAGGTCCTTGACATCGACCTCAACCGTGCCATGCTCCGTACGACGCACTGCTTTGGTCGGGGACAGGCGAATCAACGACTCAATGCTTTTGCGAGCGCCCACGGCTGTGCGATCTTCAATGAACATCGCCAGAATCATGAAAAAGGCCACCGAGCCTGCTTCGAAATATTTACCACTGACAAACGACGCCAAGAAAGCAATGGCCACCAATTCGTGCATGTGCGAACTTTTCATGCCGCCGGTTTGACTGCGTCGGTGCAGGTCGATGACAGCGTCCACAATGATCGGCACTCCCAGTACCACGGCTGCCAGCAATGCCAGCATTTCCGCATGGTAGGGAGTGTCAAACAGAAACTTGGCGCACACCCCGGCTATAAGCAGCGTCAGCCCGGTCATCGCCAGCAACAACTGACGACGTAACGCCCGGTCCGGTGCCGCTTCCAAGGCAAGCGTCAAATCGGCTTCATGACGGAGGGTATCGTTCGATGGCCACTGGCCGGTTACGCTCGGACTGCTGGTCATGGTGCACCCAAGGTGTTGATGTTCAGTTCAACATGAAAAGTGATGTTGTTTGGCGGTCGATTCGATCAGAAGATGATGCTACAGGGCATTTTGCTGCCGGACCCATCGGGCCTAGTTCATAGTGCGGTTCTGAATTGACATAAGTCGTGATTTGCAGCCGTCGCTCTCGAACCCATGCCTGCAGTTGTTGATGAAATACCTGTAAATCAAGGTCTGGGTGCTGTTTGAGCAAACACTGATGCAATTGCACGCAAGTCATTGGTTCAGTTGACTGATTGATTGCACCTCGTGTCGCACACCAGACGCAAGGCACATGTTTGGATGAATGATTGCTCATGGATCGTTTCCATGTTTGGACACAGGTTGGCAACTCATGAATGAATATTCATGGACCGACTTGATTTGATAATGCCCTATCATTATCATTTTGTCAAGTCAATTCACTCCTGGACCAACCCTATGAAAAACAGTCCGTCATTTGCCAACAACAGACCGCTTCCGGTCACGGTGCTTTCCGGTTTTCTGGGAGCGGGGAAAACTACTCTGCTCAATCATGTGCTGCGTAACCGCGAAGGTCGCCGGGTGGCGGTGATCGTCAACGACATGAGTCAGGTCAACATCGATGCTGCCCTGGTGCGTGATGGGGGTGCGCAGTTGTCGCGCACGGAAGAAAAACTGGTTGAACTGTCCAACGGCTGCATTTGCTGCACCCTCCGCGAAGACCTGTTGCGTGAAGTATCGCAGCTTGCACAGGCTGGGCGATTCGATTATCTGCTGATCGAAGGTTCGGGCATCAGCGAACCTTTGCCCGTGGCCCAAACTTTTTCATTCACCGATGACCAGGGTCGAAGTCTGACCGACCTGACCCGGTTGGACACCATGGTGACGGTGGTTGATGCACGCAATTTTCTGCGCGATTACGATTCCAACGACGACCTGAAGGACCGCAATCTGGCGCTCAACGATCAGGATGAACGCACCCTGGTCAACCTGCTGGTCGATCAGATCGAGTTTGCCAATGTCATCATTTTGAACAAGACGGACCTGGTCAGCGATTCGGAACTGGCTCGGCTGGAGGGCATCGTCCATCACCTGAACCCCGAAGCACGCATCGTACGCTCCAACTTCGGCAACGTCGCGCTGGAACATATTTTTGACACCAAGCTTTTCGACATGGACAAAGCCTCCGCTTCCGCAGGCTGGATCAAGGAACTCAACGGAACCCACACGCCCGAAACCGAAGAATACGGCATACGCAGCTTCGTCTATCGGGCACGCAAACCCTTTCATCCCGAGCGTCTGATGAGTCTGCTGGATCGAGGCATTGTCGGCTTGGTGCGATCCAAAGGTTTTTTCTGGTTGGCGACACGTATGAAGTTCGCCGGGTTATGGTCACAAGCGGGGGCCTGTCTGACCCTGGAGCGAGCCGGGTGCTGGTACGCAGCCTTACCCAAAGAGCACTGGCCGACGGAGGAAGAAACCCTGCAATGGATCGAAGAACAGTGGCAGGGGCCTTATGGTGATCGACGCCAGGAATTGGTGCTCATCGGCGTGGACATGGATCAAACATTCGTGACCGCGGCCTTGGATGCGTGCCTGTTGACCGACGATGAACTGAGCCAGGGACCAGCGGTTTGGGAAACCTGGACCGATCCCTTTCCAGGTTGGGAGCCTGGTTCGTAAGCTGCGATCATGAGGACGACCATCAACCCTGTGACGGCAGTGATGAAAACAAGGGGTCGAATGATGAAGTCATTGAACCGCGGGTTGCCACCCGCGGCTATGAAGATTTTGTATTGTTCGGTCTAGCTGCGGGGTGCCACCCGCGGGTGATTCGATCGCTTTCTAATGAGACGATTGATTAACTGAAAATGTAATACTTTCAGACACTCGACCACTCGACCACTCGACCACTCGACCACTCGACCACTCGACCACTCGACCACTTAGCCACTTGTTCCGCCTCATCGTCCTATAAAAATTTTCTCACATATTTCAGACAAAATAGTTATTTGAAAATCACTAACAGGCGATACATTGAATAAAGAAACCCCCTGACCCGATCAACACCTGTAAGCTTGGCTCCCCAAAGGGCCACACTTGAAAAAGGATCGGCAGTGTCGGGGGTTTTTTTCTGCGCTGATTTCATTTTCGACCCAAATACAATTCACCGCAGAGTACGCGGAGAACGCAGAGAAAAGCATAGCGGAATGGTTGGAACCAGTGACATGTCAAACCTCATCCGTTATGAGTCTGCCCAGTCCGTGGTCGTCAGCAATGATTTGCCTTATATTCTCTGCGATCTCTGCGACCTCTGCGGTGAAGTTGCATTTGCTTTGAATTGACGGGTTTGTTGAATCACCGATACCGATCCAACGTTCTGAGCACGATTTGATGCACTTCCAGCGGTTTGGCCAGCATGCGCCATGACACTTCGACGACAGCCGTGCCTGCGGTGGCAAACGAAATGGTGCCCAAGCCAAACAGTCGCTCACGCAGGGAAAAATCCGCCTGCGTGTGCTGAATCCGTGACAGAGCACATTCAAACACCTGCACCCGCACCACCCCGCGCACACGCAGAATCCGTCGATCCGTCAGCACGTACACCCGGCTGAGCCATTCCAAAAATTGCCAGAACAACCGCAACCCCGCCAGCGTCAGTGCCGCTAAAACCAAGTCCGTCCGCCCCAGCGACCAAAGCCCCTGAGCCGTGAGCACCAATCCGCCTGTCAGTACCAGCCCCAAACAGCCCAGCCAGGGCAGCACATCCAGCACAATAAACCATGGCGACGGTTTGAGCAGCAAAATAATCACTTCGCCATCGTGCAACAATTGCGTGGGTAACATCGCCAAAGCACGCGGGTCATCGACAGCTGCGGGGGGGGCCGCCTGATCCGCCGACGCATGATCAACAGCGCATCGGGCCTCGCCCTTCTGCATCACCCGATTGTGTATATTGACTTGCTCCATGCCTTACCTTCCAAGCGTTACCTTCCCATTGGCACTCGACCGGCTCCGGGACGAATAATCTCCCACCGCTGTTGATTCAAATCCCATCGTATCGCCTCAGCACTCAGCCCCGGCTGACCCGCCTCCTGTACCGTCGTCATTGTGCCCGGTTCCGCCTGCAAAAAAATCGACTGGGCTTGTCCGTCGTACACCAATTGACTGGTCTGCACCTGCACCGGCTTCTTACCGCCCACCGTCACCTGCACCGGCCCCAAAGCCGTCACCGTGCGCAACTCCGGCGTCGGCGCCGAACCCGAAGCCCAACTCGACAACCCGCCCGTCGGCGCCAGGTCCGCGATGAATCGTGAACAATCCAACGTGACGATGTTGGGCGAATCAGCCGGTCGATGCGTCATCTGTACCCAGTCCACCATCGTCATATCGTTGGCAGCTGTATCGAAGGTCAACTGCCCTTTCCAGGTGAACAGGGTTACGCCCTTGCCGCCGGCAAAACGCAACGGTGATTCATCCGCTTTTTTGGGTTCATTTTGCCCGCCTGCATCAGGTCGGTAATCTTCAAACAACATGCGACCGGGGCCTAAAATTTGCACCGCCTGCCGGGCATTTTCAAAAAGTAAATCAGGCCCCTGCAAGGTCAATCGCGTGGCCAGTTGTCCCTGTGGTTTGTCGAGCCAGTTTTCCGATTGAAACGTCACATCCTTGCGTGCCGCAAGGGTTTTGACCTGCTGCACATTTCGTATCGATTCGTGGTTGCCGATGGTTCGGTTCTGATCGGCTGTATCGTTGTGTGCATCAAACAAAATCGCCAGTTCATCGCAGGTGAGTTTCATGGTATCGCGCTGTGCGATGCTATTGGCTTGCACCTTGCCACGAAACAGCACCTGTCCGCTTTTTTGATCAAAGCTCATGTCGCGCGACCATTGCGTGGTAACCGCAGTCGGCGGGGCATCGGGTTTGCGCGGGTCACGCTCCAAAAATACAAACACGCCCGGCACAGGGGCAGTCAATCGTTGTGCTTGTTGATCCAACTCCAACCGCGCAGCCGTGAGCGTTGTATCGGGTAATCGTAATACAGCCGGTTGTCGATCATCGCCAATCGCCATTAACCGTTCTTTGATCGCGTCGATTTCCACCTGTTTGCCGACGATCTGTGCGTTGAGTTTG
>CAYRTH010000173.1:0-6147 GCA_964427135.1 uncultured Phycisphaeraceae bacterium
CCTCGATGACTCGGCCACCCTCTCCCGGAGGGAGAGGGGGTTCAAACCAGATCATCATGCCGCATATTGCACCTGTGACTCCGCCAGTACCTGCCGAGCGATGCGGGGACTGAGGTATTCGCGTCTGATCAAATCCACTTTTCGTCCGTTCATGAATGTTGACAATTCTTCACACATGCTGTGTAACTGAAAATAGTCCGGTGTAAAACCCTGGGCAAAAGTAACCAAAACATCGACATCGGATTCCGGTGAAAAATCATCACGCAATACCGAACCGAACAACGCCAGTTCGGTGATGTTCCAGCGAACACAGAAGTCTTTCAACTTCCGATCATCAATTTGTATGCGTGGTCAAGCCATCCATTGATTGTACGACAACACACTGTCATTGGTGCAGAAAATTCACACCCGACCACTCACCACCGGCAAACGCACACCCTGTTCATGCGGTGTCACATGCACACTCGTCGCCTGTGAAATGAACGCCTCCGGCGGCATCTGCAAGTAACGTTCCACCTGCTTCTGCGCCGCTTCCATTTTCGGATAACGCACTTCACGATACCCCGTCACGCCAGCCGGGGTTTGCAAAATCGCCAGCCACTTGCGATAGCTGCGCGGGTCCGATACGTTTTGCGGTTCGAACTTGGCCAGCAGTGCTTCATACCAATCACGAAAAACCCGTTCACGCTGATGCCAGCCGGGCAGAAAGTGGCGCAAAAAGCCGCAGCCTGCCATGAGGCGTAACTGCCAATCGCTGCTCTTCCATTGAAAGCGGATGCGCTGACCGAAAACCGTGAATTCAGGCCGGTTGTAATGCTTGTACACGATGCGGTCACCGTTGGCGGGGTTGACGTTGAAACGTCTGCGATCGCGCTTGTATTTTTCCGGGTTGGTCAAAAGTGCTGAAACATACACCTCATCCTTGATCAGCATCACCTTGGCCAAATTCCACACTGCGGCACGGGTGACCTGATACCCGTAAGCCGGGTCGTCTTTCTGAAAAATTGTCACAAGTTGATCGCAGTATCGCTGCGCATAGCCGATGCCTCCCCACAGCCAGCAGTCGTAGGCACGGATGATCACATCGCGGACGAGCTGGTCATCGACCTTCAGCCCCTGCGTCTGACGGAACGTCTGTTTGAGCAGTACGCGGAATTGTTTGGTCAGTCGCTTGCCGCGCCGACCGTTACCCACCTTAGCCCGTACCAAATTCACCTTGCGTCGAAACGCCTGCCTTGCGGTTTCGTATTCGTGTTGCAATTCCACCACGAACAAATCAGGTCGCACCGCGATCTTCCGGCCAATGTTAAATGCCCTGAGGTTGCGTTCGGTGTCCTGCCGAACGATCGTGCGTATCGCCTTTTCAATCGCCTCAAGTTTCAACGGCAGATAACCCTTCTGGTACGCAACGCCCAACATCATGATGTTGGCGTACAACTTGGTATCCAAAATACGCTGACACAGGTCGCCGACGTTGAAACCGAAATAGTTTTGTTCCTGCGTATATCGGCGCAGTGTCTGTTCCAGTTCATCGACCGAAAAATCATCACGACCCATCAGCGTCATGATCGTCGGCGTTTTGGCGGTGTTCACCACCGTGGCCGTCCGCTGCGGGGATGCCACTCGGTAGGGGTGTTTGGGGTCGATGGCTCGCACCGTTTCCAGCAAATCCACCCCCAGCATCAAATCCGCCTTGCCGTAGGGAACCATCGGTGTCGTATGACTTTCGAATTTAGCGGGACGACCCGCTGTTGAAACCGTCGAATTTCGGATTTCGGATTTGTCAGCATCGGAAACAGCTTCCGACACCCCCCGATTGAACACGATCTGCGAATAAACGCCGCCGTTGCGTACCGCCAGTCCTTTTTTATCAAAGAACTGCACCGCATAACCCATTTCCTGCCCCGCCTGGCAAAGTATCGCCGTCGCCACACCAATCCCCATGCCGCCCACCCCGGCCAAATAACAGCGCCATGTGTCCTGATTGGCGTGAATCGGCGGAACAGCCTCCGGCAAGTCCGACAAATTCACATACTCGTCCCCCGCTCGCGGCGGCTGTCTGCGCACAATCGTCACTTCCTCAAACGAGGGACATGCGTGTATTCGTTGACACGCGCCATCATTAACGCACCATGACAAGTCCGTCTGCACTTTCGGGCCGTAGTCGGTATCGGTGATCGTCAGTCCGGGGCAGCCGGTCTGGTTGGTGCATTCCAAACAATATTCGCACACTTCCGTCGCCACGTTCATGTGCGTTTTGCGTGGCAGATACCCATGATCACGCAACGATTCCCGTTCCTCACTGCGCACCCGACGATGAAACGTGATGCCGCATTCCTTGTCGGCGATGACGATTTTCACGCCGTCGGCCAGCAACGTTTCCTCCATCAACTTGCGATACCGATCCCGTTCCGCAGGGTTGATGCGCACGATGCGCACATCCTTGGCCAGGGCCTTGGGTATCATGCCCTCGACGATGCGTTGAATATCCTGCGCCACCATCGGGTTGCCGCGCAGGTCCAAATCCAGCCCGGCGTGCGTCTGATGCCCGGTCATCGCTGTGGTCTTGTTTTCCAGAATGATGTAGGTGATGTCCTGCCCGGTCTGTATCGAATGGCTGATGGCCACCTGACCCGAATGAAAGAACGTGCCATCGCCCATGAACACCAGTTGCTTGTTGTCGATGAACGGGTCCATACCGCTGCCCGTCCCGCCGCCCAGGCCCATCCCCGAGTAATTGTGCATCAGGGGTTTGGTCGGCTCGAACATCAGCATCGTGTAGCAGCCGGTGTCCCCGTGACAGACCAGGTCCACTGGTTTGCGTTTGTGCCGATCAAGCATGTACTGCGGGTCGCGTAAATCACGACGCAATTCCAAAAGCACACTCGACGAATCACGATGCGGACACCCCGGACAGAACGTCGGCGAACGGGTGGGTATTTCCACTTCAAATTCGGCGGTGCTTTGTATGCGTTCCAGTTCCGTGCTGAGTCTGCCGTTGGTCAGTTCCTTGGGCAGCGTCGCATGGTCACGCAACACCGGCACCAGTCGTTCGATCAATATTGACGGGTTCAGCCCCCGCGTGGCGGGTATGCCCGGGTGCGGCTTGGGGAATTGTTTACCAAATACCAGCGTTTCCAATTCCCCCGTCTGACGCAATGCTGACAATACTTCCACGATTTGTCGTTCGACGAAACCGCGTCGTTCTTCGATGACGATGATCTGCTGACAGTGCCTGGCGAATTCGGTGACGATCTGCTCATCCAACGGGTAGTACATCCCCAGTTTGAGGATGGGGATTCGTCCCGACAAACCAAGCTCGTTGAGTGCGTGTACCAGGTACGCATGGGCGCTGCCAGCCGTCACAAACCCCAGCGGCACCACTTCACCCTTCTGCGGCCGATGCACAATGCGATTAATGCCCAGCTTGCGGGCCTCCGCCTTCACCGCATTTAATCTTTCTTCCAACCCCAGTTCGCGTTGCCAGGTGCGTGGCGGGAGCAGCACCGTCTGTTCCAACGTCGGCTCAATGTCTTTTTCATACGAGAGCGAACGACGTTGATGCTCGTTGACTTGCGGGTAATGATTTTCGTAGCAGTTAACCGTACCTCCGCCGTCGGCCAGCAGGGTGGTCATCGAATAACCAATGTAAATGCGTCCCGCCTGTCCGAGTTTGAACGCCAGGGGTATCCAATCCTTCACTTCCTGCGGGCAGCTTGGTTCGATGATCGGCAAACGCAAATGTTCCGCCAGGTAACGTGAATCCGCAGGTACCTGCGTCGAATCGCTCCACGGGTCATCGCCGACCACGATGATCGCCCCCGAATCGTCCCGCGTACCTGCCAGTACGCCCAGGGCCAGGGCATCGGAAGCCACATGCAAGCCGACGGACTTGAAGCAGGTGATCGCCCGACAACCGGCCATCTGCGCCCCGTTGACCATGGCCACCGACAAAGCTTCATTGTTGGCGATTTTGGCAACCATGCCGCGCTCATTGAGCAGCGGTGCGATGGTTTCCAATGCGTCAAAAAAGCCCGCCACGGGTGAGCCGGGGTAACCGGTCAAAAGGTGAACGCCACCCTCGGTTTCGAGGGCGCCTTTCACCAGCAATTCACAGCCGGTGAATAGCTGCGTGCCTGATTCCAAATAAAAACGCGGGTCCTTGGCCATGGTTGGGTAAACAGTGGGGCGGAGGGAAGTTCATCGAACTTCACAAACCTTCGCGGGGT
Organism: uncultured Phycisphaeraceae bacterium; assembly: GCA_964427135.1. Lineage (GTDB taxonomy): Bacteria > Planctomycetota > Phycisphaerae > Phycisphaerales > Phycisphaeraceae > JAJXSS01. The sequence continues at coordinate 4,230 of CAYRTH010000173.1, forward strand.
GAATGGTCAAAGAACCAAACGGTGCATTAACGATAACAAACCCCACCTCCGATTGTTGCAATGATAGGCATAAACAGTCGTTGCGCCAATGACCAGAACACCGCAGGCTGCCACCCACGGCTAGGCATAATAATAACTTCATTCTTCGTAGCCGCGGGTGGCAACCCGCGGTCTGATGATAATCCATCACCCGAACTACCCCCATCATTGATGGCTGTGCTAAGCGCCGCGACTTGTCGCGTCACGGGAGGTTGTTGGAAAGACAATCCTGAGCTTGCCAGCGGACTGGCAAGCTCAGGCGTGAAGAATGGTTGTAGGATTCACTCGACCACTCGACCACTCGACCACTCGCATCAGCGCAAGGCCGTCGGTGTGTAAATGCAATCGGGTTCGCTGGCCAATGGGTCACGGGTGACGGCATAGGCACGGGCGCGACTGCCGCCGCAAATCTGACGGTATTCACAGACCCCGCACTTGCCATGAAACCCATCGGGGTTGCGCAGTTGCTGGAGCATCGGGCTGTTCTGGTAAATCGAAACCAATGACTGCTCCGGGAAGCGTCCGCAATCGATGGGCATGAACCCGGACGGAAACACCTGCCCGATGTGACTGATGAACATCACCCCTTTGCCATCGTTGACCCCCAGCGGGGCGCGTTGTTGTTGATTGTGATGAACACCTTGTGGGTTGTGCTGCGGGTTGCCCATTTTTTGCAGCACAAAGCGGCGGTAATGATGCGCTTCGGTGGTTTTGATGCTGAAGTTTTGCTGCTGGGCGTGGTGCCAGAGGCGCTCGAAAACCTGTTCGCACTGTCGCGCATCGATGCGCTCTTCGTGCAGCCCCCGACCCACCGGCACCAGAAAAAACACCGACCATAACACAGTTTTTTCACGGGCGATCAGTTCCGCCATCGCGTCCACTTGTTCCACGTTTCGCCGGGTGATGGTGGTGTTGATTTGCAATGGCAAACCGACCTGTCTTGCGTCGGCCAAAATTTCAAAGGTGCGCTGGTAACTGCCGGGCACGTTGCGAAAATCATCATGCGTGGCCGGGTCCGCCCCGTCCAGCGAAAGGGCCAGTCGATGCAACCCGGCGGCGTGCAATTTTTGTAGTGCCTGGTGCGTCACCAGCGGCGTGGCGGAGGGGGTCATCGCTACGTTCAGCCCTTTGCCCGTCGCATAAGCGGTCAGGTCAAACACGTCCTCGCGTTTGATCGGATCGCCCCCGGTCAGTACGAGCAGCGGCGGCTTTTCAAAACGCAATAAATCATCGACCAAGGCACGACTCAGCTCCGGGGTCAACTCATGCGGGTGACGCTGAGGCTGGGCACAGGCACGACAATGGGCACAAGCCAAATCACAAGCACGGGTGATTTCGTAAAACACCAGAAAAGGGCTTTTGACAAAGTCGGCTGTCGTATAGTTGGGCTTCATCCATCGCTCGCAGGTGACCAAGTGACCGGGTGGTTGTTATCATTATCAACCAACTCAACCCTTTGAGCAAGCATTTTGATTCAACGCCGAGAAAGGAATTCAACACAGAGATCACAGAGGTCACAGAGAAGCGGAATGAACAGAATGAATCAAATAATTGCCTGTATTGCTCTGTGAACTTTGTGTCCTCTGTGTTGAAAATCGCTTCTAATGGGCGTTCTGGGACATCAGCCATTGATCAAGCAGCACGGGTTTGACGCAGCGGTTCCGGCTGACGATCAAGCACATCGTCATACACCGCCAATTCACGTTCGATGCGCTGGGCAAATGAAAAATGATTCATCACACGCTGTTTTGCCAGACGGGCTTTGCGTTGTAATTCATCATGCTGGGGCAGCCAGTAACCCAGGGGCAGCGCCCAGTCGTCAGCCGAGGGCGAAAGCACCAGCCCGCATCGGCCATCGTCCAGCAGGTAATTGACATCG
>CAYRTH010000174.1:0-6064 GCA_964427135.1 uncultured Phycisphaeraceae bacterium
CCCCCATCCCCCATCCCCCATCCCCCAACATCCAGTCACTCACTGGCCCGTCGCTTGCCCGATATCATGCCTACGGTTAACCTTGTCCAATTGTTCACCCGCACACCTTTGGGGTCAGCACATGAAAGTTATTTGTGATCGTGGAGCCTTGGTCGAAGCCCTGAATCTGGTCGCGCCTGTCGTCCCGGCCCGCACGCCCAAACCGGTGCTCACCTGCGTCAAAATCACCGCCGGCGACAACACATTGACCCTCGAAGCCACGGACATGGAAGTGGCCCTGCGCTACACCACCAATCGCGTCGAAGTGCAGGAAGCAGGCACTGTTTTGATCCCTGCGGAAAAGTTCAATTCCATTGTGCGTGACTCGCCCGATGCCACGCTCACCATCCAGAGCGACGATCAGACCACGCACATCCGCGGACAAGATGCGCACTTCAAAGTGCACACCTACCCGGTGGACGATTTTCCCCCCTTGCCCCAGTTTGCAGGCGACCCTGACTTCACCATCGAAGCCCAGGAACTCACCCGCATCGTCCAGCAAACCCTCTACGCCACCGCCAAAGAGAATAGCCGATATGCCATCAACGGCGTACTGGTCGAACGCGAAAAAGACAAACTCGTGGTCGTCGCCACCGATGGCCACCGTTTGGCCGTCGCCAAAGGTGAATGCAAGTCCGCCAAAGCCGACAATCGTTCCGCCATCGTGCCCACCCGTGGCCTGAGCACATTGGTGCGCTTGCTGGGGGCTGGTGAACAGGTGGTCAAAGTCAAGGTTGCTGACAATCAGGTGTTGTTTGCCACCGATGTCGCCCTGCTGGTGAGCAACCTGGTGGAAGGCAACTTCCCCCCTTACAAGGATGTCATCCCCCGCGATGGTGACAAGCGTGCCACGGTTTCGACGGAACTGCTCAACAGCGCTTTTCGTCGCGCTGCCTTGCTGACGACCGAAGAGTCCAAGGGCGTGAAGATGAGCTTCAAAAAAGAAGGGCTTACCATTACCAGCCGGGCACCGGAAATCGGCGATGCGGAAATCAGGGTGGACCTCCCCGCCTACGAAGGCGAACCGATTGAAATCGGTTTCAACCCCGCTTACGTGCTGGATGTGCTCAAGGTGGCCGGGACCGATCAGGTGAACTTCGACCTGCGCGCCCCCAACAAAAGCTGCATCGTTCGTTCCGGGACAACGTTCCTGTACGTGATCATGCCCGTGAGTCTGCAGTGACCCGGGTAGGGTGGGTCAAGCCAGTTCACGAGCGGACCCACCATGAAAGTGGTTCAATTATCAATTGAAAATCACCTGGCAGAACATCGACGACATCGCGGAACTGCTGGTCGAACATCATCAGCAGCGCGATCCGCTGTCGGTGCGGTTCACCGAGCTTCGTCAACTGGTGCAGGGTCTGCCGGGCTTTTACGAGGAACCCGGGCACAAGGTCAATGAACAAATCCTCGAAGCCATTCAGGCTGCCTGGCACGAAGCGGCGCAGGACGCCAAAAGCGATGGCGACGATGAACGCAAGGGCTTCAAGCCTAACAATCCGTTTCGGTAAATTCGAGCAAAGCAATTAACCGCAGAGAACGCGGAGATCGCAGAGAGATACTCAAACTTTCAGCAAAAAGAATAATTCAACACAGAGGTCACAGAGTGCACAGAGAATCAAGCGAACAAATAAGCCTGTTCGCTCAAGAGCCTCAATTTCGTCAAACAACTGGGTCAGAAAAACGCATGAAAAAGACGTCGTTTCAGACATTGCATCAAGGGGCGGTCAGTTTGTGTTGTAATGTCCAAAGGCTCGGCCCTGCTCTGTGTCCTCTGTGTTGATAATCGTTTCTTTTCGTTGTCCATAAAAACGATTTGATTCTATTTATCATTGTTTCTCTGCGTTCTCAGCGTTCTCTGCGGTGATCTCTTTTTAATGGATCGTCATTGGATTTTTCATCATGGGTTTTTCGTCCGGTCGTGTCAGCTTCTGTCGCTTTGTCGTCGCGGGTGCCAAGGCCCCCAAACAGGTTTCGCAGGACCTGCTTGATCAACTGGCCAAAAACGCCTTTGCCGACACCCCCATCGGTGCCCCGGCCCCGGGCAGCATCGAATCCGGCTGGACCGCCGGCGAACACCTCTTTGACCAGCAATTCACCTTCGAAAAAAACGTGTTCGGGTCCATGCTTTTTTTTGCCCTGCGCCTCGATACGCACAAAGTGCCCTCCGATCTGAAAAACGCCTACCACAAAATTCATGAACAAGCCCTGGCAGCGCAAAACCCCTCCGGCTTTGCCACCCGCGATCAGAAGCGACAAGCCAAGGACGAAGCCGACGCCCAGGTGCATAACGACTTGGCGCAGGGCAAATTTCGCCGAAGTAAACACGTGGAACTGTTGTGGGATTTGGCCGATGGTTCGCTTTATTGCAGTGCCACCGGCACCCGCGTCATCGAACAATTGGCTGCCCGCTTTCGCGCCAGTTTTGACTTGAGCCTTGAATATCAGAGTGCCGGGCGATTGGCAGCCGACATCATGCAGCAGAATAAACGTCTGCGTGACTTTGAAGACCTACGTCCCTCGCCATTTACAAGTGCCCCCGACGCAGCACACCCGGAGGCGGACAGTGCGGATCGTGGGCCGATCGATACATCAATCCCCAGCGTGCCCTGGACCGCGTCAGGGACCGACCTCAAGGATTTTTTGGGCAACGAATTTCTACTTTGGCTCTGGCATCACACCCTGCATCATGAGGGTGAGGTACAAATCGCCACCGAACATGGCAAGCGCCCCGTGGCTGTGATGCTGGATCGCAGCCTGGACATGGACTGTGCCTGGGGCGTCACCGGCAAACAATCGCTGCGCGGCAGCGGGCCGACGCAGATGAAGGAAGCCCGTGAAGCATTGCGCCAGGGCAAGTGGCCACGCAAAGCAGGCATGATCGTTTCCGATGGCGACTCGCAGTGGGAACTGACATTACAAACCGATCATTGGCAGGTCGGCTCGGCGTTGCTGCCTGAAATCGAAAAAGCCGACACCCCGCGCCAACTGATCGAACAACGCTTTGACCATTTGCGTTTATTGGCCCGCACGCTTGATGGTTTGTATCAAACCTTTTTGCAAGGGCGTACCGGGTCGGCGTGGCCCATCAGCCGTGAGGCGATCCGTGATTGGATTGCGTCACGCAAACGGTGATGGAACCGGAAATGGCCCAGTGGCCGAGTGGTCGAGTGCAACCACAGCCGGTCTGAAACAGTTGAGTCATGATGCAATCGCCCACGCCTGATCTTGCTTGGCTGCAAGCAAGATCAGGATGTAGCCATTGATTTTTATGTAGGGTTGTGTAAGATACACAATATTACCAGCCGGGAACTCATCCGGGTGATTGAGAAAGATGGATGGCGACTGGCACGCATCAACGGATCGCATCACCATTTTCTGCACCCGATCAAGCCCGGCCTCGTAGCCGTCCCTCATCCCCGCAAAGACATCCCCCTGGGAACAGCACGAAGTATTCTCAAACAAGCCGGGTTGAAATAGGTGAGTCATGATGCAATATCCGTTGGTACTTCATAAAGACCCTGACAGCTGCTACGGCGTGACGGTGCCCGATCTACCGGGCTGCTTCTCCGCCGGTGACAGCGTGGAAGAAGCCATCGTCATGGCTCGCGAAGCCATTCTCGGTCACCTCGAATTGCTGATCGAAACCGGTCAGACGATCCCCGAGCCCAAACCCATCGAAATCCATCGACGGAACCCTGATTACAAGGGGGCGGCGCTCTGGGCGGTGGTGGAAGTCGATACCGATCAATTGCCGGGCAAGGCGGTGCGCATCAACATCTCCATCAACGATCGCGTGCTCTCGGTGATCGATGAGTTCGCCCGACATCAGGGTGAAACGCGATCGGGTCTGTTACAAAAAGCGGTGCAGGAATTCATCACTCGTCATCAAACCGCTAGGCGCAAGAAAAATAGTGGTCGTGCTGCGTGATTCACATTTCACCCCCGCGCTGACCGCTGGTGCGTGTCAGGTTGTTAAAGCGGGTGGTTTGCGAGCTGAATTGCAACTCGACCGTCCCCACCGGCCCGTTACGCTGCTTGGCAATGATCACCTCTGCAATACCGCACTTGTCCGGGTTGCTCGCCTTCCACTCATCATCGTGGTAGTACTCTTCGCGGTGCAGCAGTATCACCACGTCGGCGTCCTGCTCGATCGAACCCGACTCACGCAGGTCGCTCATGCGCGGCTTGTGCCCTTCACGGCTTTCCGACGCACGGTTGAGCTGCGACAGACAGATCACCGGCACATTGAGTTCACGCGCCAGTGCCTTGATCCCGCGCGATAATTCCGACACTTCCTGCTGCCGACTTTCCGATCCGGGGGCGCTCATCAATTGCAGGTAGTCGATGACGATGCACTTGATGTCGTGACGCGAAGCAAGTCGGCGAGCCTTGGCACGCAGCGACAACAGGGACAAGCCGGGCGTGTCGTCGATGTACAAGGGGGCATCCGACATTTCGCCGACGGTCATGACAAGGGTGTGAAACTCTTCCTCACGCAGCATGTTGCGGCGCAAGCGATGCGAATCGACCCCGCTGCGGGCACAGAGCAGACGCTGTGCCAATTGCTGTTTACCCATTTCCAGGCTGAACACCGCCACGGGTTGTTTGCGTGTGATGGCAATGTGCTCGGCAACACTCATGGCCCAAGCCGTTTTGCCCATGCTCGGACGTCCGGCCACGATGATCAGTTCACCCTTCTGCAGGCCACTGGTCATTTCGTCCATTTCAAAGAAACCGGTTTCCAAACCGGTGAGCACTTCGCCCTGACCATGTCGGGCTGCCAACTGATCGTAAAGTTCCTGCGCCAGTTTGCCCAGCTCTGCTGCGTCCTGCGTCGCACGTGTTTCAGCAATGCGGAACACTTCCTGCTCGGCCCGATCCAGCACCGCATCGACCGGGTCGCTGCTGCTGGAGGCATCGTGCAGTATTTTGCCGCCCGCGTCCATCAGCCGACGCAGAATCGAACGCTCACGTACAATTTTGGCATAGTGCGGCGCGTTGACAGCCGTGGGCACACCCTCGACCAGCTCAAGCAGATAACCGGCACCGCCCACCGCTTCGAGCAGGTCGCGCCGTTTTAATTCCTCCGGCACCATCACCAGGTCAATCTTTTCATTGCGGTCGTACAGCTCGACCAGCACCTGATAAATCGCCCCATGATTGGCGCGGATGAAATCCTCCGGCCCACTGAGCACCTGCACCACATCCCCGATCACCATTTTGTCCAGCAGCATCGAACCCAAGAGCGCCATTTCGGCTTCGACCGACTGCGGCGGGGGCTTGTCCAACACCTTGGACAAGTCGATACGCACCGGTTCAAATGATTTGCGGGATGCCGGACTCATGGTTGAGGATTGTAATGCAGTCGGTGAAGTTGGCGATGGTGTGTGTCAGTCGTTGATTACCTGTCGGAAACTCTGGTCGTGATGCAATCACAACACACCCGTCAAGGAATCACAGCGGGTGGTAACCCGCGGTGATTGAGCGGATTTGGCATTTGACAGTGGCGCGATATCATTCAACAATTGATAATCTAATATCAATAACGTTCAGTGAAGGAGTTCATCATGCAAATGCAAGCGTACTTATTCCGAATGGTTTTGCCGACGGTGTTGCTGGTTTGTTCGCTGTTCGTGCCCGGTTGTGATCGCAGTGAGTCAGGCACTGCCGGTTCCAGTGACCACAAAGCCCGTTCCAGCGTCATTGTGGCCAGCATTTTTCCGCTGCAAAACATTATTCAACAGTTGGTCGGCGATCAATTGCAGGTGATCAGTCTGATGCCTGCTGGGGTGAACCCGCACGATTTTGAACCCACCGCCCAGCAGATCGCAGCCGTGAGCGGGGCGGACATGATGGTCATGGTCGGATTGAATTTGGACCCCTGGGCGATGAAGGTCGCCAAGGCTCGCAAATTGCCGATGATCAGCATGGCGGAACTGGTCGGACTGGCGGCTGCGGATGCCCATGCCGGCCATGATCATGGTCACGATCACGCGCACGACCACGATCATGGCCGGCATGG
>CAYRTH010000175.1:0-6015 GCA_964427135.1 uncultured Phycisphaeraceae bacterium
CCGTCCATGCCTCTTGTATCGGCTCAATCGGAAGTTTTCATACAGGCTCTAAGACAAGCCGGGAACGAATCGCCGCCCCCGGGGGCGATGAGGGCCCGGGTATGCCGAGCGTTGTATTGGTTCATAGTGAATCATCCACGCCTGATCTTCGTCGTCTTTGACGAAGATCAGGATTGTCTTTTCACCCAGCCCCTTGAATCATGCGCCGACGCAAAGCGTCTGCGCTAAACAAATACAACCACTCGACCACTTGTCAATTTGTTCACTTCATTTTTGCACATACACATCCAACCGATGCGATTTGCCTTCGATGCTCATCGTCGTTTGCACCGTCGGTGACAGTGCCTCGCCCAGTGGCGGCGCATGCAATGGGCGTTTCACCACCACGCGCTTTTGCGCCAAACGCAGCGCCCAGTGCAATAATTCAGGGGCATCGTCATCATCGCCGACCAGGTGACGGGCAAGCACCAGCGGTTTGCGTGCCGCTGAGCTGCGCTTTTCATGATCGGGGTACATCGGGTCCAGGTACACGACATCCGGCTCAAAAAAAGCACGCACCGAACTGGGCAACTCATCGTCTTTTTCATGCGAAGATCGATCCTCCGACAATTGCCGATGTCGCTGTGCCAGTCTGCGTAACAAATGTCGCGCATCGGTTTGCACCACATGCAGCCGCGTCAAAACCTCCGGCTGTAAACTCCCCGCACGCAACACCGCATCACGCAACAATGTGGCCATCACCCGATTGCGCTCGGCTGCGAACACCTGACAACCGATGCTCGCCAGCATCCACGCATCCTGCCCCCACCCAGCCGTCGCATCCAGCACCGTGATGGGTAAATCCTTGCGCGCCTTGATGCCCATGGCTTTGAAAAGCGGCTGCTTGAGCGAACGACCTTCGGGCGATGTGGTGTCGATGTCGTCCAAATTCACTGCGACGGCCTTGCCCTGTTTGAGCGATGCATCGCCCTTGAGCACTCGCAACTCCAGTCGATGGTGCGTCACACACAACAACGCATCCACCTCATCACCGGGCGATTGACCCGGTGCGATGAAGGCAAATTGTTGATCAACCGCCAACCGCGCTGCCGCCTTTTGTAATGACAGATCGTCCCCCGGCTCAGCGGTCACCGCCACACGCAACCGTGTCGGTGTTTGATTCGAATTGGTACGCGAACCAACCATCATGACAGGATACGTACCAAGTCAATAGTGGCCAAGTGGTGGTATTTGTTTAGCGCGGACGCATTGACAAAGCCGCCGATGTCATCGGCGGTCGGTTCACCAATGTAGCCCAGCCGCCCCCGGCTGGGGCATGGTTCACCTCACACCGCCGAGGGCGGCGGCGCCACATTCAATCATACAGACCCGCTGTAACCACCTGCGGCTATGAAGAATGATTTGTGTCACGAGCGCTGACGTGGTTGCTGCTGATACGACCGACTATCCATCAGCACAAACACCCGTGAGCGATCTTTGGCCGGCACCGCCGCATCGACCTCACGGCGGGCTTCGCTCATGTGCGTTCGCCGACTCATGTGCGTCAGCACGATCGCCTGCGCACTGCAAATATCCAGCAACTTGACGATGTCGTCCAAGTGCAAATGCTGGCCCACCGCAGCGCGATCACGATGCCCAGCTTCCAAAAAAGTGCATTCGGTGATCAAAATTTTCGCCCCGCGTACATCCGGCCGATCAAACTGCGGACCCCACATCGTGTCCCCCGTGTAACAGACCAACGGCACTTCGACAATTTGCGTGATCTCTTTCCCCGAAGCCTTGAGCTGCACCAACTGTTCCTGCGTCAGTCCGACGTATTCGGGTTTGAGCTTGCTGCGCTTTTCCACCAGCACATACCCCAACGACGGCACAGTATGCAACGTGGCAAACGCCCTTAAAAAAATATGGTTTTTGACTTCGACTTCGCCTTCGGGTTCCAGCCCGATCACTTTGTAGGGCGTTTTTTGAGCTTCGATATCGACCCATGCACGCATCAGGTTGTGAATCGGCTGCTCCAGGGCCTTGGGGCAGATCACCGTACCTTCGCCCATGCCCTGAAACGAACGCTGGCTGTAGTAGTAGGCAAGCCCCGCGGCATGATCCATGTGGCCGTGCGTGAGGGCGACATAGTTGGAGGTGAGCGCGATGCGCGGTGCTCGGCCGATGTCAAAGCAAACGTCCAGTTCCGGGATTTGTACGACGCTCTCTTCCCCGGCGATCGACAAGCCCTGCACCCTGAACGGCGGAATGTGCAGATACCCGATCGACGGGGAACGTGGCGGCTCCTTGGGGGCGTTGTTGTTGGCAGGTGAATTGGGTTTCGATGGCGAGGCGGGTTGATTCATGATCGGTGCAACAGGGGAACAAGCCCGGGGCAAAGTGAGCCAACGACCATCAAGTCGTCGGCACATAAGTCAGGGCGATCATCAACCTTGGGCAAGGAGGGCGGTGAAAAAACCCCTTGATGACATGACGAAAAACATCATGAACAAGGGTGATTGGTTATCACTTTGCCCGGGCAACCCGGCACCGACAAGGTTGAAGCACCCAACAGGCCGCGGTGGGATTCGAACCCACGAAGGCTTGCGCCAACGGATTTGCAATCCGCCCCATTAGTCCGCTCTGGCACACGGCCGATCTGCCTATTCTATGAAAAAACCACGCCCTTGACCAGTGTCGCTGGAAGGCAAAACATCAAGCGGGGTTGGGCCACAAACGCACGAAGCCCACAAAGAAGAAAAGCTGGAAACCTTACAACCCCATCAACGCCAAGACGCCAAGATACAAAGACGCCAAGAAGAAGGGATCGACCAATAAAAAAACCAACTGAAATGGTTCAAAATTTGTTCATCACATTCAAGCTCATTAAATCAAATCTTGTTGTGTCCATCATCTTTTAACAATCCACCATTCCGTTCTTCTTCGTGCTCTTCGTGACTTCGTGGCCCTTGATTTCTTGGCGTCTTGGCCCCCTTGGCGACTTGGCGTAAGGTCTTCAAAGTGCGCTGCTTGCCTTCGTGGCCCATGCTGTTTTAGAACCCGGCTTGTTTGCAGCGAAACAGATTGCATGTTGTGGTACGCGCTGCCACTCAAATCACCGAATCATGTTTGGGCAGATTCAGGGCAGGGCGAACGTCCACCTGCACCAGTTTGCTCTCCTGCAACTTTTTCGCCTGCTGGTCATCGACATAATCACTGTGACAGGCAGCCTTGCCCCCGCTTCCCGCAGCCGCCCCGACCACCGCCTGGGTCTTCTGCGCCAAACGATGAATTTCATCAGGGGCAAGTACCCCGCGCTGACGCAAAATTTCCTGTTGCTCGGCTGTCAGTGCCGCGGAAATTTTGGGTTTTTCCCATTGCAATTCCGGGGCCTTGCCGCTGGCGAATTCCTGTATCTCCTTGCTGATGCGCACCGAGCACCAGTCATGTCCGCACATGGCGCAAAAATCGGTATCGACATCCAAATCCTCATCGTGATACGCCCGCGCTGTATCCGGGTCGAACGACAACTCAAAATGCTTTTCCCAGTTCAACGCGGCACGGGCTTTGGTCAGTTCATCATCACGATCACGGGTTCCCGCAATGCCCAGCGCCACGTCCGCAGCATGGGCGGCAATCTTGTACGCAATGCAACCCTGTTTCACATCATCTTTCTTTGGCAAACCCAAGTGTTCCTTGGGGGTCACATAACACAACATCGCTGCCCCGTGATACCCCGCAGCCGTGGCCCCGATGCAACTGGTGATGTGGTCATAGCCGGGGAAAATATCCGTCACCAACGGCCCCAGCACGTAAAACGGCGCCCCGTGACAAAGTGTCCGCTGCAACTTCATGTTGAACTCAATCTGATCAAACGGCACATGCCCCGGCCCTTCAATCATCACCTGCACCCCCTTGCGCCAGGCACGTTCCGTGAGCTTGCCCAAGGTGCAAAGCTCCGCCAACTGGGCGCGATCCGTCGCATCCGCAAGCCCGCCGGGCCGCAAGCCGTCACCGATCGAAAATGACACGTCGTACTGACGCATCAGGTCGCAAATGTCGTCCCACAATTCGTACATCGGGTTTTGCTTTTGGTGAACAATCATCCACTTGGCCAAAAGCGACCCACCCCGCGACACGATGCCGATGAGCCGATCTTTCACATACGTCAAATGTTCCCGCAACACCCCCGCATGCACGGTAAAGTAATCAACCCCCTGCTCTGCCTGGTGACGCAGTTGCTGCAAAATCATTGCATGCGTCAGGTCTTCGATCTTGCGCCCGAAGATCATCGAATAAATCGGCACCGTGCCGATGGGCACCTTTGCATTTTCAATGATCGCTTTGCGACAAGCATCCAAATCACCTCCCGTTGACAAGTCCATCACCGTGTCCGCGCCCCAGCGCTCCGCCCAGCGCAGTTTTTCCACTTCCATCTCCGTCGAGCTGGACACCGGCGAAGCCCCCATGTTGGCATTCACCTTCGTCAGCCCCGCTCGACCAATGCACATCGGGTCCAGTTGATGTTTGAGGTGATTGATATTCGCGGGAATGATCAATCGACCGGCAGCGATTTCGGCACGCACCTGTTCGGCAGTGAGGTGCGGTTCGCGCTGGGCCACGCGCAGCATCTGCGGCGTGATGTTGCCCAATCGCGCATGTTCCAGTTGCGTGATTGGCTTGAACCCAGCCGGGGCCTGCCAGTTTTTGGGGTTGGTCATTGGGTCAAACGGCCAATCGCTGGTGCGCGTTTGACGATCGGTTGGGCCGACGTATCGCCAATCGTGGGGCATGAAGTCCCAGGCTGTGCGATCCGACGGGGCGGGCATGCCGGGGGTGTCGGGCGAGCTGTAGGTCAGTGCGCCAGATGTATCGGGGGCGAAATGGCGAGGGTTGGCAAACGACCCGGGGTTGGTTCCCACGGGAGCGGACGCGGGGTTGCCGCCGATGGCGGGGTATTGGTATTGAGATTGTGATTGGTCTGCATGAGTGATCATGGCGGGTTCCTCGAATGGTGAGCCGTGGTGTTGCTTCGACAGCGCATCGTTTAGCGCAGACGCTTTGCGTCGGCGTTGCCGATGGCAAGGGGTTTCATCGATCACGGGTAGTTCATGGAACCAGGAAGGAAAGACATGGCGATGCGGTCACAAGGCAAATCACCTCATGAAACGATGGATGATGATCACCAAGGGTGATCAAACAATCGTTCATCGCTCGCTTTCCTCCGCCGGTGTTAACCGGGTCAGGTTCCAGGGTGTGATCTCAGCCCTTGTACGCCCCGTGGACCAGACTCGTGTATCGAGCCTGCATCACTGCGGGCGGTGGGCACCCCTAGCAAGCACTTCCATCTTAGGGCGATGATGCGGGATGATCAACTGTATTCTTGGAAGTGGCCAAGTGGGTAAAGCCGCCGATGTTATCGGCGGTCGGCTCGGAATGATGTCTTGTTGATTGCATGAAAACGGCGGATACCATCCGCCGCTTTGTCAATCACACCGCCGAGGGCGGCGGTGCCACAACATCCAACCTTTTGTTAAAAACGATCCTGATCTTTGTTGAGGACAACAAAGATCAGGCGTGGAAGATTCACCACATCACCACATCGCTAATTCACCACTTCACAACCACATCAAAATCGCCAAATCGACACAACCACCCAAATTTGCCATTTCCCCCACTTTGTTATTTTAGAACACTTCAAAACAGGTCATGCTAATACCCTTGTTTTACCTATTTATCCTATCCGGTACAAAATTCTCAGAAATGGGGGGGGGTGTCCGAAGTCCTTTTATTACATAAACATATGTTTTTTAATTACTTAACATATTTTGTTATTTTTGTGTCAATACTGGAATTGGGATGGAACAGTGCTATTCTTGCGGGGTAAGCCGGAGTGGAGGAACAGACATCAGCCTTGTGGTTGGGTCACAGCTCGGCGAAATTTCCCGTGGTGCGTTAGTGCCCTGGGAGGGGAGAAACAATGATGAAACTCGGACTTTTGGCCGGTGTAACGGCAGGCGTGTGCGTGATGGGTGC
>CAYRTH010000176.1:0-5860 GCA_964427135.1 uncultured Phycisphaeraceae bacterium
TACAATCAAGGCGTTAAACCAATCGCCATCCCTCCGTTAACCGGACAGTACTGATGTCGAATTTCGTATTTAAACCCCTCTCCCCTTGGGTGAGGGCGAACTCTCTTCATGCACTTGGCCACTCGACCACTCGACCACTTGGCCACTTCTTATTTCAACCCGCCACGTTGCTGCCGCCTTCCACCGGGTCGATGCGCACGCCCAGTTGAGTAAGGTACGCCAGGGCATCCTCCACTTGTTGTGATTCACCTTCGAACTTGATCGCCATGATGCCGATCTGATCGCTGATCGACGCCTGGCGAATGTCAAACTTCACCTGGGGGTACTTCTGTGACAACTGCCAGATGCAGGGCAAATCCCGGCAGGCACCTTCGAACGTCAGCCAAACTTTGCGGACCATCGTGGGCATAAAAACACTCCTGATAAGCACCATGAATACACATTACGACGCCGAGGGCTTTAGCCCCGGATATCCGGCCCTAAAGGGATCGGCGTCATTCACTTCCCCTCACCCCCCCGCGATGGCTGGCACAATCGCCACCTCATCGCCGGGCTTGACCTTGGTCTGCAAATTTTCCAAAAAACGAATGTCCTCATCATTGACATACACATTGATGAACCGGTTGAGTTCACTGCCGGGGGTTTTATACAACCGTTTGCCCAGCTCCGGGTACTGTGTCGTCAGTTCACTGAGCACCGCCCCGACCGACCCGCCGGTCAGTGTCAGTGATTCTTGGTTACCCGCCTGCGGACGCAGAGCCGAGGGAATGCGAATCGTCACAGTGTCGGACATGATGTTTCTCCAATCGTATCTTGATGATCTGACAAAACCCTGGTTGATGCCGTGCCCTTCAGGGCCGGATGATCTATTTTGTTGATTCAACATCCGGGGCTAAAGCCCACGGTGTCAATTCCATCATTGCTTTACGCGGTCGTCAACGTTTTGTCATTCATCATTTCCATCAACGCATCAAACTCGCTCAACTTGGCGCCGATGGCAGGGGTGTGATTCAACTTGCCGCGTAATACTTCGACGGTTTTCAATCCGTTGCCGGTGATGCAAACGCAAATCGACTCGTCACGCGGTATTTTCCCAGCCTCAATCAACTTGATCGCACAGGCCAGGGTCGTACCACCAGCTGGTTCGGTGAAAATACCTTGTGTGCGGGCCAGCAGCTTCATCGCCGCGATGATTTCATCATCACTGGCACTGGCACCGTAACCGCCTGACTCGCGCACCACTTTCATCACATAGTACCCGTCGGCCGGGTTGCCGATGGCGATGCTCTTGGCGATCGTGTTGGGCTTCTGCGGGTGAAACAATTCCGCCCCATCTTCAATCGCCTTGACTACCGGGTTGCACCCCGCCGCCTGCGCCCCGTACATCGCCGGCTTATTGTCCGCCACCAAACCAAGCTCCACGAACTCACGATACGCCTTCCAAATTTTCGGCAGAATCGTGCCCCCCGCCACCGGCACCACCGTGTGCCTTGGTAACTGCCAGCCAAGCTGCTCGGCGATTTCAAACCCGTGGGTTTTGGCGCCTTCGGTGTAATACGGACGCAAATTCACATTCACAATCGCCCACTTGTATTTGTCTGCAATCTGCGAACAGAGCCGATTTACATCATCATAGTTGCCCCTGATGCGCACCACTTGCGGGGCAAACACACTCATGCCGACGACTTTACCTTCCTCAAGGTCATCGGGGATCATCACCACCGCCCGCACCCCCGCCGCAGCCGCGTGAGCCGAGACACTGTGCGCCAGGTTACCGGTTGACGCACAACCCACCGTGTCAAAACCAAATTCAATCGCTTTGGTCAGTGCCACCGCCACGACGCGATCCTTGTACGAATAGGTCGGGTAGTTGGCGCTATCATCCTTGATGTAAAGTTCACGCACGCCCAGTTCACGGGCCAGTCGATCCGCTTTGATCAAAGGCGTGAAACCCGATTGCAGCCCGGCGATAGGTTGGCCCTCAATGGGCAACAAATCCTTGTACCGCCACAGTGACCTTGGCGCCGCTTGGATCGATGCGCGGGTGACCTTGCCATGCATCGCAGCGTAGTCGTACACCACCTCGACCGGGCCAAAGTCGATATCGCACACCGTGCGCGGCTCAATGGGGTACATCGCCCCGCATTCCTTGCATTGTAATCCCTTGACGTAGCTCATACCGATTCCTCGTTTTGATCACTGGGCGGCATCTGTCCCCCTCTCCCTCCTGGAGAGGGCAGGGTGAGGGCGATTCTTGCTTGGCTAACCGATACCCGAGTCCTCGTCGTCAACTTCGTTGCCGACTCGTCCTCGGCTTGGTTCGATCATTCGACCACTCGGCCACTTGGCCACTTCCGTTTGTTCATGCCAACAAAAAACCCCTTGCTTGTGTGACAAGAAGGGGCGTTGGTTCCGGTGGGCGGTGATCGACTTTTTGATCAAGTCAGACCAGCTTCCAAGGGGGCGCCGCTTCTTATCTCCCCCGAGGTTGCCGACCAACCATCGGGTGGGATTTCGCACCTGCCCTTCACTCACCCATTTTTCAACCGGTGTCTTCACACCAGTTTTCAATCCGGGGTCGGGGGGTTGCGGTGGCTTCATCGGGCCCATCCCTCAGCCACTCTCGATAAGTCGCGTGTTCAGGTTGTCGAAGCGTGAAAACAATAGTGACCTTTGGCCCATAAGTCAATGGTTCCATTGACATGGCTCAAGCCGGGGGTGCCACACTGCGACCGCGCAGTATCCGGGGGCGGGAGCTGTGTGTTTTGTGGCACCGCCGCCCCCGGCGGTGTGTATCAAAGGAAAAAAACCCAGCCGAGGGCGGCTGGGCTACTCAGGTCGTCGGCACCCTGTCATCACGGATGAATGTTAGTTGGACTTAAGCCATTCAAGCATGCGCCAGTGTGCCGGGTGTCACGCCCATCACCTGCAACACCCGCAACTGGTGCAATGCCTTGTGCGGTGACTTGGCTCCCATCAAAGTGTCGATGTACCCCTGCAACAACGGTTGCACCTCCTGCGCCGTTTCCGTGAGCAACTCAACCCGATAGTGGCGCAGCCCAGCGTTCAAGGCCTGGGGGATGAACGAAGCTGCCGACTGGGCGGTGCCGTTGAACAGGGTATTTCGACAACCCACATCGGCCACCAGGGGGTGCTCGATACCCGCCCGATCGCGCAATGACACCCGATGCCGATCGCAAGGCCGACCACAGTCACGATGGTCTTTCCCATTGGACAGCGTGTGCGCAAACACGCAATGTTCCATGTGAAACATCGGCATGTGCTGATGCAATACCAACTCAAACTGACCGGGGTCGATGTGCGCAAGCATCGCCTGCAACTGCGCCCAGTTCAGGTCATACCCCGGCGTGAGTCGTTGCAAACCCAACTCCAGCAACAACCCAGCCGTGAGTTCATTGGTGATATTCAAACTGTAATCGCCGACCAAGGGCAATTGCGGGAATTGATCCCTGAAAAACGACATGCCCGCAAGGTTGCGCACCAGTATGGCTGCGGGTTGCATTTCCGCCAGCATTTTCAACAAGCCAACTTCACCGGGCTTGACGATGCGCACCGTCGCCAAGGTGATCGGTTGGTTGTGCCGTCGGCCAATTTCCAACGCTTGTCGATACTTCCGCGGGTCTTCAAAATCACAGGTGATCGAAGCAAGTTGAATATTGCTGGTTGCTGATTTTGTCAGTCTTTGTGCTGTGGGGGCAGTGAATGTTTCGGTCTGACACTCGACCACTTGGCCACTCGACCACTTGACCACTTCTTTGCATTCAATCACCGCCTGCAACTGTGCCAAATCACGCACCAGCACATGAAGGTTCAAGGTTGCCGGGCCATGATTGGTTGCATTGGGCTGCGGTGCATGACGATTGCCTGCCTCATCGCGCAAATGCTGCAAGGCCTGTGCATCCGTGATGTCGATGTGACGATCCTGCTGGGCTTGTTGCAACAACCCTTGTACCGCTGCCCGGCGTAGCTGGTTCAAAACACTTTTGGGAGCCATCATCGGCAATACTTCGACCGGCGTTTCGTGTTGATTCAGCAGCGAGACTTTTCGCAATTCAAACGGGGTATCGCCCAGTCGTGACAATTGCTCCCGCGCCAGCGCTGCGGTCAGCGAATGCTTTTGGGCGGGTTGCAAAGGTTCATCACTACGCACTGTCATCGAACGACCTGCTTGGTGGCCCAGCCCCCGGGGGCGCCCTCGGCTGGGTTCATTGAGTGCAGTATCGTCGGCATCGGTTTGCGTGAGTGTCAACACCAGATGTAACCGGGGGTCCAACGCCAGCAGCGCATCGACGGGCTTGCGTTTGACGACCTGATCACGGGCGTAGGTTTGGGTGAGGCGTCGTCGTACCGCAGGGTCATCGGTTTTCCAAACCATCGCCCCCAGTGCCACCGCCTGGGGTTGAATCGCCCCCGGTGCGAACACCAATTCAACATCAATTGACGCCGAGGGCTTTAGCCCCGGATGTTTACCGCTTCTATTTGTCACAGGCCTGACCTCATGCACCCGACCCCCCTGCTCATCCTGTTCCGGGTGACCTTCATCAAACACCAGTCCGTCACCGGGTTTGAGCGCAGCCTGATCGTTGTGTGCCTGTTCCAAGCGCACGACTAAACCATGGTCGGTGCGACCGGTGACGATGCCAACCTTGATGCCCCTGCTTTTGGGGAACCTGCCTTGCACCAATTGCTGATGATTCACACCCTGTAAAAACCCGGGGGCAAACCCGCGCGAAAAACTTTGCGCCAAATCGCGCTGTTGCTGGTCATCGGCCTTGAATGATTGACCACTCAAAGCAGCGTCGAGTGCAGCGCGATAGGTGCGGGTGGTGGCTGCGACGTACTGCGCCGATTTAAGCCGACCTTCGATTTTCAAACTCACCACGCCCGCATCCACCAGTTCATTGATGAAGTCGTGGGCTGCCAAATCCTGCGGGGAAAGCAGGTACGCCTTGTCACTCAAATCACGGGTTACACCATCGACCACCAGTTCATAGGGCAACCGGCAAGCCTGGGCGCACTGCCCCCGGTTGGCCGAGCGACCGCCGATCGATTCACTGGTCAGACACTGCCCTGAGTAAGCCACGCACAAGGCCCCGTGCACGAACACTTCCGTGGGCAATGGCGAGGCCGCATTCACCTTGCGAATGTCATCGACCGACAACTCACGCGCCAAAATCACGCGCTGAACCCCCAGCCGTTGCACCAAGCCGATGCCCAGCGGTTCGGTGAGTGTCATTTGCGTCGAACCATGCACCACCAAGCCGGGGGCCAAGCGCTGCGCCAAACGTACCAAACCAAGGTCCTGCATGATGACTGCATCGACTTTGTGTTGCGCCAGGGCGATGAGCACCTCGACCATGCGGGGCAGTTCAGGGCTGAAAATCAGGGTGTTGCAGGTGACGTAGCCGCGCACATTGTGACTGTGCAGGTAAGCCATCACCTGCGGCAGCTCATCGAGGGTGAAATTGGCAGCCCTTTGCCGGGCACTGAAATCCGTCAATCCGAAATACACGGCATCAGCACCGTTGGCCACCGCAGCGCGGAGCGATTCCCAATCCCCGGCTGGGGACAGTAGTTCGGTTGGTCGGGGTGTTTGTTGAGCCAACGGGTTCATGTGAATGATTGTAGGGACTCATGAGGCGATGGATAATGGATGATGGATAAAGGATGATGTACAAACCAAATCATGGGTTTACGAATGGTTTCTCTGAACATCATCCATGATCCATTCGTCATACCCGGGCCCTCGGCCTATCGGCCTCGTTCCCGGCTTGATTTCTTAATATTCGAAATCCAAAATTCGAAATTCGAAATTCGCTCGACCACTTCTTTACACAAA
>CAYRTH010000177.1:0-5781 GCA_964427135.1 uncultured Phycisphaeraceae bacterium
CCCTCACGGTCGCGGCTCGTAAAACAAACGCGACAAAGAATTGGGAAGCGCACTAAAGCCCTCGGCGTCAACGAGGCATTGGACCAAAGCCCTGGGCATCAGTGTTTGTGAAAAACCATCCTGAACTTCATCGAAGCGACGAAGTTCAGGCGTGAAAAATCCGACTTCGGTTCCGTCACTCGACCACTTGGCCACTTGCCTTCAATCATCGATGGTGGTCGGATCGGGGCGATAGACGCGGGTGTCCAGTGCCCATACTTTTTCGGTGAAGTTGCCGTGCAAATCCGTCGGCTGATTCATGCCGCCTTCGCCACGGTTGGCCGCTGAAATGGCCATCTGCATTTTCGCGTCCAGATTATCCAGCAGGCTTACCGCAATCGCCTCGGGGGTGGCCGGTATTTTCAACGCACCGAATTCGGGCTTGCCATGGTGCGACAAAATGATGTGCTGCAGCACCGTTAATAACGTCGCTGGTATTTTGGTGCCCTTCTTCTCGCACTGCTCAGCCTTCTGTTGCAGCCAGAGAAGTCCCTCCGCGATGTGCCCCAAAAGTTGCCCGCGATCGCTGTAATTAAAGCCCGTGGTCCAGGTCAGTTCGCTGCACTTGCCCAGGTCATGAATGAACAGCCCCACCAGCACCACATCACGATTCAGGGCGGGGGTGAGTTTGCAATAAGCCTCGCCCAAACGCAGCAGGCTCAAAGTATGTTCAAGCAGTCCGCCGATGTAGGCATGATGCAGGTTCATCGCAGCCGGGGCCTGACGAAATTGACCCATCAGCGCGTTGTCGTCCAGGTAGGCCTGCACCATGGCGCGCAAGGCCGGGTCCTGTACCGTCGTGACGATGCGCACCACCTCCACCAGCATCGTCGGTATGTCGTTTTCCGTACGCGGTAAAAGTTCCAGCAAATCTTCCCCCGACGGCTTGGCCGGTTCGATCTGCTGAATGATGATCTGCATTTCCCCCTGATACGCCTGGGTCTGCCCTTCAATCATCACAAACCCGTCCGTCGGCAGGCTCGCAAACAACTCCTCACTGGCGTTCCACATCCGCCCCGGTACTTTTTTCGTGCGATCGCCGAGAATGCATTTGATGTAGGGCTTGCCCGTCTTGGTCGAACCCAATTGACAATTCTGGATGGCGAAAATACCCGACACCCATTGATTGGGCAGCATGTCACGAATCAGCGTGCGCTTGGACAAATCTAACTCCTTGATCCGGGGGACCTGAGGCCGGGGGTTTGCTCGTGCCATGGCATGTTACCGGCCACCACCCCCATCGCCAAACGACATAACAATGCCACGCCTGAGCTTTGTGGTACACGGTGCACCATCACACAGGGATCGCACTTGTCACGACCACGCCTGAACTTCACGTCCGCGTGAAGTTCAGGATTGTTGACCCAAGCTACCCGCTCGCCACCGCCAACTGCGCCAACCTATCCGCCAGCGCTCGACGGGCTACCCGTTCATGCCCCGTCGCGCTGACAATAAAAGCCCCCGGCTCACAACCCTGCACCATCTCCAACGTGTTGGCTACCAAATAATCCGCCCCGCTGGCAACCCGACTTTTCCGCGCCACCTCCAGCAACTGTTCATCCGATAAACCGACTTCCAGTTTGAACTTGAACAGCAGCCCGCGATAGCCCCATCGACTGCGGAACAGGTCCACCAGTTTTTCCGTCGGCTCACCAACGATCGCTATCCGCGGATAAACACTTTTTACCTTCCCTGCCTGCACATTTCTGACCCGCCAGATTTGTTCATTGCCTTCGAGGCCCGAACCGGGGGCGGGGGCTGGCTGACGGTCGATAATTTCGTACACCCCTGCAGGTTGATAATCGCTCACCGCTGCGGTCATGAACACCGCCTGATACGGTTGCGTGGTCATGTGTGATGCCAATAGGTCGCGCAACTGGGCATGGGTGGTGTAACCAAAACCGCTGATCGGGTGCGGGGTGGTTTGTGATTGCTGCAACTGGGCCAGGTGTTGCTGATTACTGGTCAGCAGGTCAACCGGACCGTGCTGTGACAACGAACGAGCAATATCCAAACCGGTGTTGCCGGTGAACAGGTTGCCCCAATCGCGCACCTGATCGATGCGTTCACGGGTGTTGCCCGCGGTCACCAGAAACCGTGGTATTGGTTTAACCTGATTTTCAGCGCTGGCCATGATTGGCACAGTGTCGCGGTTTGCCTACCTTTTGCCAAGTGCGTCAAGCCTTGGTGAATGGATGTGGCACCGCCGCCCTCGGCGGTGAAGTGGTGATGGGGTAATTTTGAATCATCCACGCCTGAACTTCACGTCGTCGTGAATTTCAAAATGGTTTTCCGAACAACCAACCAATACCATTTCAAAAGTTATCACCACCGCGGGTTTCCACCCGCAGCTATGCAGAAAAAACCATTTCATGAAAATCGAAGACGACCAAACGGTTCGTCTCCGTTAATTCCGAAATTCAAAATTCGATATTCGAAATTCCTTCATCACCCCAGCCGATCCAGCGCCAACGCGTGTGCCTCGTGATACCGTTTGCCCAGGTTGTGCCAGTCAAAGTGCGTCGAAAAACTTTCGACGTTGTTGCGCAACGCAATCCGTTCACGGCGGGTCATCTGACAGAATCGGAACATGCGATCCGCCAATTCCTCCGCACTGTCCCAAAACCCGCGCCCACGACGACGCACCACATACAACCCTTTTTCTTCATGTTCGGGCAACAGTTGCATAATGTAACTGCCAAAGCCCGCCAGGTCGCTGGTGATGGCCGGCACACCCAGCGCGATGCTTTCCAACGGCGTGTAGCCCCAGGGTTCGTAGTAACTGGGGAACACCCCCAGGTGACACCCGCGCACAAACTGGTCGTATTCCATGCCAAACAGCGGGTTGGCCGGGCTGATGAAATCCGGGTGATACACCACCTTCACCGGGTCGTGCTGATGATTGACCAGTTGACAGGTGCGCAGTTGATTGAGCACCTCGTCTTTGGCGTCGTCGATCAGGTCATGGGTCACGATGATGGGCAGTTGCTCCCGCCGCCAGGTGTAAAGCGTTCGCCGCAACCGCAGCATCCAATACTCATCGGTCAGCGTATTCAAGTCGGGGATTTTGCCCGAAGCGACGCTGTAAAAAAGTTTGTCGCCGATTTCGTTTTTGATCGCTTCGGTGGAGGTGCGAATTTCGTCCAATATCGAGTTGGATTGCAACGCCGTCACATTGATCGAACGCACCGGCCTGCGAGTGATGATGAAAAACACCACCGTCAGGTTCGACCCCGCCTGCCGCAAACGCCAGTTGAGTTTGGCCAGGGCTTCGATGGTCAGGTCCATGCCCTTGTTGCGGTACTCATAGCGACCGGAGGTGAAAAAGTAGAGCGTTTTTTCCAGGTCGAACGAATACGTCGGGAAAAAGTGGCCGATGGTGAACTTGTGAATTTTTTCCTTGTACGTGCGATGCAGGTTTTGAAACTCATGCACCGCAGCAAAACGTTGAATGTTCAAGCCATTGGGCAACAGCACATCGGGGTTGCGCCCCAAAAGGTGTTTGCATTCCTCAGCCGTGACATCGCTGACGGTGGTGAACACATGACACCCGTGCGCCGCGGAACGTTCCAGGTGATGTTGCGCCTCGATGTTGAAGTTTTTGGCTTCGCGCTGGTGATCGTAATACGAAAGATGCGCATAAAACTCGGGGTCGTTCATCGCCAGATATCGGCCAAGCAAAGTCGCATGGGTCGTGAACACCATCGCCCCGGGCCACTGCTCTTTGCGCAACATCGGAATCGTCGCCCCAGCCATCCATTCATGAAAGTGTGCCACAATGACGCGACGTGATGATTCCTTCTGTGCCAGCAGCCAGAGAAATTGACGCACCGCTTCGCCGAAGGCGATGACGTTGTTGAGCAGTTCATTTTCCCCGGGCGTGGTGATGCCATGGTCCGCCCACAGTTTGTACTTCACTTCATGCAAATGCGGAAACACCGACAAATAATCCAAGAGCACCACATGCGGACGACCGGTCACCAGCCATCGGCCAAAGTGTGCCCAAATGCCCATTTCGCGCAGTTGCTTCACAGCCGTGCCGATCGGTCCGACCAACGGGGCCGGTTCAAACTCGACCTGTGCCGAGGCATGGTTGTAAGGCCCGATCAGACAATATCGACTGCCCCAACGATCGATCATACTGGGCACTTTGGAACGCAGCACGGTGTATATGCCGCCGAGCTGGTTGCACACTTCCCAGGCGCATTCGAGCATGATCGGCTCAGCGCGACGCGCAGCACCCACCCCCGCCGACCGTGTTGCAGTTTTGCGACCGGTGGTTTCGTGGGAGCCTTCGTCATTCAGTGGCGCTTGGTCTTCCTCAGATTTGGCCATGGTGATAACCGTCCCGTCAGAGAGAGCTTGCTGTTGAACCACGACCCACCCCGAACATGATGTGATTGTACGAAATACCG
Source organism: uncultured Phycisphaeraceae bacterium (assembly GCA_964427135.1). Taxonomy (GTDB): domain Bacteria; phylum Planctomycetota; class Phycisphaerae; order Phycisphaerales; family Phycisphaeraceae; genus JAJXSS01. The sequence goes on from CAYRTH010000177.1 coordinate 4,455, forward strand.
ACGAGGTTAGCGCAAGGGTTTCATGGCATCATCGATGATGTTCAGACCCCGCTTGCTACAGCTACCAGTCACGCCTGATCTTTGTAACCACGCCTGATCTATGTAACCACGCCTGATCTTTGGGGCTTTGCCCAAAGATCAGGATGGTTTTCAAAAAAAAATCTCAAGAAGGCACGCCTGAACTTCACGCCGACGTGAAGTTCAGGCGTGGCAGACAAATCGGTTCATGCGTATAAAATTCAAATTCACCACATCACCACATCACCACATCGCCACATCGCCACATCGCCACTTCACCACTTCACCACTTCACCACTTCAACAAAACACCCTCACTCCGCGTGCGTCACCTTGCCAACCTCCTGCAAAAACGCCTGCGCACTGGCGGCGTCCGCAAACTCACCGCCCACGCTCAGCATCAAACCCTTGGGCCCAAGGTTGGGCATCCACATCGCAAAACTGTCCGCCAGATACTCATGTCGATGGGCCTCGGCCAAGGCACGCTGGGCGTGATATTCCACATCCATCCAACGCTCCTTCAAACTCGCATGTTGCTTGGTCGGACCGGTATAGGGGCGTGTGGGCTTCACCTGCAACTGCACCACCGCACGATCAATCACTTCACAATGCCACCAGGCTTCAAAACGCGCCAACGTCTTGGCAAAATCGGGCTTGGTCTCCAAGGCAAACGTCGTCTTCATATGGAAAAGTCCTTTGAATGTATTTGAAAAAAAGCGCCTCGGTCGTCGCTGGGGATTGGTTTTTGTAGCCCAGCCCCGGGGGCGCCCCCGGTTGGGGTTTTATGTGGCCCAGCCGCCCTCGGCTGGGTGAATCACCTGTGGTAACAATGGATGATGGATAATGGATGATGGATAATGTTCGGCGATGACATACGACAGTATGTTCTTGGTTTGTACATCATCCATCATCCTTTATCCATGATCCATCCAATCACCGCCGAGGGCGGCGGTGCCACAAAATACCCCGCTCACGGCTTCCATTCGCCCTTGCGAAAGTAGGTGCCATGCGGGTAGCGCCAAGTCGTCAGCTTATCGTCGGCCCCCAGCGCCGGCGGAGCGTAAGCCGATTCAGGCTGATACACGAACGGCTGTTCACCTTTGGCATACGCTACCCCGGCTCGTTCACGCAATGCCGCCAACAACACTTTCTGTTTGAGGGGCACGTGTATGGACGCTGCATTGACGAGCTGTGGTTTGCGGGGAATCGTCGCTCAGATACACTCTGCAATGATAGCGGCATCTATGGCACCACGCTGTGGTTTGCGGGGAATCGTCGCTCAGATACACTTGCAACGTGATGTATAGTTA
>CAYRTH010000178.1:0-5657 GCA_964427135.1 uncultured Phycisphaeraceae bacterium
GGGGTGAGGGCGCTACGACCCTTGATTCTCATACCCGAGTCCTCAGCCCCCCCGGGGGTGTCGGCTTCGTCCTCGGCTTGTCTTACTTCACTCGACCACTTGACCACTTGACCACTTCTTCTCACACTTTCAAACCCGCTTCACGTGCCCCACCGGCCAGGGCCTTGACCACGCCGTGAAACTTAAACCCATTGCGATCAAACACCGCTTGGTTAATGCCCGCAGCCTTGGCCTTTTCCGCCAGTTTTTTGCCGACCTCTTTGGCGGCTGCGGAATTACCGCCCTTGGTCAAATGCAATTCGACCGAACTGGCGGCTGCGAGCGTTTTGCCTTCCAAATCGTCGATCAACTGCGCATAAACATGCAGCAGACTGCGATACACCGACAACCTGGGCTTGGCGGCTGTACCAAACACGCCCTTGCGGACGCGCAATTTGCGACGGCGACGGCGAACCTGTTTCAAAAAGACTGTTTTCATGGCTGATTCTGTTCCTGCTCATAACCCATGCAATGATCACATCCACCCGACCCACCAACTCATCATGCACCCGAGGCACCAGCAAACGCCTTGCCCTGTTTACGGATGATCACTTCATTGCTGTACTTGATGCCCTTGCCGTTGTAAGGTTCGGGCGGACGCTTGCTGCGAATTTCCGAGGCCACCTGCCCCACCGCCTGACAATCCGCGCCGCTGACCTTGATCTTGTTCTGCTGCACTTCCACTTTCACGCTTACCGGGAAGTTCACCACTTTCGCGTCTGCGTAGCCCACGTTGAGCACGATTTTGGTGCCCTGTACCGCAGCCGTCCAACCCACACCGTTGATTTCCAATTCCTTGACAAAGCCTTTGGTCACACCCTCGATCATGTTGGCCAAATGCGCCCGGGTCGTGCCGTGCAGTGCCTTGGCTTCCTTGGTGTCGCCTTCACGGGTGACGACGACCGCTTTGGCCTTGTCATCCACCTTGACAGCCACCAAGTGCGGTATGGTGCGTGACAGTTTGTTTTTGCCGCTTTCCACCGTCACGGTGCTGCCGCTCACAGCCACCTTGACATTGGCGGGAATCGCCACGGGTTTTTTTCCGATACGGGACATAATTCCAGACTCCATCAACCAGCAGGCGGTGATCCGCCCGGGTCGTTATTCAAGGGTGCAAAGCAGTTCACCACCAATTTTCTGGGCCCGTGCCTGACGATCCGACATCACGCCCTTGGACGTGCTGACGATGGCGATACCCAAACCCGCCAGCGGCCGAGGCATGGTCTGTACGCCCACGTACTGCCGACGACCGGGCTTGCTCTTGCGCACCAGCGACTGGATGATCGGCTCACCCCTGGTCCCGTAACGCAGGTTCAGGCGAAGAATACCCTGACGTCCGTCCTCGATGACGGAAAAGTCGTTGATGTAGCCCTCATCCTTGAGCACCTGCGCGATGCCCTTGCAAATGTTGCTGTTTCGGCAGTCAACGCGCTCAGCCTTGGTCCGCACAGCATTGCGGATGCGGGTGAGCATGTCGCTGATGGTGTCATTAAAAGACATTCGACGATCTCCTGCCGGCTGTAACCGGACTTGCGATCCCTTGATTCATCCAACCCTGTGTGAGCCTGGCACAGTCTCGTGATACTTCACCGCATGAGGGGGTTACCACGAGGCCTTGCGCATGCCGGGGATTTTGCCTTCCAGTGCGAGTTTGCGAAGCATGATGCGGGACAGTTTGAACTTGCGGTACACCGCACGGGTTCGACCCGTCAGCGCGCAAATCTGACGATAGCGTGTCGGGCTGGCATCACGGGGCAACTGCGACAGTGCCGCGTAATCGCCTTCGTCCTTGAGCTTGCGCCGCTGCTCACGGTACTTGGCCACCGTCTTGGCGATCCGCTCGTTCCGTACCTTGGTCGATTTCGTGGACATAACTCTGACTTCCTTATGCGATGCTCGGTCTTGGGCTTGTTGAATCACCCGTCATTGTTCGTGGTGGGTCCGCTCGACGACTCGCTTGACCCATCCTACTTTGTGTGACGCCGTACTTCTGTGACGCCGTGCCCTTCAGGGCCGGTTATCTTTTCTTTGCTTCATCCGGGGCTAAAGCTCTCGGCGTCATCATCACTTGGCCACGTTTCTTCACCGCTCGTTTCCACTCGCGGCTCTGACCTTCCTCAGTTCCTCTTCCCCGGCTGATTGTCTTCCGGCCTGGTAAACGGCACGCCCAGTTCCTTGAGCACAAACAGCGATCTGTCATTGGTGCTGTTCTTAAACACCACCATGATGTTCATGCCATGGGTGAACTCCGATTCCGCCATGTTGATTTCCGGGAAAATACCCTGTTCGGTCACGCCGAACGAATAATTGCCCCGACCGTCAAAACTTTTGGGCGATAAACCTCGGAAGTCCTTGATGCGGGGAATCGCCAGCGCGATCAGCCGATCCAAAAATTCCCACATGCGGGCGCCCCGCAACGTCACCATCGCACCAACTTCATACCCTGCTCGCAACTTGAAGTTGGCCACGCTCTTCTTGGCCTTGCACATCACCGGTTTCTGCCCTGTGATGGCCGTCAGGTCTTTGAGCACCTGTTCCTTGGCCTTGGGGTTGATCTTGGTCCCTTCCAGCGACTTGCCCAGACCCACCGTTACCATCACCTTGGCAACCCGCGGCAGTGCCATCGGGTTTTCAATATTGAAGGCTTCTTTCATCTTCGGGCACACCTGCTGCATGAACTTGTCACGCAGACGTGCCGGAACCGCAGGCTCCGCCGGGGCCTTGGGTTTCTTTGGGGCAGGCGCCGCCGCCTTGGCATCAGCCTTGGGCTTCTTGGACTGCTGCTGCGGCTTCTTGCTGCCGGCCTCACCCGCTGGTTTTGATGACTTCTGTTTTTCTTCGCTCATGGTTTCACCAAACTGTCCGGTACTGTTGCAACGCCTATTCAACGTCGCTTTTTTGACGCCGTGCCCTTTAGGGCCGCTTTGTTTTCATCGTTCCATCCGGGGCTAAAGCCCTCGGCGTCATGATCTTCCCACTTGGCCACTTGGCCACTCGACCACTTCCTGCATTACTTGGCCTTGCGCAACTCGGCTCCGATCACCGTCCCGCCACGGGCTGCCGTGCGAACTTTTGATCCATCCGATTTGGTTTGAAACCGCACCCGTGTCGCCTTGCCATCGACCACCGGCTGCACATTCGACAAGTCAATCGGCAGTTCCTTTTCCACCACGCCCCCCTGCGGGTATTTGGGGTTGGGCTTCACATGGCGACGCACCACGTTCACCCCCTGCACCACCACCTTGCCCTGCTTGGGCATCACCCGAAGCACCTTGGCGCTGCGTCCGCTGGCATCACCAGCCGTCACCATCACCAGGTCGTTCTTGCGAATGTGTTGAGCCATGTTTCAAATCCTTGGTTCTTCCCCCCCTCTCCCCTCGGGAGAGGGCCAGGGTGAGGGCGTCTTATCTTTTCGAACTCAAACCCGAGTCCTCGTCGCTTCGCTCCTCGTCCTCGGCTTGTCTTCGTCACTTGGCCACTCGACCACTTGGCCACTTGGCCACTTCCTCTCACACCACTTCCGTCGCCAGCGACACGATCTTCAAATAATTTTTTTCACGCAGTTCACGGGCCACGGCTCCGAAAATGCGCGTGCCTTTCGGATTGCCCTCATCATCAATAATCACCACGGCATTACGATCAAATCGCACATAGCTGCCGTCGTCCCGCCGCACCGGGTACTTGGTTCGCACCACCACCGCCTTGACCACCTGCCCGGTCTTCACGTCGCCGGTGGGCAGGGCCTTTTTGATCGAGCAAACCACCCGGTCACCCACCGTCGCGCTACGACGGGTGAAACGACCCTTGGCAGTGGTGCCCTTCAACACGTTGATCACGTAAGCGATGCGGGCGCCGGTGTTGTCGGCGACATCGACTCTGCTTAATGGTTGAATCATGGTCTATGCCTTTGCACACAAAGCTTGCGGTTTCATTCTCACGCCCCGACAACGATCCGTCTGTTAAGCCGGCACCTCGGTGGGCAGCGGCGATATCGGCGTGGGGGCGGCCTGTACCACCTTCACCAGTCGCCAGGTCTTGGTCTTGCTCATCGGTCGGCACTGGGCGATTTCCACCTTGTCGCCCTGCTTGGAGCCGTTGGCTTCATCGTGCACCTGGTACTTGGTCGAGCGACGAATCGACTTGCCGTATTTGGGGTGCACATGCACGTATTCCACCGCAACAGTGCGGGTCTTGGTGCGCTTGTCGCTGATCACGGTCCCGATCAGGGTGCCGGTCAGACGACGAACCTGGGCGGCTGGTTTTTCGAGTGTGCTGTTCATGAGTGATTACGCCTTTACCTGAGTCTGGCGGAGTTTCTGTTCGGTCAGAATGCGTGCGATGTCGCGGCGCATCTGTGTGATCAAGTGCGGCTTTTCGAGCTTCTGCGTCACCATCTGCGTCTTCAAATCAAACAACTTTTTGCGCAGCTGCTCTTCTTCGAGCTTCAGCTCCTGCACGCTCATCTTGTGAACTTCACTGGCTTTCATATCTTGCCACCTGCTTGCTTTGTGAAACCGAGCCTTTGTGATGACTTGCCTCTGTGACGCCGTGCCCTTCAGGGCCGGATATCTTTTCTTTGCTTCATCCGGGGCTAAAGCCCTCGGCGTCATCATGACCCACTCGACCACTTCTTCACACATGCCGACGTTCGACCAATCGGCACTTGAACGGCATTTTGTTGGCCACGCGGGACAATGCCTTGGCCGCGACAGCTTTGGGCACCCCCGCCACTTCGAACAAAATCGTCCCCGGCTTCACCACTGCCGCCCAGTATTCGGGTTCAGCCTTACCACCACCCTGACGGGTTTCCAGCGGCTTTTTGCTGATCGGCTTATCCGGGAACACCCGGCAATACACCTTGCCTTCACGCTGCAAAAAGTGCGCTGCCGCCACGCGACCGGCTTCGATCACCCGGGCATTGAGCCACCCGGTTTCCAACGATTGCAGGCCGAAGTCACCGAAGGAAACGTAATTCCCCCGCGTCGCCACGCCTTTCATCTTGCCGCGCTGCTGCTTGCGGAACTTGACTCGTTTGGGCATCAATGCCATGACTGTTCACCTTGCCTGTTTCAAAAATTCAGCGACCAATTTTCATCGGCCCTCACCCTATCCCTCTCCCGAGGGAGAGGGGACTTACCGACGACCACGGGCACGGGGCCTTGCACCGGCGGCCTTGCTTTCCAATTCCGCCTCGGCCACTTCCTTGTACATGCCCTTGTAAACCCACACTTTCACGCCGATGGCGCCATAGGTCATGTTCGCCTCAGCCACGCCGTAGTCCACGTTGGCCTGCAGCGTCTGAAGCGGAATGTTGCCCATGATCAGCTTGTCCCGGCGAGCCAGTTCCGCGCCACCCAACCGACCTGAAATCAGAATTTTCACGCCCTTGGCACCGGCGGCAATCGCGCCGTCCGCCTTCATCTTCAACACCCGGCGGAAGCTCGCACGCTTCTGCAACTGCTCGGCAATGCCCTCGGCGATCAACTTCGCATCCAGGTCCGGGTTGCTCACCTCAATGCACGAAATCGATACGTTTCGCCCGGTCAGACCTTGAATGTCACTGGTCAATCGTTCCACTTCCGCGCCCTTGGGTCCGATGACCAGACCCGGACGTGCGG
>CAYRTH010000179.1:0-5523 GCA_964427135.1 uncultured Phycisphaeraceae bacterium
CGATACCCGAGTCCTCAGCCTCCCCCGGGGGTCGGCTTCGTCCTCGGCTTGGTTTGTACACTTGGCCACTTCACTCCTTCACATACACCTTCCGCCACAGCCATTCGCGCTGTTGCCAGTTCCATTCCCTGCTGCTGCGTGAGTGATGCTCACGGACTCGATACAGCCGTTGTTCTTCCAATCGCCAGCTTGTTCCGAGTTGCTGCAAATATGGGTCGTCGTCACTTATCCTCGGCTTGGGTCCCGGTTCGTAACGTTCCCACACGATCAACCGGTTCGTAGTGGGTTGCCCCGTGATGTCACTGCCCAGCTTGTCCCACGCCACCGTGTAATTGCCCTGTAATCGGCGACTGAACCTCCAACTCCGCAGTTCCTGAGGTGAGGGCAGCAATCGACCTGCCACGCAGTAGTAATACTTCCCGTGAATCGACTCGACGATCGGTTTAATTGACCAGGCATCCCGCGCTTGCCGTCGTACCTGATACCCGACCAGTCGCGATGTCCCACGCTCACGTTGCACTTGCCACAAATCGTTGGCCGTCTCACGCCAGGGGGCATCCGTATCCATGTGCACCCTTGCAAAAAATGTCCCCAAATTGATCGCTAGAAGTAACCCGATCACCGACCAGCGAAGTGCCGCCGTGGGCAACCGCAACAACAAAATCGCCAACCCGATGAGTAACGCCGGCTGAATCACGCCCAAGTACCGGGGCCACCACATGACGACCCATTTCAAATTCATCGCCTGTGCCTTGACCCACGACAGCCAGATCACCTCATACACCACCCCGCACCAAATTAGCAGCGTCACCACCAACCCGGTCAACGCCAGCAGCGCCCACCCTCGCTGCGCAAAGGTCTCGCCGCATCGCTGCCAAGCCAGGGCCCCTATCAACACCACCGCCAAGCCCAGCATCATCGGGTGCGTCCATACGCTCCACCAACTGGCCAACCATTCATATTCCACCCACGTCGGTGTTCGCCAAACGCTGACGATCATCAACCCCACCGCCATCAACCACAACAACGCCCGCAACCACCGCCACCTTGACGCTGCCGTACCCAGCGACAGCATGCTGATCACCACTGCCCCCCACCATGTACCCAACAACCCCCCCACATGACGCACCCAATCCATCGGCGAAGCAAAATCAGGGAATGATCGACAATAAAAGGCATACATCGGCAAAAGCATCCAACCACTGAGCCACAACGCTGTCACCGGCCATGCTCGCGTTGCCGCATCGTCCTTCAAAGCCGTCAAACCAGCGCGCTTACGCCACGGGAACAACCCGATCAAGCATGCCAGTGCTACCACACCCATGCTGGTGCTAAATACCGCCACCGTCCACCGTGGTATCGTGAACTCCCCATCCGGGTCTTTTTCATCCAACTCAAACTTCGCCGGCCACTCCCACCCCAGCAGGTAACTCGACAGTGAATGCCGTGCCACCTGCACCGGGGTCCGCTCACGATGAAAGATCGGTACCCAACCCAGCCCGCTGCGCTCCCAGTTGGCTGCCTCATCCTCGCCCTGGGTTTTAGCTCCAGGTGCCACCAAGCCGGGGGCGATCCCGCCGCTGCGTACATGCCATTGGCTGATCGTCTGGTAATACCACCAGCAACTGCCCGCGATGATGCCGATACCTGCAACAAAAAACACCCATCGCCCCAGCCATCGCCACCAAGGCCCGTTCCAGGTGGTCAACATGAACACCACCGCCATGCCCACCACGACCATCGCCGAGCCATGAAACCATACCGCAGCCGTCCCGCTGATCACCCACGCAGGCCAAAGCAAACATTGCCACCACCAGCGTCGCGCCTTGTCACGTTCACCATGACCTTGAACGCCACTTTTCAACCCACCTTCAACTTCACTGGTTCGTCGCGTCCGCCCCGGTCGCATCCACATCAGTACCAGTGCCGCAAACAGTGTCGCAAACGACCACGCCTGCACATACATTTTCGCATCACGCGAAAACGAAAGTAAATAGGCTGAGCATGCCGTCAGCAACGCCGCCAGCATTGCCTGTTTGCGACCGGTCATCTGCCTGGCCAGCAGGTACATCGCCGGTACCATGATCGTCCCGCATACCGCCGGTATTAGCCTCAACATCCCCGGCGTCAGATACGTCACCTGCGCCAATAACCATGTCAACATGTAATGCAGCGGCATGAACCCATCATTCCGCAAAATGGCAAACATCTGGTCCCACGTGCCGCACACCCTCGAAAACGACAGTGCCTCATCCAGCCACACCCTTGGCTCGCCCAATTCATAAAACCGCAACACCCCGCCCAGCAGTGTGATCAGCGCCAGTACAACTCGATGACTCTGTCGCATGTTCCGTCCATCATACCTTTGACATCATCAAGCCGAGTACCAGGTCGCCTCCGCCTGAGGCGACCGAGGGCTTGGGTATTGCCTTCAACCCAATCCATGATGAACATCAACCTTGGTTCATCTCTGCTTTTCGTGTTAATCTGTGTCCTGATATTTGATTATTTTTGCATACCCGACGCACAAGGATGATCTCGCCATGCCCACCTTCCAATACGAACCGATGTTCCAGCTCGGCCACGATGACACCATCTATCGCTTCCTCAGCAAAGACGGCATCCGTGCTGTCACGCTCAACGGCAAAACCTACCTGCACGTCGAACCCTCCGCCATTGAAACACTCACGCAGCAGGCCTTTGCCGACATCCAGTTTTTCTTCCGCACCCGTCACCTGCAACAGCTCGCCAATGAATTGGCCGACCCGGAGGCCAGTGACAATGATCGTTTTGTCATTTACACCCATCTGCAAAACGCCGTGGTCAGCGCTGCCGGTCAACTGCCCTCGTGCCAGGACACGGGCACTGCCTGCATCGTCGGCAAAAAAGGCAAATACGTGCTGACCGATTGCGACGAAAGCGAAGCTGTGTCACAAGGCGTCTGGGCCTGTTACCAGGAAAAAAACCTGCGCTATTCGCAAATCGCTCCGCTGGAAATGTGCAAGGAAAAAAACACCGGCACCAACCTGCCCGCACAGGTTGATATTTTCAGCGACTCCAGCGGTGCCCATGACGATGAGTTTCACTTTTTGTTTGTCGCCAAGGGTGGCGGCAGTGCCAACAAAATGTTTTTGCACCAGGCCACACCAGCCGTACTCAACGATAAAGACTTACTTGCCTACATCGCCTCCAAATTGATGGACTTGGGCACTGCCGCCTGTCCGCCCTACCACGTGGCCATCGTCGTCGGCGGCACCAGCGCCGAAATGTGCATGAAAACCTTGAAGCTCGCCAATGCCGGTTACTACGACCACCTGCCCACCAGCGGCAGCGCAGGCGGTCGCGCTTTCCGCGACAAGGCTTGGGAACAGCGCATTCTCGAAGCCTCGTACCGCTGCGGCATCGGTGCCCAGTTCGGCGGTAAATACCTAGCCCATGACATCAAAGTCATCCGTCTGCCTCGTCATGCGGCAAGCTGCCCCATCGCCCTCGGCGTATCATGCTCCGCCGACCGCAACATTCTGGGCAAAATCACCAAAGACGGCGTGTTCCTCGAACAACTCGAATTCAACCCCGAAAAGTTTTTGCCCGCCAAGGCTCCCGAATTGGCACCAGCGGTCAAAATCGACCTGTCCATCGGCATGGAGCGCGTCCGCCAGATACTCACCAAATTCCCCGTCACCACGCGCCTCGAACTCACCGGCACCCTCATCGTCGCCCGTGATGCCGCCCATGCCCGCCTCAAGCAACTACTTGATTCAGGCAAACCCATGCCCGACTATTTCAAGCAATACCCCGTTTACTACGCAGGCCCCGCCAAAACGCCCCAGGGCATGCCCTCCGGTTCCTTCGGTCCCACCACGGCCGGCCGCATGGACGGGTTTGTGGACCTCTTCCAATCGCATGGCGGATCGATGGTCATGATCGCCAAGGGCAACCGTTCCAAACAGGTTACCGATGCCTGCAAAAAATGGGGCGGCTTTTACCTTGGCTCCATCGGCGGACCGGCAGCCATCCTCGCTCAAAACAACATCAAAAAAGTCGAACTGGTGGACTTCGAAGACCTGGGCATGGAAGCCATCCGCAAAATCGAAGTGGTCGATTTCCCCGCCTTCATCATCGTCGATGACAAGGGCAACGATTTTTTCGAACAATTAGCCCCCGCCCACGCTGGTAGCGCCCACTGATCATGATGCGTGATGATGACGCCGTGCCCTTAAGGGCCGGATATTTGCATGGATAATGGATGATGGATCATGGATGATGTACAAACCATGGAAGTCGCTGTTGTTGGTGTCGGTCGCATGGGTCGGCATCACGCCCGCATATGGAAGTCGATTCCCGGCGCCAGACTCGTGGCCGTGGTCGATGCGAATTCCAAAAATGCTGCTGACGTCGCCCAAACCCACGGCTGCTGTGCTCACAGCAATGTCAGTGAATTATTGCAACATCACCCTGATGTCAAAGCCGTGAGCGTCGCAGTACCCACCGTGCATCACTTGAATGCCGCACGACCGTTGCTGGAGCGTGGCATTGCCTGTCTGATTGAAAAACCCCTGGCGCCCGATGTTGCGCAAGCCCGCGAACTGGTGCAACTGGCGGCGGCGCATCAGGCGGTGCTTCAGGTGGGTCACACCGAACGATTCAACCCAGCCCTGCGAGCTTTGGTGAACATGCAACTGACGCCGCGCTTCATCGATGTGCAGCGGGTCAGCCCGATGACTTTTCGGTCGCTGGATGTGGGCGTGGTGATGGACATGATGATTCACGACCTGGACATCGTGCTGTCACTGGTACAAAGTTCGCTGCTCAAGGTTGATGCGGTGGGTGTCAGCGTGCTGGGGGCACACGAAGATGTCGCCAATGTGCGACTCACCTTTACCAGCGGATGCGTCGCCAACATCACCGCCAGCCGCATGGCACTGAAAACCGAACGTCGCATGCGTTTGTTCAGTGAGTCTGCTTACGTGAGCCTTGATTACCAGAACCGCACCGGTATCGTCATCACCCAGCGAGGCAATGCAGCGGTGCTCGACGATGTGCGTCAGAAAATTGCCGCAGGGGCTGATTTGTCGAACCTTGATTACAGCAAACTTGTGAACATCCAACCGCTGACGATGGACCTGCCCCCGGAAGAGCGCGACCCGCTCACGGCTGAACTTTCCAGTTTTTTGCAAGCCGTCGTTTCACGCACTCAGCCGGTAGTCGATGGGGCAGCCGGGGCATCAGCAGTTGAAGCCGCCCAGCGCATTGTGCAGGCGATTGGTGAACATCGCTGGCATAACCTGGACACCACAGGCAAGGCGTTTCCACCGATATGAAGTGGCCCAGTGATTTTACATTTGGTGGCTTAGTTACAGTCGCGCTTGGTGATTGGGCGCTATTGCCAGGTAGTGGCAGCGGCAGGCAATGACGATCAGCAGCCGACGTATCTCCAGCTCGGTCATGAAGCTCACTTCCGGGTCACGCCCGCTGGGCCATCAATATACGGCAATATCCATGCAAAACATCAATCGGGGTGAC
>CAYRTH010000180.1:0-5508 GCA_964427135.1 uncultured Phycisphaeraceae bacterium
TGTGGGGGTTTGAAGAAGTGGTCAAGTGGCCAAGTGGCCAAGTGGCCAAGTGTCGGAGCAGTATTTGGGAGTTGGCGCCACGATTTATCGCGTCTGATGAATGGTTTTCTTCACGCCTGATCTTGCCGTGCTTTGGGCAAGATCAGGATGGTTTGGGAATGAGTTGTGGGGATAAATCATCGTGAACTTCGCCGAAGACGTCGAAGTTGTGGCATGGCAGAAATAAATCAAAGTGATTGCATGGAAAGATCGTGTCATGCCCAATAATTCACTGGACAGTTTGGGACAGGTGCACCTGGCGCGGGACATAGCGCAACTACATGATGATTTGGCGTCAGCGCTGCTCGGGTCGGCGATTCGTGCGATTGAAGAACGGGGCGTGTTTCATTTGGCACTTTCAGGCGGATCGACCCCCGAACCGTTTTACATGAATTTGGTCATCGACCCGCGCTGGCGGGGGCTGCCCTGGGCCAAAACGCATCTTTGGCTGGTGGATGAACGCTGTGTACCGGAAAGCGATGCGAGGTCGAATTGGAAAATGATTCGGGAAACCCTGGCGGATCATGTGCCGATCAAGCAGCGTCAACTGCACTCTATGCCGGTGATGCAAGCGGATGCCGAGGAATTGTACGAACGTGAATTACGCTCTGTGATTGACACAAAGCAAAATGATCAGCAGGTGCCCATGCTTGATTTTGTGTTACTTGGCATGGGCGATGACGGGCACACGGCCAGCCTGTTTCCCGGCTCGGCTGCGTTGCATGAATCAGTACGATTGGTCGCGCACAACGATGGCGCAGCAGTCAAGCCCCCGGCTCGGTTGACGATGACTTACCCATTGCTCAATGCAGCCGATCATGTGGCGATATTGGTGACCGGTTCAGGCAAGTCGGCCACGCTGCAAGCAGTCGCCCAGCAATTGCATGATCACGGACCTGACCCGGACAAGTACCCGGTGACCGGGCTTCAACTCGACAGCGATGAACTGGTTTGGTACCTGGACCCGCAAGCGGCAGGAAGGGTGTGACCAAGTCATGGCACGCAAATGTGTTTGCCCAGATGACGCCGTGCCCTTCAGGGCCGGATTGTTTTCGATTGAAATCCGGGGCTGAAGCCCTCGGCTCAATGACAGGCGGGACGCCTGCCCTACTCAAACATCAGCGCCAATTGATTGGCAACCATGGCCGGTTGGGGCGTGATCGTGAGCCAGGGCGTGCGCTGGCGTTGTTCGGTGAGCACCACGCGTGGGGACAGGGTTTTGTCCTGCGCGAAAGTTCGGCGAACGATTTCGATGCCGTTGCACTGTTGTGAACGATGCAGCAAAACGATACGCGACGGTTTACCCGTTTGACTGCGTTGCACAATGGTGCGTGCCAGTTCGAAGGCCTGCTGGTTGGAAAGGTGACCGTGGCCGCCTATGATGCGCTGTTTCAAAAACCAGGGACGACTGCTGGTGCGCTGCATCACCGGGTCGTAGTTGCTTTCAATCGCCAGTAAATCGACGCCGCCTTGGGCGGTGAACAGGTCGATCAGGGCCGGGGGCACACGACCCAGGTCGGTGGCGTAACCGATGGAGCCGACCGCCGAGTCAAGTCGATACCCCAGCGTGCCCTTGTCATCATGCGGCAGAGCCACCGGGGTGATTTGCAAGACATCATCAGCGCAAGGAGCAAAGGGTTTCAAGTCGATCAATCGCATCAACCCCGCATCATGCAAATCAACTGCATCGGGCAATGCATCCATCATCGGCTGATGCCAGTTGTGCAGGTACACCGATATTTGATGTTCAACGCAGGCGTTGATCCACGTCGGACGAAAATGATCGGTGTCCAGGTGCGTCAGCACGATGGCACGCAGGTCCGAAAGTTTCATGCCCAGTTGCGCTAGTCGTTGCGCCGTAGTGCGTGGGCCAAAGCCTGCGTCCAAAAGCAGGGCATGATCGCCGGATTGAATGAGGGTGCTGTTGCCGCCGGAGCCGCTGCCCAGCACGCACATGCGCAGAAAGTTGGAATGCGGTTGATTCATGTCGGACATCCATGTCCACCGGAAAACGGCCGATGAGGTCAAAGTGAATTTGCCTGGGGTGTTATGATGGACAAGTGTATCAGGCTGGGGGTCTGCTGCCTACCGTTAGCCGTGGGAGGCAGGGCAAACGTATGTTGATCGATTGAACGAGCCGCGACCGTGAGGGAGCGGTGATTTACCTGCCGCGACCCTACGGGAAAACCGCTCCCTTACGGTCGCGGCTCGAAGATGCGTTTGACGTAGCGTTCGAGGAGCCAATTGATCGGCGAATTTTTGAGGATTGAATATGAAACAAATGCGAAAAGTCGGCGTACTCATGCTCGCATCACTGATGCTGATGGTCGGCTGTGATCGATCGCCCCAGGCAAACAGTGATACTTCCGCCAACGTTGGCGGAGTTCAAACCGGGGGCGGTGGTAAACCCGGGAGTGTGACTAAAACCGGGGGCGGGGCCGGTGGTGGTGGGGTGGCGACGATCGATTTGGACAAAATCGCCACGGGCATGGGCTGGTTTGATGATATGCAGCGCAAGGTCGGTTCGGTGGAGCAGGAGTTGACGGTGAAACTCGACAGCCTGCGTCAGCAGCTTGATACCACACTGCGCGATGAACATCGACGCATGGGTGACAAACCGACGCAGGAACAACAGGATCGATTGGCAGCTATGCAACTGGTGGCCCAGCGCCAAATGCAGGAAGCACAGGCCCAGCTACAGTTACAGTCGCAACAAACCCTTCAGCAGGTCATCGGCCAATATCGTGACTTGGTGCGCCCCGTGGCCCGCCGTGTGGCTGAGCAAAAAGGTTATACGGTGATTGTGCTTCCGACGGACGCGATTTTTTGGAGCGATCCCGCAGCCGACCTGACCGACGCGGTGATGGACGAATTACAGCGCACCGGCGTGAAACCCTCATTGGACACCCAACCCGATACCGCAGGCAGTACCGGTCCGCAGCCTACGCCAGGGAAAACGACGCCGTAATGTGGCACCGCCGCCCTCGGCGGTGTGATGGCATGTGTTTCACTCCGATGACCCAGCCGGGGGCGGCTGGGCTACAACGATTGGGTTCACCATCAGACGCGACAAGTCGCGGCGCTAACCAAACGCGGAATCAATCTTCATCTCGCGGCGCTAACCAAACGTTGGATCAATCTTCGTCGGCTTTGGGTTTGTACTGGGCGACGATCTGTGCCTGAACCTGCGGGGGCACCGGGTCGTAATGGGAAAACTCAAGGGTGTAACTGCCCTGTCCGCCGGTGACGCTTTTCAACTGGCTTTGATAATTGCTCACCTCGGCCAGGGGTACAAGTGCTTTCACCACCGCCATATCACCGGGCAGCATGTCCGTGCCCTGAATGCGGCCACGCTTCCCGGACAAGTCACCGGCGATGTCGCCCACATATCGGCTGGGGACGGTCACCTCGATATTCACACAAGGTTCCAAGAGCGAAGGTCGCGCCTTTTGCACCGCATCGATGAACGCTTTTTTTCCGGCGGTGATGAAGGCGACTTCTTTGCTGTCCACTTCGTGATGTTTGCCGTCGTACACTTCGACGCGAATGTCCTGCAACGGGTAACCGGCCACGGCCCCGGTTTCCATCACCGTGCGCACGCCCTTTTCAATGGCGGGAAGGTACTGTTTGGGCGGGTTGCCGCCGAAGGTGTCATCGACGAATTCAAACCCTTTGCCGCGTTCCAAGGGCACGATGCGCAGATACACTTCACCAAATTGACCTGCACCACCGGTCTGTTTTTTGTGGCGATGGTGGCCGTCAGCCTTGGCCAGTATCGACTCACGATACGCAATTTTCGGCGGCTTGGTGTCAACCTCAATTTTGTAACGCGCTTTCATGCGTTCCAATATCACGCGCAGGTGCAGGTCGCCCAAACCTTGTATCACCGTTTCGTGCGTCGAACCATCACGCACCACACGGAAAGTCGGGTCTTCCTCCACCAGCTTGGCCAATACCTCGGCGATTTTTTGTTCATCACCCCGGCTACGTGCGCTGATTGCCAGCCCGAACATCGGCGTGGGGAACTTCATCGGCTTGACGCGGATGTTGTCTTCATCGTGCGATTCGTGCAGCACTGCATCGTGATGTATTTCCTCAATTTTGGCCACGGCTGCGATGTCGCCGGGGATCGCTTCGGGGATTTCGACGTGTTCCTTGCCCTGAAACTTGAACAGGTGGCCGACCTTGAAGGGTTTTTTGCTTTCGCCGCCGCGGGGGTCGCCGATGTAAAGTTGAGTACTGGGGCGAATGGTTCCCTGCAAGACACGGAACGCGCAGAGTTTGCCGACGAAAGGGTCGATGCTGATTTGAAACACATGGGCCAGGGCGTGCTTGGCGGGGTCGGGCAGGGCATGCAATTCGTGTTCGACATCATTGCCCTTGATGAGCGGTTCCGGGTTGCTTTCCAGCGGATTGGGGGCAAGTTTCACCAGCACATCCAGCAGTTCTTTGATGCCGATGGATTGGTTGGGGTCGTTCGCCGTGCGGGCGCTGACAAAACAGATCGGCACCAAATGACCTTCACGCAAGGCTTTTTCAAAGGGTTCATGCAACTGGTCGGGTTTGACATCGCCCTGCGCCAGGTACGTTTCCATCAGGGCTTCATCGACTTCGACCACCTGCTCGACGATGGATTTGTGCCACTGTTCAACCGGGCCAAGGTCGCTTTCGCCCTGCGGGTTGAAAAAGCAATCGACCACAGCTTTGCTGTTCTGAGCAGGCAGATTCACCGGCAGACATTGCATGCCAAAGGTTTCACGAATCTGTGTCACCAGCGCCGGCAGGTCGATGTTGTCGTGATCGATTTTGTTGATCATGATCATGCGACACAATTGACGATCCGCAGCACGCTCCATCATTTTGTGGGCATTGGGTTCGATGCCGGCCACGGCACTGATCACCACCGCAGCGGTATCAACAGCTTCGAGGGCTGCAATCGCTGACCCGGCGAAGTCGGCGTAACCGGGCGTGTCGATCAGGTTGATGTGCTTGCCAAGGTATTCACAGTGTGTGATAGCGGAAAAAATGCTGTGACCATGTTTTTTTTCCTCCTCCGTCGAATCGCCCACGGCGGAGCCCTTTTCAACCAAGCCGCGCTGATGAATAGCCCCGGCTTCCTGCAACATGGCTTCAAGCAAACTGGTTTTACCCGAACCAGCGTGACCGACCAGTGCGATGTTACGAATGTCCGCGGTGGTGTAACTGGGCATAATGATGTCACTCCGAAAGGGCAGGGTGAAACGTCAGACAGACACGGGATTGCAGTATAAGAAATCCGTGAGCAACGGCAAAGGGTGTTTTTGATTTCGAATTTCGAATGTCGGATTTCGAATTTGAAGACAAGCCAAGGACGAGGTCGTCGGCTTTGGGGCGACCGAGGACTTGGGTATGGTTTGAAGATGTGCCGATGTGCCGATGTGGTGATTTTGAATCATACACGCCTGAACTTACGAGTCCGCGAGTAAGTTC
>CAYRTH010000181.1:0-5407 GCA_964427135.1 uncultured Phycisphaeraceae bacterium
GCACCACCATTTTCACATGGGCGGCTGGTCGGAAAACAAGGTCGTCATCCGTTTTTGGATCACCACCGTCGTGCTCACCGCCCTGGCCCTGGCGACCATCAAATTGCGGTGAAGCAAGTGATCGCGAAGTGGCCCAGTGAAAGAAAAAGAACCAAGCCGAGGACCAGACCGACCCCCGGGGGAGGTCGAGGACTCGGGGATTCTTTGGTGAAATTGTGATTGACAAATCATTCACGCCTGAACTTCATAAGCGTGTGCATCACACACGCTTTCCTCATGCGCTAATTTCAGGATGGTCTTTCCGCCCACAAGTACAGACGCGATCAATCGCGGAGCTAACCAATCAAAACCACTCGACCACTTCATGGGTAGGTCCGCTATTCGACTCGCTTGACCCACCCAACATGAATGAACATGATCCTTTATCCACGATCCATCATCCATTTTTCATCTTTTTCACCCACGCCAAATACTGGCCGATGCGTTCCTCGTACCCCCGGTCCGTCGGCTGGTAGTAGGTCTTGTTCACCCCCAGATATTCTTGATCGACAAAACCCCCCTCGTGAGCATGAGGATATTGATACCCCTGGGCGTGACCCAGCTTTTTCGCACCCTGGTAATGCCCATCGCGCAGATGCGTCGGCACCGCAATCGTGCGATTTTCCCGCACATCCTGCATGGCCGACCATATCGCCATGGCCGAGGCGTTGGACTTGGGGGCCGTCGCCATGTAAATCACCGCCTGTGCCAGGGTCAATTGACACTCAGGCATACCGACACGTTCAGTGATTTCATACGCACCGGCCGCCACCGTGATCGCGCGGGGGTCGGCATTGCCGATGTCCTCACTGGCCAAAATCGCAATGCGTCGTGCAATAAAGCGTGGGTCTTCCCCAGCCACCAGCATTTTCGCCAACCAGTAAATGGCTGCATCCGGGTCGCTGCCGCGCATCGACTTGATCAGGGCCGAGGCCGCATCGTAATGACCATCGCCCGTGCCATCGTACACAATCGCCTTTTGCTGAATCGACTGCTCCGCCACCGAAAGATCGATCACCACCGCTGATGCCGTTTTTTCATCACCCGCTGGTTCGGTGGTTTGGGTTTCACCCCCCGCACTTGCTCGCATCACCGACAGCACCGCAATTTCCAGTGCCGACAGCGCACGTCTGGCATCACCATCGCAAATTTTCGCCCAGTGCGTCAGGGCTTCATCGTTGACCTTCACCGCCAGTTGCCCGTAACCGCGATCCTTATCACTCACCGCCCTGCGTAACAAAGTGATGATGTTTTCTTCCGTCAACGGCTGAAACGCAAACACCTGCGACCGACTCACCAGCGGCGCATTGACCGCGAAAAACGGGTTTTCCGTCGTCGCCCCAATCAGTGTCACCGTGCCTCGTTCGACATCGCCGAGCAGCACATCCTGCTGCGACCTGCTGAACCGGTGTATTTCATCCAAAAAGAAAATCGTCCGCTGACCATGATCTTCCAACCGTCGCAGGGCGCGATCCAACACCTCACGCACTTCCTTCACCCCGATGGCTGCGGCGTTTCCTCGTTCAAAATGGCGTTGCGTACTGCGGGCGATCAGTTCCGCCAATGTCGTTTTGCCCGTGCCCGGCGGACCATAAAAAATCACACTGGTGATGCGATCTGCTTCCAGCATCCGTCGCAACATCATCCCCTGACCTAAAAAATGGTCCTGTCCGACAAACTCAGTCAGGTTGCGCGGACGCATCCGTACCGAAAGCGGCTCGACCGCCTGTCGCTGCTTGCGTCGTTTGTCGTCCCATAGATCAGCCATGGCATCATCATAACGCCCCAACCAACATCTCTGCCTTCTACGCCTGAACTTCACGTGAGCGTGAAGCTGAGTATGAAATGTGGCACCGCCGCCCCCGGCGGTGGGTCTTAAAGCGGCGGATGGTATCCGCCGTGTGATGAATCGTTTTGGTGGACAACGATCATCTCGTACCGCCGATAACATCGGCGGCTTTGTCAACAATCATTGTTTCGAAAACCATCCTGATCTTGCTGAAGGTCCAGCAAGATCAGGCGTGACATACCCTCTGTGCCTTCAAACCCATCGGCAGTATGAAACAATTCAAATCACGCGCTTTGTTTGGCGGGTTGCGGGGGCAGGTTCATAATGCGGGGCATGTAGCCGTCGGGGGCCGGGGTTCCGTCGAGTTTGCGAAGCTCCGGCTGCGGGTTGGCCTGTTCGTGAGCCGTCAGTCCGTTTTCAAGGACAACTTGTTTGGTTTCTTCAATCGCGGACCAGGCCAAGCGACCTCGGCAGCGTGGATACTTCGAGCAACTCAGCCACGGCCCACGCTTGCTGCGGCGCAGGTTGAGCGGGCTTTCACATTTGGGACAGGGCAGGTCGATGGTCAAAGGCGGAACCTTGGGGGCCACCACCGTCCCCTTTTTGCGATCCAGTTTCACGATGCCCTTGCACGTCGGGTAATTCGAGCATGATAAAAACGGCCCGAATCGACCATCACGTTTGAGCATCGCACTGCCGCAAAGGGGACAGGCGATGTCGGTCGATTGAGCCGTGATCGGGTTGCCCTCGACATCAATCGGCGAGGCGAATTTGCAATCCGGGTAACGTGAGCATGACAAAAATCGACCCTTTTTACCAAAGCGATACACCGTCGCCGCCCCACAGGTCGGGCAAATGTGCGGGGCTGGCTCGGTCTGTGCCTTGGCGTGCGTCATCGATTCATGCGCATTATCCAACCGCAATTTAAACGGCCCATAAAACTGTTTGAGCATCGTCACCCAGTCATGATGTTCGTCCTCGATTTTGTCCAGTTCCGATTCCATGCTGCGGGTGTAGGCCAAGTCCATGATTTCCGGGAAGCCTTCAATCAGCTTGTCCGTGACCACCTTGCCCAAATCAGTCGCGCGCAACCGCCTGTCACCCGGGGCAACCTGCTCGACGTATTTGCGGTCCTGAATCGTGGAAATGATCGCTGCATAGGTGCTTGGACGACCGATGCCTTCCTCTTCCAGTTTTTTTTGCAAGGAAGCTTCGGTGAATCGCGGGGGGGGGCTGGTAAAACCCTGCACCGGGTCGATCTGCAAAGCCCCCAGTTCCTGCTGTTCTGTCAGCGGCGGCAATACGGCATCATCGCCCCCGGACCCTGAACCAGCTCCCGGTATGCCCGTCACTTTGTAAAACCCATCGAACACCAGCGTTCGACCATTGGCCTTGAGTTTGGCGATATTCACGTTGTCACGCGACATCGCAGTGATGAACACCGTCGTGGCGTCCCACTGGGCACTGGTCATCTGACAGGCGACAAATCGCTTCCAAATCAGGCTGTAAAGCTTGAACTGCTCGTCGCTGAGGGCATGACGCACGCGCTGGGGCGTGAGGGTGACATCGGTGGGGCGGATGGCTTCGTGGGCTTCCTGTGCCGCCTTGTTGGACGATGAAAAAAAGTTGGGTTTTTCAGGCAGGTACTTTTCGCCCAGTTGCGAACTGATGTAGGCGCGCACCATCGACATCGCTTCGCCGGAGATGTGCGTCGAATCGGTACGCATGTAGGTGATCAGACCGGTCGAACCGACCTCACCGCCCAGGTCGATGCCTTCGTAAAGTTGTTGGGCAATGCGCATGGTGCGCTGCAGGGGGAAGCCAAGCTGATTGGCAGCAGCTTGTTGCAGGGTACTGGTGATGAACGGCCCCGGTGGCCGGCTGGTGGTGCGCCGGGTTTGCATGGCCTGCACGACCAAGCGCGGCGCATCAGCCGAAAGTTCAGGTTTGCCGATGACCAGTGCCAGAAACTTGGCTGGGCCTTTGCCTTTGGGGTCCTGCCATTCTTTGAGTTCCCCCACCACCAGCCCCAATCGCTTGCTCACCTCTAATGCAGCATCACGATCCGTCAGTTCCGCGGGCTTGCCATCGACTTCGACAAGCTCGGCTCGAATGCACTTGTGGCTGGACAACCAGGCGAGCTTTTCCTTGAGTGTGCGACCCTTGGCCTGTTGCGTCGAGGGTTCGGCCAGCGTTTCACCCGCGACCGTGCCCTCGACTTCCGCATCTTCATTCGCCATCACCGGGCTTTGATCGTCAGCCCCGACCGCTGAGCGAAATGCCGAGCCACCGGATTGCAAAAACTCAAACCATGCACGGCGCAACTGCGGCGTGGCTGCCAAATCGGTGGCAAGGTAGCCGGTGATTTTCCAAAACTCATCGGGGATGAATGCTTCGATTTCACGTTCCCGGTCCACCACCAGGCGAGTGGCCACCGACTGCACACGACCGGCACTGAGTCCGCCCGCCACTTTGCGCCACAACAGCGGCGATACCTGATACCCGACGATGCGATCAAGGATTCGCCTTGCTTGTTGCGCGTTGACTTTGTTTTCATCAATCGGACGCGGCTTGGTGAAAGCTTGCGCGATTTCACTCTTGGTAATGGCGTTGAACACCACCCGTTTGGCGTGCGACGGTTTGATGTTCAACGTTTCGGCCAGATGCCAGGCGATGGCTTCGCCTTCACGGTCCAAGTCGGTGGCAAACCAAATATCAGCAGCGCCCTTGGCCGCTTTTTTCAGTTCACCCACCGTCTTCTTTTTGTTGGCCAGCACTTCATACGTCGGGGCAAAATCATGTTCCAAATCGACCCCGGGCACCGGCTGCTTCACCCCTTTGGGCGCTCGTTCGGGCAAATCCCGCACATGACCGACGCTGGCTAAAACCTGATACCCACGCCCCAAATATTTATTGATCGTTTTGGCCTTGGTGGGCGATTCGACAATCACCAGTTGTTTGCCCCCGCCCCCAGCTTTATTCGCGGAACCATTCGATTCGCCATCACCGGCAGCCGGTGACGCACCGCCATCGTCGTCGTATTGCATATCGGCAGCGGGCGCAGCGGCACTAATTTTGGCCTTGCGGGAGCGGGTCGAGGTTGAAGCACTGCGTTTAGCCATGTCGTATCGCAAATCCTTGATGCATCGTTGGTGTGAGTTTGTGGGAATCGATCCCGGTCCATAGCACACGGTTGTCGATTGAGCTTTATCGGCTCAATGCTCGCTGACCATGGGTCATCATAGGTTCACTGTCAAGTCGGCAACCCTGTTCGTGCGGCCGATACCGGGCCATCAACCCTTACATCGGTTGATCAAGGGTTATTCGTTGACACAACCCAGCCGGTTCGCAAAGGTGGGCACTTGACCGACAAATGTGCGAATTGTCAAGTTCAGGCAATCAAGGCCGTTGAGCCTCAAACGTATCAATAAGATGGCCAAATGATGGATATCCATGAGCTTGAGTGCCATGAATACGCCCAAAAAAACACACCCTTTCAAAAATCACAGGATATGTTAGTACTTCAACCGCGCATGGTATTTTACCGATAATCGGGTGGGTGGGGTCGCGTCATGGGCA
>CAYRTH010000182.1:0-5378 GCA_964427135.1 uncultured Phycisphaeraceae bacterium
GCATACTCAAATCAGATGTAGCGGGGCGTTTTTTTGTCCCCTCTCCCTCCGGGAGAGTAGGAGTGTTCGCTTCGCTCTCATTTGGGTGAGGGCGTCTGTGATTATGATCGCAACAGAAATCACCCTATTTCAAGCCGCGCCCTCACCCGACTCGTTCGCCACTTACGTGGCATAACTCGTCACCCTCTCCCGGAGGGAGAGGGAGTGCAAGACGCTACATTCGAATTGAGTTTGCTCTAAATGTCATGCAAATGGTGCACAGAGCCCGTTGCGCGGGACGCAATGTGATTTGTGGCACCGCCGCCCTCGGCGGTGAGTTTGATGGAGGATGGAGAAAAGATGATGTACAAACCAATACGGGGATCATATTGGTTAACCGCAGTTGACCACTTGATCAGACGCGACAAGTCGCGGCGCTAACTGCCGAATACGTTTCCGTCACTCGGCCACTCGGCCACTTGACCACTCGACCACTTCATTCGATGGTTCACTGGACGTTGGCGGGTTTATGGTCGATAATTCCCTCATGCGGTCCAAGACCCGGTCAACCCAGGCCCCGTTGTCGCAAGCCATCGCGCTGGCCATGGTGGTCAGTTGGTCGGTCTGTGCCCTGGCGGAGGCCTCGGCCACGTCCACGATGCTGACTCTGGCTGGGGGCAGTCAACGGCTGGGTAACACGGGGCAGCAAGGTGAACTTCGCAGCATTGAACAGTGGAAGGGTCACCTCAAACTGGCGGCCCGGCAGTTTCGCTTTCACCCGGCCCCTGACTGGTGGCTGACCCACTTCGCCCCGTGCTGCAACCACTTAACCACGATGGTTGACCCTCGCCGGGGTGACCTGGTCGGCACCATCGACCCACATCAACATCAACACACCTGCGGGTTACAACGGTTGCTGGCCGCTCATCATGTCAATCTGCCGCCGCCGCTTACGTAATGTGTTTTCACTCACGTTCGTTGCTGCAACGTTTCGATTCATAGCTCCTTTTTTTAACGTCAATGTCACTGCCCGCGCCGCACCCGCATGGTCACAACGGTGGTGGTGCGATCACGATTCATCCTTCACCAAGGCTTGCCACCCATCCGGGTTTGAGCCTGTCTAATTTTGAGGTTGTTCATGGTTATCGCCTTTGTCAGCAAATCGTTCACCAAAGTGTTCGGCTCCCGCAACGACCGGTTACTCAAGGGCTACCACCGGCGGGTGGCGCAGATCAATGATTTGGAACCGGAAGTTCGCAAGTACAGCGATGCCCAGTTGCGCGAGCAGACGCAAGTGATGCGCGATCGCATCAGCAAAGGTGAAAGCCCGGCAACCCTGTTGCCCCAGGCCCTGGCGGTGGCACGGGAGGCGATGGACCGGGCGGTGGGCATTCGCAATATTTTCAACCCGGCATACAAGTTTGACCCGGCGACTTTGCCGACGGATTTGCAACCGTTGTATCAACAAACCAAGGCGCAGATGGACGCAGCAGCGCCGATTGCAGTGATGGGTGGGGGGCGGGTGCCGGTGGCTGGGTGGATGCAAGTTGATATTCCGCTGCCGATTTACGAAGCGGTGCGTCAGCTTTATCCGCTTAGCAAGCCCCCGTTTCGCGCCCGGCCGTTTGATGTGCAGCTCATCGGCGGGATGGTGCTTTACGAAGGCAAAATTTCGGAGATGAAGACCGGCGAAGGCAAAACCATCGTCGCGCCATTGGCCTGTTACCTGTCATGTTTGGAAGGGCTGCATGGTCATGTGGTGACGGTGAATGATTACCTGGTGCAGCGCGATCGTGACTGGGTGTTTCCGTTTTATCATTGGCTGGGGCTGTCGGTGGGGGCGATTCACCCGTTTCATGTGCAGCCGCCGGAGGAAAAGCAGCAGGCGTATTTGTGTGATGTGGTTTACGGGACCAACAGCGAGTTCGGCTTTGATTACCTGCGCGACAACATGAAGATGTCGGTGGGGGAACAGGTGCAGCGTCGGCGCGAGTTTGTGATCATCGACGAAGTGGACTCGATTTTGATTGACGAGGCCCGCACCCCGCTGATCATTTCAGGGCCGGCGCATGAGGATGTGCCACGTTATGAACTGGCCGACCAGTTGGCACGTCACCTGATGCAAAAGCAGCGCGACTGGGACGCTGCCAACCAGCGTTTGACCGAGGCGCAACTGCGCTTGAAGGGGTTGGAGGGGGACATTCGCAACACAGCGGACAAGGCGACCATCCCGGCCATGAAGGCGGAAATGGAACAGCTTCGTCAGCAACTGCCCACGTTGGAAGAAGCACGCGATCGGCACACGCAGTTTTATGAAGTTGAACGCGACAAAAAGGCGGCACACCTGACCCACGATGGGATTGCCGAGGCACAGAAGGTTGCCAACATCGGCTCGTTTTACGTGGGCAACAACATGGACATGCCGCACCTGCTGGAAAACTCGCTGCGTGCCCATGCGGTGTATCAGCGGGACAAGGATTATGTGGTTCAGAACGGCGAAGTGGTGATCGTCGATGAGTTCACCGGTCGCCTGATGGTCGGTCGGCAATGGTCCGATGGTCTGCACCAGGCGGTCGAA
Source organism: uncultured Phycisphaeraceae bacterium (assembly GCA_964427135.1). GTDB lineage: Bacteria > Planctomycetota > Phycisphaerae > Phycisphaerales > Phycisphaeraceae > JAJXSS01. Next base: position 2,558 of record CAYRTH010000182.1, read on the forward strand.
GCCAAGGAAAAGGTGAAGATCAAGCAGGAAACCCAGACCATGGCCACGATCACCATTCAAAACTTTTTCAAGCTGTACAAACGGCGGGCGGGCATGACGGGGACGGCCATGACCGAGGCGCAGGAATTTCAGGACATTTACACGTTGGAAGTGGTGTCGATACCGACCAACATGCCCTGCATTCGTGCGGATTTGGACGATGTGATTTTCGTCAATACCCGCGACAAGTGGAACAACATACTGGACGAAATCAAGCGGATGCACGACATCGGCCGGCCGGTGCTGGTGGGTACGACCAGCGTGGAAAATTCGGAAATGTTGTCGGGCATGCTCAGCAAAAAATACGGCATCAAACATGAAGTGCTCAACGCCAGGGTGAGCGAAGCGGAACGCGAAAGCAATATTGTGGCTCATGCCGGTGAACTGGGTGCTGTGATGATCGCCACCAACATGGCTGGTCGCGGCACGGACATCAAACTCAACGCCATCGACCGGGCTGCCCTGGTGCGTCACTGGCAACTGCGCAACATTCTGCCCCGTGAAGCCAGGGTGGACATGAGCGATGACGAAGTTTTGAAATGGTCATACCGTCATCAGGCACGCATGGTGCTGGGGTACAAGCCGACTGAGCTGGAAAACCTGGGCGATGATGAAATCAAGCTGGCGCTGTGCCGTCAGTGGGTGAAACAGCACACGATCAACGACCCTGCCAAGGTGGACAAGTTTGATTTGGACCGGTGCATGAGTGAATTGGACGGTGTGCCGACGTTCACGCATCATCGGTTGAACCTGTACAAAAACATCGAGGAAATGGGCGGTTTGCACATCGTCGGCACCGAGCGGCACGAATCACGACGCATTGATAATCAATTGCGCGGTCGTGCGGGGCGTCAGGGCGATCACGGATCGTCACGCTTTTTCATCAGTCTGGAAGACGACCTGATGAAACTGTTCGCCAACAAGGCGGTGCTGACCGCGCTGTCGAAACTGGGCATGAAGGAAGGCGTGGCCATCGAACATCGCTGGATCACCAAAAGCGTCGAACGCGCTCAGCGCAAGGTCGAAGAACGCAACTTCGAAACCCGTAAGCAGCTTTTGGAATATGACGAAGTGGCCAATTACCAGCGCAGCCACTTTTACGGGATTCGGCAGGATGTGCTGGAAGGTAAAAACATTGAACGGTTGATTTTCGACTACATCGGCGATGCGGTGGCGGATGCGGTGGATTTGTATTTGAACAAGGATTACGTGCCGGGGCAGATCAGTCAGTGGTGCGTGCAGAATTTGGATGTGATGATCGAGACGTACAAACTGCGCGAGGATAATTACCGTATTTTGGAACGTATCGTTTTCGATAATGCACGGGATGACACAAGGCAGACGGTGGACCTGACCATCGGCGAATACATGTCGGCGGATGTACCGGTGGAGGAGTGGGACCTGCGCGGGTTGTCGCAGTGGGCGATGAGCCGGTTTTCGGTGGATTTGAAGATCAACCAACTCAGGCAGATGTCGCCGGAAGAGGTGAAGGCGAAGTTGACGGAAGCAGCACTGACGCAGTTGGAAAAGAAGGATTTGAAACCCCTGGCGTTGTATTTGGACAAGTTGTACCCCTATGGGCAGATCGCGCACTGGGCACGGACCAAGTTCGATATCACATTGGAGCCGCAGGAACTGGCGAAAATGCCGCTGGAGAAGCTGACGCCGTTCATTTTGGAACAGGCGCGCTCGGCCTATCGAGAGCGCGAAGTGGGTTACCCGGTGGATTACATCCTGGACCTGGCGTTTTCGATGGCGCAGCAGAACGGTTCGCTGGTGGCGCAGCAATTGTCCAACTGGGCGTGGAACCGTTACGACATGGAACTGCCCTCGGAAGACGTTTTGAAGACGCCACGGGAACAGTTGCGGGAAAAATTCGCAGTCGCGCAGAAACAATGGATTCACGAAGGGAAGCTGGAAAAAGCGGTGGACGAAGCACTGGCCAAGCATGGCGGCAACGTCGAGGAATTGGCCAAGTGGACACGCGAACGATTCATGATGGAAGTGACCGCGCAGGAACTGGCGGATGAAAGCAAACGACGACAGGTGATGATCGACAAAGGGCGATTGTTCTTCCGTCTGGAATTGACGCAGTTGGAAAGGTTTGTGCTGCTGTCGATTTTGGATGCGGCATGGAAGGACCACCTGTACCTGATGGATCAACTGCGTGGTTCGGTCAGCCTGCGGGCCTATGCGGAGCAGGACCCGCGGATTGTGTTCAAGCGTGAAGGTGCCAAGCAATTCCAGGAAATGCTCGGATTGGTGCGTGATCGGGTGACGGATTTGATATTCCGAGCCCGGCTGACGCAGGGTTCTCAGGTGCGCAATGTGTATGGGTCGCAGCGAGCCGAGCAACCCGACCCTGACAGTCCGATGGCCCGGTGTGGGGCTGGGGGGGATGATGATGGTCGCGGATCATCAGCCGACGGGGCAAGCGGTGAAGGCGAACAAGCGGAAGTGATGTCACGGCATGATCGTCGCGCGGCGGCAGCCCTGCGCAGTCGTGAAAAAAAGAGCGACCGGGGCAACCCGCGCGATCGAAGAAAACGAAGGTGATGGCGGAAGTGGCCAAGTGGCCAAGTGGTCGAGTGGCCGAGTGACGGAAATGTATTCGACAGTTAGCGCCGCGACTTGTCGCGTCTGATCAGTACATTATCCATTATCCATCATCCTTTATCCATTACTTCACCGCCGAGGGCGGCGGTGCCACATCAATCATTGAGTGATGAAACTATCGGTTCGCAGCGACATGACGCCGTGCCCTTCAGGGCCGGATGATTTC
>CAYRTH010000183.1:0-5246 GCA_964427135.1 uncultured Phycisphaeraceae bacterium
ACTCACCAGCGGCACCTGTTTGCCTTCCAGTGCGTCCAAAAACAGTTCAAAGGCGTGGGGCAAAGCCGGGGGCAATTGCGTCCAGGGTTCCTTGCCCTCGGCCCCGGTCACCTTGGTGCTCTTAAAAAACAACTGCCCCTTGATCACCGCTGCGTGCCCCTCGGTGCCTGATACCAACAGCGGCATCGGGTTTTCATGATCCAGCCAGGCACCGGTGAGTGTGCCAATGGTTCCGTTCTTGAATTTGATCATCGCTTCGCCGGTTTCGTCGCAGTTTTCATAACGCACAATGACTGACTTGATATCCGCTGTGACGGCTGCGACATCGCCCATGATCCATATCATGATGTCCAGCAGGTGCGTGCCCAGGTCACCAAATCCGCCGCAGCCGGATTGGGTCGGGGCCGCCATCCAGCGCCATTCTTCCGACAGATTTTCGGGCTTGGCTTTGAACCAATCGCCAATCGCGCCGCTGTGCACATTGCAGCCACGAATACGGGTGATGGTGCCCAGGTTGCCCGCCTGCACCTGTTCCCGAATGAACCGAAAATGGGCATTACTTCGGTTGAAATAACCGGTCTGAAAAATCACCCCGGCTTTGTTGATCGCATCCGCCATGGCAAGGCTGTCCTTGGCGCCCATGCCCATGGGTTTTTCCACGAACAAATGCTTTTTCGCAGCAGCGGTTTTTTCCACCAGTTTTTTGTGACGAAACGTTTCCGAGCAAATGACCACGCCCTGCACCGCATCATCGCTCAAGGCTTTGGCGGGGCTGCTGATCACCTTGGCACCCAGTTCATTGGCCCAGCGCTCGGCTCGCTGCGGGGTCGGGTCCCAAACATACTTGACCGAAAACTGCGGGCGATTTTTGATCATTTTCACAAAGGCGGGGGTATGAATATGTGCGACACCAAGCAGCGCCAGCGTGGTCATAAAAGCCTCGTGATTTATGGTGAAGTTCAAACATCAACACGGAGTCGTATCATACCGCGCGGACCAATTAACACTTAACCCCCGGTCAATGACCGGGGGCTAAATAATCAACGGCTTCAAAAAAATGTTCAATCAACTTGAACGAACCGCATCACATCCGTTCACGCCGATGTCGCAGCATCAACATCCCTCCGCCCATCACGAGCAACGACCCCAGCGACAGCGGTTCCGGCACGATCTGCAAACCCATCACGCCCGCCTGATTGTCGATCACCAGCCATTCGATCGGCGAAGCTGACGTCGGTATCCCGTTCATAAAAGCATTGACCAGTTCCAGCAGCGCGCCGCCTGCAAACGCACTTTCCAAAAGCAAAAGCGGGTCGCCCGTCGGATCGTTCATCAGGTCCCATTCCGTCTGGTTGATCGTGCTCATGAAATCCGACGGATCAAACCCCAGCACATCGCTGTTGACATTGGCGCCAGCCGACAGAAGGTTCATGCCCAGTATGCCGTCGAGTGTGATCACCTGGGTATTGCCCCCCGCCAAAGTGCGCTGCACGGAAATGTCCGCCACGTACACCGGGGCGTTGATGAACCTGATCGGCTCGCCTTCGACCGTCGGCAAGGTCAGCGCATCGACCACAAACCCAAAAACCTTTTTGCTGCCGCCCACCCCGCCAATGGTTGTGTTGAACTGCCCTGTCACCAGCTCACCCGTGTCGGCATACACCAACCCGTCAGCCGTGACCAACACCCCCAGGGCCTGTGCGATCTGACTTGAAATCATGCTGATCGAAGCCCCGGTGTCCAGTAAAAATGAACCTTCAAACAGCGAACCATTACGCTCAACTTTCACACCAGCCGGGTCACCGGTTTGTTTGCCAACGATCGGGTTCCAACCAACGAACGGGTTGGCTTGCATCGACGGCCGCTGTGCCCCTTGTGCTTCGTTGGGGTCGATGAAAGTGAACGGCTCAAATGATGCGTAAGTCAGTTGCACATGCCGATTGGTCGTGGGTATCGCACTGTCACCGGGCTGATGCAAACTTGTGTGCAGTGCCAGGTCCAACGTGCTGCCGCCGGGTGAACCACCCCCTGTTAAATCTTCGCCCGCCAGCGCTGCCGCCAGCAAATCACCAAGGTTACTCACCAGGGGCGCAGCCGCGTTGATCGGTCGATTGTCAATCACCAGCACCTTGCCCGCCAAAATCGGCATACCAAAAACATTCAGCGGATTCGAGCCAAACATCGATGATGCGCCGCCCGTGTGACTCACCTGCAACCGGTGCATTATCGGCGTCATCACGAAACTGGCCGGGTCCACCACCCCGGTATTGGGGTCGCCCGCCAGCGGGTTGTTGGCCACACCGACATAAAACGCAGCCGACACATCGAACGCTTCCGACCCGCCCACCCCGACATCGTAAAACTGCACCACATTGCCATTGACCCGGTGCAATAAATCGGGATTTGAAGCGTAATTGATCAGCGACGCCATGATCGAACCATCCAGCAGCAACCCACTGGCGCCGGTGTCTGCAAAAGCGGTGAACGTCTGCCCCGGTTCATCCAACGCATCGGTGAAAATCAGCGCATCGGCTGGGTTGATCGTCGGACTCAAAATGATGTTCAACCTCGGCAAATCCAGCGACATCGGCATGACATTGTTGATTTCAAACCCGACAGCAGAACTGACCATCACCCCCGCGACAACACCACTCAATATCACCATACCGCCAAGTTTGCCTGCGGTGAGTCCGTGAAGTGCCACAACTTTCATGACCAGCCTCCTTCACCCGGCTTGTACGAATCAAAGCTACGTGACATTCATTGTACCCCCAAACCGGACCCCGCCCAGTGATATCAACCCTATTGCAAAAAATGATAAAGCCCAGGCAATGGCCATGCCTGGGCGTTGAAAGACAATCATTTAATCTCACTACTGGACTACTTGCTTCAACCGATTCACCGATCAACTTCACCAAAATACCCAAGTCCTCGTCACTTCGTTCCTCGTCCTTGGCTTGATTCCGTCATTTCGAAATTCCAAATCCGAAATTCGAAATTCACTTGGCCACTTGCCCACTTGGCCACTTCCTCAATATCGATAGTGATCGCTCTTGTAAGGGCCTTCCGCCGACACACCAATATAGTCCGCCTGCTTTTTGCTCAGCTTGGTCAGCTTCACGCCCAGCGGTTCCAGGTGCAGGCGTGCCACCTTTTCATCCAGCTTTTTGGGCAGCACATACACCTTGCCGGTTTCATACTTCACCCCTGACAGCGTCGCTTGGCCTTTGTTGGAAAGCGCCAAATCAATCTGCGCGATGGTCTGGTTGGTGAAGCTGTTGCTCATCACAAAGCTCGGATGCCCGGTCGCACAACCCAGGTTCAGCAGCCGACCCTCGGCCAGAATTAACACGCTTCGACCTGTATCCTTGAACGTCCACTTGTCATACTGAGGCTTGATATTGGTGCGCGTCACCTTGTTGGCCTTGGCGAGTTTGTGCAGCCCGGCCATATCAATTTCATTGTCAAAGTGGCCGATGTTTCCGACGATCGCGCCGTCCTTCATCTTGCGCATGTGTTCGACGTTGATGATGTCGCAGTTGCCCGTGGTGGTGATGAAAAAGTCCGCCGAGTCCAGCACATCTTCGATCGTCAGCACCTGATACCCTTCCATCGACGCCTGCAGCGCGCAGATTGGGTCGATTTCCGTGATGATCACGCGCGCGCCCTGCCCGCGCAACGACTGGGCACAACCCTTGCCCACATCGCCATAGCCAAACACCACCGCCACCTTGCCGCTCATCATCACGTCCGTGGCGCGGAACAAGCCATCAATCAACGAATGTCGGCAACCATACAAATTATCGAACTTGCTTTTGGTGACACTATCATTGACATTGATCGCGGGGAACAACAATTTGCCCTGCTTCATCATGTCATACAACCGGTGCACGCCCGTGGTGGTTTCTTCCGACACACCATGACACTCCGCCGCCACCTTGTGCCACACCGTCTTGTTCTTTTTGAACAGCGTCGCCAGTCGTTTCAAAATAATGGCGAACTCTTCATTGTCCGCCGTCGATGCATCAGGCACTTTGCCCGCTTCTTCGTACTCATACCCTTTATGAATAAACAGCGTGGCATCGCCGCCGTCGTCCACGATTTGCGTCGGGCCTTGCCATGAACCGTTGGCCGTGGTCCCAAAGTCCAGCGCCTTTTCCGTGCACCACCAGTAATCCTCCAGCGTTTCGCCCTTCCATGCGAACACCGGCACGCCCCTGGGGTTTTGCACCGTACCCTTCGGGCCGACGACCACCGCTGCCGCCGCGTGATCCTGCGTGCTGAAAATATTGCACGAACACCAGCGTACATCCGCGCCCAGTTCGACCAGCGTTTCAATGAGTACTGCGGTCTGAATCGTCATGTGCAGCGAACCCATGATGCGTTGACCGCGCAACGGTTTCTGCGGACCGTATTCCCTGCGACAGGCCATGAGTCCGGGCATTTCCTTTTCCGCCAGTTCGATTTCTTTGCGTCCCCATTCCGCCAATGAAAGGTCCGCCACTTTGAAATCAAAGCCAGTGGTCTTGCCATTGGTCTTTTTCGTCGGTCGGGTCATCGTCGCGGTCATGTGAATCTCCTTATAAGTAACACGGTTTGTCAATTTTCTTTCAAGCCAAGGGCGATTCTTTCTAACAAGCCAAGTACGATTCTTTCACGCCTGATCTTCGAAGTCCGCGACGAAGATCAGGATGTTTTTTAAATAACAATCACCGATGCAACCATGAACCCATTCCCAAAATATCGATCAACCACTCCGATCAGACGCGATCAATCGCGGCGCTAACTTTCAAATCCCATTCCTTCACTTGGCCACTTGGCCATTTTCCGTTCCCTCTCCCTCCGGGAGAGTTGAAAATTCGCCGTGGCGAAGGGTAGGGTGAGGGCGTGTATTTCACTTGGCCACTTGGCCACTCGACCACTTCCTCACTCCTTCACCCCCACTCCCGAAAAAAGTGCCGGGCCTTTGGCCTGGGTTTCCGGTGCAAGCGTTCGAATTTTCATGCGACCAAAACCCGCATCCTTCAACCATGTTTCCAACCCATCGGCTGAAAAACCCATCCACTGTTGCCCCCATTGTCTGCGAAAATCTTCCCGGTCGTGTTCCTGCAAATCCGTCACCACCACCCTGCCCCCTGGTTTGCAAATGCGCCCAGCTTCCCGCAACACTGCGCCCGGATCCTCCACATACGAAAGCACCAGCACCATCATCACCGCATCGCAGGCCCCCTTTTTCATCGGCGTCG
>CAYRTH010000184.1:0-5170 GCA_964427135.1 uncultured Phycisphaeraceae bacterium
AATCGTAACCAATTGTCACTATTCGACTTCTAACCGGACAGTACTGATTTCGAATTTCGAATTTGAAGACAAGCCGGGAACGAATCGCCGCCCCGGGGGCGATGAGGGCCCGGGTATCTGGCGCGTCCAAAGTCACAGGTCCAATGGCCAAGGTCAAATACCATCCGTGACTTTGGACTTTGGACCAAAACATACCCGGGCCCTCAACCTATCGGTCTCGTTCCCGGCTTGATAAATCCGAAATTCGCAATCTGAAATTCGAAATTCATATCACCACAGTCACCCCCGGTTTATGCCGATGTAAGTGACGGGAGGGCCGAAACCTTCGTCGGGGGGAAGCGTGTCGAAGCACACGGATGGTGTTGTATGCACAAGCCGGCGGAAACCAAAGCCAACCTCAAGCTTGCGTCCGGGGTCGCTGCGTTACCAGAAGGCGATTTTCTGGAAGCGCTGTCCGAGCCGGTGATGCAATTGGATTGTCAATGGCGAATCACCTACCTCAACAGTGCCGCAGCGGAATTGTTCAGCAGATCGCGTGACACACTGATTCAATCCGACTTTTGGCAAAGTCTGCCGCAGACGCTGGGCAGTCCGATTTTCGCTGCGTTTCAAAGGGCACTCAACCAAAACACGCATGTGCAGGTGGAGGATTATTTTCCGCGCCAGGACCGCTGGTATGCCTTTGATGTCACCCCCAATCAGCAGGGTCTGTTCATTCATGGTCGTGATATGACCACGTCACGCAAAACCCGACATCAGGAAGAACAACGCGTTCGCCATGAAAGCCAATTGCTCGCAGCCGTCAGCCACGGTGTGCTGGGATTGAGTCGACATGGGCAAATCACCTACGCCAACCCGGCGGCAGGCGAATTGTTTGGTTGTGCTGCGCCGCTGCTGATCGGTCAGACTATTCACAATTGTTTGATTGCTGATGCCTATGCGCCCGATACCGCCGGGTCGCTGATGTGCACAATCTCACAGGCGCGTCACCTGACCAGTCCGACACCACTGACACTTCGCCGGGCCGATGGTACGCCCCAACCGGTGATAATCACCTTCAACCCGTTACCTTTGGGCGAAGGCGCTACCGGCGGGGTGATGCTGCTGAGTTGTCGTCGGCCGCAGATACAGATGAACGACCTTTTGGAACGATCACGCGGTTTTCTGCGCTCGGTGCTGGACACCCTGCCGACCCATCTGTGCATCCTCGATCACAACGGCACGATCATCGATGTCAATCAGGCCTGGCGCAGCTTCGCCACTGAAAACCAATGCCCCGACCCCACCGGCGGATTGGGCACCAATTACCTGATGCTCTGCCAAGGGGTGCAGGGTGAAGCCCTGCCCCAGGCCAGGGAAGTCGCCCAGCAACTGAGTGAATTGCTCAAGGGCTGCCGCGCGGATTTTGAAATCGAATACCCCTGCCATGCCCCCAACGAACAACGCTGGTTCCTCATGCGGGTCACGCGCTTCGAGCGCGATGGCCAGGTGTATGCCGTGGTCGTGCATCACAACATCACCCAGCGCAAGCTCGCCGAGATGCGCTCGCTGCACGACTCGATGCACGATTCCCTCACCGGTCTGCCCAACCGTGTGCTGTTTCAGCAACGCCTGAAGAAACGGTTGGAACAGGCACAAAAAACCAACGACTATCAGTTTGCTGTGCTGTTCCTCGATCTGGACCATTTCAAAAACGTCAACGACAGCCTGGGTCACAGTATCGGGGACAAAATGCTCCAACACGCTGCGGGCGAACTGCAGATAAAATTGCGGGTGCTGCTGCAGGAACAGGAGTTGTCGTCGGATTCATTCGTGGTGGCACGACAGGGTGGTGATGAGTTCATGGTCTTGTTTGAAGAGATGCCTTCGCTGGCAATCATGCGCAACCTACTGAGTCGGCTGCACCCGGATGATGGTCTGCATTTCAAGATTGACGACCACGATGTGTTCACCAGCGCCAGCATGGGGGTGGTGTTCGGCGACCCGCGCTATACCGATACTGAAGCCCTGGTGCGTGATGCCGACACAGCGATGTACCGCGCCAAGGCCAACGGTCGTGGGCGGTATGAATTTTTCGATCAGGCCATGCACGTGCAGGCGGCCCAGCGCATGCTGCTGGAACAGGACCTTCGCCGTGCCATCGACAGTCAGCAGTTTGAGCTGCACTATCAGCCGATTTTCGAGCTTGAAAGCGGCAAGGTGCTGGCGCTGGAAGCACTGGTGCGCTGGTCGCGCGGCGATGGCAGTTATGTTTCGCCCAACGATTTCATCCCCCTGGCGGAAGAAACCGACCTGATCGTTCCGCTGGGCAAGTGGGTGGTGGAAGAAGCCTGTCGCCAGTTGGGGCAATGGTGCAAAACCCACCCCGAGGCAGCGGAACTGGCGATGCATGTCAACCTGTCGCAGCGTCAGCTCTGCGCCCAGGACAACCTGGTGCAATTCGTTCGTCAGGCGATTGTCGATGGCGGCATCCGTCCCGCACAATTGCATCTGGAAATCACCGAAAGCGCCATCATGACCAACCCCGAACTGGCGGGTGTGCAATTGCAAAGCCTGCGCGCCATCGGGGTGAAGGTGGACATTGATGACTTTGGCACCGGGTACTCATCACTGAGTTATTTGCATCGTCTGCCGTTGGACGGTTTGAAAATCGACCGCGCCTTTGTGGGCAACCTGGCACGACGTCGCGACTACCCGGCAGTGGTGCAGGCCATCGTCGCCCTGGCGCACAACCTCAACATGCACGTGGTGGCCGAGGGCATCGAAACCCGCAATCAGCTTGTGCAACTGCAAACCCTCGAATGCGATGCAGGGCAGGGTTACTTTTTCGCCAAACCGCTGACCGTTGCAGGCGTGCGCGAACTATTCACGCAAAAGATTTCCAAGGTCGCCTGATGAAGTGTTGCGGTGTCGGAATCAAGTTGGGTTTGATGCCTGCGCCGCTACGAAGCATTGCCGGCAAACATTAAAAATCATTCCACCGTTGTCAGTCCGCGCTGACCCACCTTGGCGCGACCGCTCAGCCGGTTGCCCTGCACCGGTGCAAATATCACCGTCATCAGCATGGGTTCATCCACCGGCGGCACAGCCTCCAAATTCAACGTGAACTCATACGTCCGCGTGATCGGGTCATAACGTTTGCGATGCTGCTCCAAACTCAGCACCGCCACCTCCCACTCCGCCAAACGGTCGCCACCGGCTGCTTCCCCCAGTCGAAACCGTGATAATAATTCAAAACGATATTCGCCCGATGCTTTCACCGCATCGCCCATCGCATCGAGCAATTCGAGCCGCACTTCCAGTTGCCATTGACCGTTTTGTTGTCGCAAACCGCCACCCGGAAAAACGCGCATCACCACCGGCTGCGGTTGCCACGCCCCAGTTGAATCACCGGTTGCCATCGTGCCCTGGCCATCACTGGGCGTCGTGCTCGCCCCCGGCCCGCCCTTCCATTGACAACCCGTCAGCAACAACACGCTGCTGATGCACAACCCCAGTACCATCGCGCGACCTGTTCCAACCCGCAACCCCGCCCGCCTTGTTGTATCAGGATGTTGGTTCATGATGTGTCAGCATAGCAGGCTTGCGTTTCAAAATGAATGATTCGCTTATCACCCTGGCTTCACGCCTGATCTTGCTTGTCCTCAAGCAAGATCAGGATCACGCACGCACACCTGGCTTGCCCCAATCTGTCTCGCCGCCGCGACATTGTCGTCAACAAAAAACCTGATCTTCGTTGACGACAACGAAGATCAGGCGTGAATATACAAATGACCTGTCAAGTTTTTCATGTTCGAAATTCGACATGACCTCGACCACTTGAACACCTCTCAATTCACCCTGTCAACACCCTGCGCACCCACCGTTCCACCACTTCCAGCGCCCGACTCGCCAGCATCAGTTGTTGTTCATTGAGGTCGGCCTCACGCAAGGCTTGTTGAAACTCCGGGTCATCACGCAACCGTGTCACCGCAGACTCGATCATTTTCGTGCGATCGATCGCCCGCGCCAAATGCGGGTGTTCCTTCGCCCAATCGTCAAAACGTTGATGAATACGGGCGCTCACCAGTTCACGCAAAGCTGTCGTTGCAGGGGGGTTCATTCAATGTCCTCCGAAAAAGGGTGATCATCGTGGCCATTCATCCAACCGTTGGCCTTGGCACTTTTGCTTTCAGCGCCTCTGTTCCATGACCAGTCGTGACTGTTCCAGTCGCCAAAGGTCCAGCCCCAGCGTGCCCTGCAACCATTGATCCTGCATTTGCAGCAACTGCAACGCGCGAAGTTGCGCCTGTTGTGCGGTCTGCAAATTGTCGATGCGCTGCAACCGTTGTGCCTTGAGTGCCTCCTCATGGCGGGTCAGTTCCACCATCGCAGCCACATACCCCTGCGTTGCCGACCGCACCCATGCCGCATCGAGTGTGGCGCGTTGCACCAAGTCCATTTCAAACCCATCGCTGAGCGCCGCCCGGCGTTCTTCCTGCATCTGTGCATCCCGCACCAAATCGGTTTGCTGGGCTGTCACTTCCATCGCCACGGCGCGCTGACTGGCCTGCAGCAGCGCCGTCACCGCCGGGGGCGAACCGCAACCCGACACCAGGCTCATCAGCCCGATCAGGCAACCCGCCCGCACCGACATGTCTGTCACCTGTTTAAATCCGTTGGTTTCACGCTGCACGGTTGTGTTTGTCATGGTTCACCTTCTCCAGCAAATTCACCAGTTGTGTTTGGGTGCGATCAAACCGTTCGATGGCGGCGGTGTTCTTCTGCACCAGTTGAATCAGCACCTGCAAGTGTTCGCGTTCGAGCATCATCCGTTCATGAATTTCCGTGAGTTGCCGTTCACGTCGTCGTGAGTAAAACCGTTCCCACACCCACAGCGCGCCCATCAACCCCGCCACCCCGAACTGCGCCAAACTTGGAATCATTTCCTCCGGCATGGGTCACCCTCCTTTCATCCTCACACACACCAGTTCCGTCGTCGGCCCAAAGGTGCGCGTCGCCTGCGTTCCACTGTTCATGCCGACCTCGCCCCCCGGCCAACGACAATTCACTTGCGTCACACGCCAACCTCGTCCGTCGGCCAATTCACGCCATCGATCCCCTGGCCGCCACATCGTCTGTGCCCCCGCCAGTGTCACACGTTGTTCATCGTGATTGCCATCGCTTTCGC
>CAYRTH010000185.1:0-5123 GCA_964427135.1 uncultured Phycisphaeraceae bacterium
TGAAGTTCAGGCGTGGTCATGACAAGTGCGATCCTTGCACAATGAAGCGTCGCGGACATGAAGTTCAGGCGTGGAGGCCGAAATGATCACCACTTCACCACATCGCCTTCATTACTGATTTCGTGTATCATTACCCCCCCCCGTTGAGCCGATGATTGTTATTGGACGGTAAGCCCCGGCTTGGTACAATGGGATGACAACATCCTTTAAGCGGGCACGTTTTTTGCAGTATTGTGGCACGGAGATCAGGGAACGCAGCACAGGTGTCGGGGAGAACACCCGTGCGATGATGAAAGGCGGTATTTATGGCTGGTTCCAAAGCGCGTGCTTCAACCCAGGAGGGAAGCGGTGTGCGTGGATGGGGCGGCATCTTGGTAGCCGGGGCGATGGTGCTGGCGTTCGTGGCCCTGCCCGTCGGGTTTATCCTGCAATTGCCCCTGGTGCTGGGCTTGTCGATCGCGGGACTCGTGGCTGGGGGCATTGCCCTGTCATTTTGACGTATCCCCTTGGTTTACAGCTCGTTACGATTTGCCATGGTCGCGCAGAATCGCCCCCATCGTCGGCAGTTCCCTGTCCAGAATGTGCCTTGCATAAGCACAGAGCAGCCGATTGGCGCGTTGCAGGGCATGATGATCCGTTTTCATGTGATTGGGCAGTGAACCCGTTTCCGCCAGGGTTTTAAGCAATTGCACGGTTTCGCTGCGCACCCGCCAGGGACCAATACCCGGATCGTCCCGGTGAGCGGTTGGCTGGGTTGCTCGCAAAGCGACCGCACGCGAATCAGCAACCTGTGCCTCCGACATCACCCCCCCCGCCTGTGGATCAAACCAAAGGGTTCCCTGGGTCGTTGGATGACTGCTTGGCACGAGGGACGATTCCATCTGCAACCGGGGTGCATAACCACAGCTTGCCAGCATCGACCATTGATACAAAAGCAAACTCGCCCCGGCTTGGTCCGTGAGGGTCAATTGTGTGAGCAGCAAGGACAATGCGTCATAAGCCTGCGGGTGCGGTTCATGTTCGGGGAGCAGCCCATGCGCCAGGTCCACCGCATACCAGGCCAGTTGCAACGTGGGCCAGTGGTGACGGAGATGGGGGTAGGGATCGAGCAGGTCCCACTCGGTGAGCGTGGACAAGCCGGTGACGGGCTTGAGGCTGGCGACGATTTGCCCACGGGTGAGGGGCTGGATGCCGCCGGAGAAGCGGGCGATGTTGGAGGGCGATTGTCGTTTGGAACCCTTGGCCAGGCCGCGGAATTTGCCATGTTCGATCGATAAGAGCGTCACCACCTGACTGGTTTCCGACCAGTCGCTTTCCCGCAACACGATGGCGAAGTCTTTGATGCGTGGCATGGGCGGTTTCGAATGACAACCTCTGAGTTACCTGATCGTTGTTGAATGAGTTTACATCTTCCGCCGCTGGTTGTTGTTGGTCATGAAGCCGCGAAGAAGTCGAGAACCAAACAAGGCCATCGACGCCAAGACGCCAAGAAGAGAATCAACCGGAAAACCAAGTTGCGTCATGCAAACCTGAAGAATACCAAGTAGCGTCCAACGGAAGGGTCAGAAGGAAACCATTTGCCGCAGAGGACGCAGAGAGCGCCGAGAATACAAAGTGGCTGGAGCCATTCGCGTCATTTTTAGACCCCCTCTCCTTCCGGGAGAGGGTGGCCGAGTGTCGCCGCGGCGACCGAGGCCGGGTGAGGGCGCAAGCATTTTTATCGTGTAAATCAAGCATCATGCAAACATAAACGACGCCCTCACCCTCAGCTTCGCCACGGCGAGGTCTTCGACTCTCCCTTCAGGAGCGGGGACGCAATAGCCCCCACGGCTGATCAAATAATGACGCAAACTGCTCTCGTGGCCAGGGACTGGGCAAATTCACCGTGGATGCGATTTGACCCAGCCACCAACTCCAAGCCCCCAGCACCATGCTGCTCTGCGTTCTCCGCGTTCTCTGCGGTGCAAACAGGTCGATCAAAGACCATGGGTCATCTTTGTGGGTTAAGGCAAACGAAAGAATCGAGCGCTTTGTTTTGGAGAGCGGGAAAGCGGGTGATGTGGAGTGACTGCGGCGGCCCTGCGCTTGCACCGTTTTTACCTCAAGTCCCCCATCCTAAACAGCCGATCAAAAGAGTTGGGCGATGCCCGATAATGCCCATGCTGCGCCAATCGCACGGGGCAGGGCTGACGGGGGCTTGTGGAGGCCTGGTTATGAGTGGAATATCCGTCGGCACAGGTCTGATCAGCGGCATCAACACCGCGCAGCTCATCGACCAGTTATTAGCCATCGATGCCCGGCCCAAGGCGATCCTGCAACGACGCGTGACGGTGCTGCAATCGCAGAACACCGCCTTTGCCGAGATCACCGCCAAGCTTTTGGCACTCAAAAGCACGCTGAGCAATGTCACCGACACGAATACCTTTCGCAACACCGCAGCCACGAGTTCGAATACCAGTGTTTTGACCGCGACTTCATCGACCTCGGCAGCCCCGGGGGTTTACAACTTCAACGTATCAAGGCTGGTCACCACGCAACAATCATTGTCGCGCGGCTTTGCGGATCAAAGCACCACCAACGTCGGCACGGGCACACTCAGTTTTGAACCGGCGGCAGCTCGGCTGGATCGTGACACCAACCTGGTCAACCTCAACGGCGGAGCGGGCGTTACACGCGGCAAAATTCGCATCACCGATCGCGGCGGCAATGTGGCCACGGTCGATTTGAGCAAAGCGGTGACGGTCAATGATGTGCTGGAAACCATCAACAACACCAGCGGTATCAATGTCATCGCAGCCGTCGATGGTGATCGCTTGCGACTGACCGATCAATCCGGCGGCGTCGGGACGTTGAAAGTCGAAAACATCGGTTCGACCAACACGGCAACCAGTCTGGGTTTGGCGACCGATACCGATGGCAACCCGCTGACGCTGACCGGCTCGGTGATCAATTACCTGTCGGAAAGTTCGCTGCTGTCGAGTTTGAACGATGGCAACGGCATGGACAGCACCGGCGGACTCGACCTGACCTTTGACAACGGCACGCAAAGTTTTTCCGTGAGTTTGAACGCAGCCCGCACCTTGGGCGATGTGATCAGCACCATCAACAATGGTTTGGGGAATGAAGATGGCGCCGGGGGCAAACTGGTCACCGCGGAACTCAACGCCGACCGCACCGGATTGAAAATCAACTACGTCGGCGGAGCGCCGCTGGATATCGCGGGTAACTCGGCACGTGATTTGGGATTGACCACCACCGGCGCCACGGGCGATGTGAATGGTCAACGGTTGCTTTCGGGGTTGAACACCAAACTGGTGAGTAACTTGGGCGGGGGCGATGGCGCGAGTTTGGGACTGTTCAGCATCACCACCCGCGACGGCAGCAACATCAGCAACATCGACCTGACCGGCGCCATCAGCGTGTCGCAAGTGTTGTCACGCATCAACGGCGCAACAGGCAACGAAGGCAGAATCGTTGCGACACTCAATCAGGCGGGCAACGGCATTCAACTGACCGATACCACCGGCGGATCAGGCAACCTGTCCATCAGCGGCAGCGGGGCTGACGATTTGGGCTTGGCAGATGGAACCAGTGTGGCGGGCAATGTCATCGGGTCGGGCAATTTGCAGTTGCGTTACATTTCCGAGGGCACACGCATTGACAGTTTGAACGGCGGCACGGGCATCACCCGCGGTCGATTTCGTATCACCGATTCACGGGGCATCAGTGCTGCGGTCGATGCCACATCCAGCGGTGTGGTGACGATCGGTGATTTGCTGCGCAGCATCAACAGTCGCGGGTTGGAAATCACCGCACGCATCAACGACAACGGCGACGGCATTTTGATTGAAGACAACGGCCCGGGCACGACGGCGATCAAGGTCGAGGAAGATGGTTCGAGCACCGCTCGTGAACTGGGGTTACTGGGCAGTGCGGCCAGTGCAGGGGCGGCGCTCAACGGCAGCTTTGAAAAAACCATCACGCTCGATGGTACGGAAAAATTGCGCGATGTGGCGGATAAAATCAATGCGGCGGGGCTAAACGTGCGGGCGGCGATTGTGAATGATGGGTCGCCCTTGAACCCGTTTCGTTTGAGTCTGACGGCCAACAAGGCAGGCTCGGCCGGCGCGTTCACCTTTGACGATGGCGGCTTGAACTTTGGTATGAGCACACTGTCACAGGGGCGCGATGCGGTGGTGTTTTACGGAGCCTCGGACCCGGCTCAGGGGATTGCGATCACCTCGACCACCAACACGCTGTCGAACGTGATCAGCGGTGTGACCATTGATTTGAAAGGCACGTCCAACAGCCCGGTCGAACTGGCAATCACCCGCGATGATGCGAGCATCACCAAGTCGATCAAGTCGATGGTGGATGCCTTCAACGGGGTGATCGATTCGCTGAACAAATACGACACGTATAACAGTGAAACGCAGGTGCGCGGGCTGCTGCTTGGCGATTCAACCGTCGGACGCATTCGCTCCTCGCTGTTTGGCATGCTCAATCGGCGAAGCAGCGAAGTGTCGGGGCAGTTCAACGCCCTGACGCAGATCGGCATTCGCGTGGGCAGCGGTGCTCGGCTGCAATTCAACGAATCGACTTTCACGCAGGCTTTGCAGACTGATCGTGAGGCAGTGCTGCAACTTTTGACGTTTCGACAAACCAGCAGCGTCGATGGTACGACCACCACCACCGCTGCGGGGCTGGGCGTGCGCTTCAAAGAACTGGTGGACGGCATCACCGACAGCACCAACGGCACCGTGCAGTCACGCACCGACTCGATCAACCGGGAAATCAAACTCAACAACGACCGTATCAAGGCGATGGACACGTTACTGGCCGCCAAAAAGCAGCGCTATCAGCAGCAGTTCAACGCGATGGAACTGACCCTTTCACGCTTGCAGGCACAAGGGGCTGCACTTGCAGGCCTCAATGGTGCGGGTGGATCATCAGGCACAGGTGGGTGATGTCGAGTGGTCGAGTGAAATGAAATGTTTAGCGCGGACGCTTTGCGTCGGCGTGCTGGTTAGAGCAATTCGCGTCATTTTTAAACCCCCTCTCCCGGAGGGAGAGGGGACGGAATAGCCCCAACTGCTGATCAAATAATTACGCAAACTGCTCTA
>CAYRTH010000186.1:0-4984 GCA_964427135.1 uncultured Phycisphaeraceae bacterium
CAGGGCAATCACCACCGCAATTTCACCCGCGGTAAACGGACGCCCCCGGCCCCCGCGCCACATCAGGCCCGACAAAATAAGCAACAACATACCCACCCCGAACACCGACGCCGGCAAATGATTGCCGATCAGGTACGTCTGATGAATGACCCAGTCGTTGTAATAGGTAAGCCCCGACACCCCCAGCCCCAACAAAAGCCCCAGCAATACTGCTCGATAGGTCATGGGTTGCTGCTCGCAGATGAAACGTTCACCGACAAATGCACACGACAACCGGGCGCTGCGTTATGATGGACTATGATGATAACAAGTGGTTTGTGAACCACCCAATGGCCTGCCTGACACGACGGAAAAATGTATGAGCTGGATTGAAAATCGTTTTGAGGAAGGGTTGATCGTCACCAGTGTCGATTGGGCGATCAACTGGGCTCGTCGCAACAGCCTTTGGCCGATGACCTTCGGCCTGGCGTGCTGCGCCATTGAAATGATGGACTTTGGCGCCAGTCGTTACGATGCCGACCGATTCGGTTCAGGGGCCTTTCGTGCCACCCCTCGGCAGGCGGACCTCATGATCGTCGCCGGCACCGTCACCTATAAAATGGCCTCACGTTTACGTCGGCTGTATCACCAAATGCCCGAACCCAAGTACGTCATGGCCATGGGCGCCTGCACCGTCGGTGGCGGACCCTATTTCAAATACGGCTACCACGTCGTCAAAGGCGTTGACCTGGTCGTGCCTGTCGATGTTTACATCCCCGGCTGCCCCCCGCGTCCTGAAGCACTGATCGAAGGCCTGATGCGTTTGCAGGACAAAATCCGTCAGCAAACCATCGCCAAACCCGCCGCCCAACCGCAGCCGATGTTGGCTTGAAGCCGCTTAACAGTCAATACCGACTTGAACGTTGTCCGTATCATACCCGCGGATTGCCATCCGCGGCTACGAAGAATCGGTCTTTGTTTGCATAGCCGCGGGTGGCAACCCGCGGTGCTTTGTAAAAATGTTTGTGACTGGGCGGCTCGTTAAACCCATCCTTTACGTTCAAACATTTCATAAAATGCCGGTCATGAAGGAACCCATCGCCATCATTGCCGGGGGAGGGCGTTTGCCGATCATCACTGCCGAGGGTTTGCACGCCGCCGGTCACCCGGTGATCGGTGTGGGTTTGGCCGGCCACGTTGACCCAGCCTTTGCCTCGGTGTGCGACCATTACGACCAAGCGGGCATCACGCGGTTAGCACGCTGGATCAAGCTGGTGCATCGGGGCCAGGCCAGCAAAGCGATACTGGTGGGTCGGGTGCAAAAAACGCGCATGTATGATCCGCTGAAATACCTGCGTGATCTGCCCGACTGGCGGGCGGCCAAACTCTGGTTTTTCACCTTGCGTCATGACAAGCGAACCGACAAAATGCTGCGCAGCCTGGCCGACGAACTGGCACGCGCCGGAGTCAACCTCATCGACCTGACACCCTACATTCCCGATCACCTGGCCAGCGTCGGCAAGCTCACCCGTCAGGCCCCCACCGCGCAGGCACAGGCCGACATCGACTTTGGTTTACCCATCGTCCGACGACTGGGCGAACTGGACATCGGTCAGGCCATCGTGGTCAAGGACCGTGAAGTGATCGCGGTCGAAGCCATCGAAGGCACGGATGCGATGATTCGCCGTGCGGGGGAATTGTGTCGCAGCAAGGGTTGGGTGCTGATCAAAACCGCCAAGCCGGCGCAGGACATGCGGCTGGATGTGCCCACCATCGGCACGGGCACCATCGACATGCTCAAAGCCCATGGCGGAACGGCCCTGGCCGTCGAAGCAGGTCGTGTGATTTTATTGGATAAACCCAAAGTACTCGCCGCCGCCGACCAGGCGGGTATTGCCATCGTCGGTGTGCCAAGTATTTCACGATGAAACCGCAACCGGGTGATTTGATTGCCTTTGTTGAATAACTGTTTCATCACCACGCGCTTGTCAAGCAATATTTCAATCGTACATGAACCGCGGGTTGCCACCCGCGGCTAGACAGAACAATACATCAATTCTTCATAGCCGCGGGTGGCAACCCGCGGTGAATCACGATCCACTTCCGCATCCCCCAATCACTCACTGCGATACCGCAAAATACGCAGCGCGTTGAGTACCACCAGCACGGTCGAACCTTCATGCAACAGCACCGCCACCGCGATGTTGGTCACGCCCAAGGCGGCCAGCGGCGACACGATGGCAATCACGCCCAGTGCCAACACCAAGTTTTGCTGGATGATGCGACGGGTGAATCGTGAAATGCCCACCGCTTCGGGCAGTTTGCGCAAATCATGGGAAAGTATCGCCACGTCCGCCGTTTCCAACGCCACATCACTGGCGCCGCCCGCTCCGCCGATGGCGATACCCACCGTCGCCTTGGCCAAAGCAGGCGCATCATTGACCCCATCACCGACCATCGCCACCTTGCCGTAGTGGGCACTCAATTCACCCATGCGTGTAAGTTTGTCCTCCGGCAACAGTTCCGCCAGGTGTTCATCCACCCCCACCACCGAGCCGATCGCCGCAGCCGTACGCGCGTTATCGCCGGTCAACATGATGTTGTATCGAATGCCCAAACGCTTGAGTTGCGTCAAAGCCTCGCGTGCCCCGTCCCGTGGTTGATCCATCAGGGCAATCAACCCCAGCACCTGCGCCGGGTCGCTGACCAGTACCACCGTGCAACCCTGTTGTTCCAGTTCCGCAGCCCGTGTCTGCGCCTTGGTTGACTGCTTGAGGCTTGAGTCAATCGCACTGGGGCGGGTGATGTTGATCATCACATCATCGACCGACCCACGAATGCCCACGCCCGGGGTTTGCTGCACATTCATGGCCGAGGGTGACGACAACCCACGACGTTTGGCTTCATCGACCAAGGCAACCGCCAACGGGTGTTTACTGCCACGTTCAAGCGCAGCCGCCAGTTTCAGCAGCGCATCGGGCGACAGCGTTTGCACCATCGGCTCAACATGCGTCACCATCGGCCGACCGACCGTGAGTGTGCCGGTTTTATCAAACGCAATCGCCTGCACCTGCCCCAGGTTTTCCAGGTGTATGCCACCTTTGATCAGCACCCCGCCACGGGCCGCCCGACCGATGCCCGACAATATCGCTGCCGGGGTGCCGATGGCCAGGGCACAGGGTGAGGCCGCGGTCAGAAACGCCATCGACTGATAAAACCAGCCTTTCCACGGTGATTCCGAAAACCAGTTGGGTCGTAATGATTCCGCCCAATCCGGCACCAAACTTGCCAGCATCGGCGGCACACTCATCACCAACACCGTCGCCACGATCACCATCGGCACATACACCGCTTCCACCCTGTCCGTGAAAAGCTGCGTCGGCGACTTGCTCGTCTGTGCTTCGCGCACCAGTCGAATCACCTTGGCCAGTGTGTTGTCCGATGCCAGTTTTTGCACCTGTACCGTCAGTGCCCCGTCGCCGTTGAGTGTGCCGGCAAACACCGAATCGCCGATCGTTTTTTCAACAGGCATCGACTCACCCGTAATGGCCGCCTGATTGATGGCCGAGTGCCCCGCGATGATCGCCCCGTCCGCCGGTAACAGTTGCCCCGGGGCCACAAACACCCAGTCATCGATCTGTAAATCCTCCACCGGCACTTGCTCATGCGCACCTTCACGCCCCAATCGTACGGCTGTTCTGGGCGACAACCTGGTCAGTGCCTCGATCGCATTGCGCGCCCGGCTCATGGCCAGTTCTTCCCCCGCACCGCCCAGCGAAAATAAAAACAACAACATCGCGCCTTCTTCATAATGACCCAGCGCTGCCGCCCCGAACGCTGCTGCAAACATTAAAAGGTCGATATCAAGGCGCAATCGCGCCAAAGTGCGCACCATTTCCTGTGCCGGGAAAAACCCCCCGCAAACGTAACTGACGATCAGCAAGGCCATGCGCAACTGTTCGTTACCGCCGGTCCAGTGCACGATCGCCCCCGCCAGCAGAAAAACCCCGGCCAGCAGGGCCATGAGCATTTCCGGTTGCGTGACGATCAGTTTGAGCCATGATGTGCCGGGCAGTCGTGCGACCGTGGGTAACCATGTTTCACGTGGAACAATCGTCGAGCCAGGTCCGGTGATCGCAGTTTCGGGCTGACGCAATTCAACGCCCAGTTCTTCAAGCAAACGCACGATTTCCGGGAGCGCACACTGCCTTCGATCAAATTCGATGCGAATCGTGCCAGCCGCATATGACACGCGGGCCGACACCCCGGGTAATTGATGGATACGTTCCTCGATCACCGTTTCCTGTCGCGGCGACACGATGCCCTGCACCGGCAAAATCAACCGTGCAACCCAATCTTTCTGCTGTATCGCCTGTACATCATCCATCATCCATCATCCATTCATCACGTCGTGTAGTCGGCGTTGATGGAAATGTACTCCCGCGACAAGTCGCAACCCAACCATTGCACGCTGGCCTTACCCATACCCAGGTCGAGGGTGAAAAGTATTTCTTTTTCCTTCATCAGGGCCTTGAGTGTGGCATCGGGGGCTTTACCCACTACCGTCGGCTGACCTTTGCGAAAAACGCACACCTGTTTTTTTGGGCCGATGTAAAGCGACATTTTTTCAGCCACGACATTTACCCCCGCGTAGCCCGCAGCCGTGGTGATCCGCCCCCAGTTGGGGTCCGCCCCGTGCACGGCACATTTCACCAGCGGACTATCGACCACCGCCCGGCCCACCCGGTCCGCATCATTTTCATGGCGGGCCCCCATCACCTGCACACGAAACACCTTGGTCGCCCCTTCACCGTCTTTGACAATCTGGTACGCCAGGTTCTGACACAATGCTGTCAGTGCCTCGGTGAACTTCGCATAACTTGCATCCGCGGAGCGTATCACCGGGTTGCCCGCCAAGCCTGATGCCAATGCGATGAGTGTGTCGCTGGGGCTGGTGTGCTGATCGACACTGATACGGTTGAAACTGGCTTGTGCTGCAACCCAA
>CAYRTH010000187.1:0-4924 GCA_964427135.1 uncultured Phycisphaeraceae bacterium
ACGACGGTTGATGATCGATCATTCGTCACTTGACCACTTGACCACTTGACCACTTCATCCTTTGCCTGCCACAAATTGCATGTAGTAAAGCAACGCTGTCAGTGTTTTGCCATCACAAATATCGCCTCGTTGCATCATTTCTATCGACTGACGCAGCGATGTTGGATGAACCGTGATGGTTTCGCCTTCGTCCAAAGCCTGACCGACCGGCTCCAGGTTCTGTGCGATAAACAGGTGCATCAGTTCGCTCATGATGCCTGGCGAGGGATACCTCGTCAGCATTGGTTCCATGCTCGCCGCACGGTAACCCGTTTCTTCAATCAATTCACGCTCGGCACACGCCAGCGGACTTTCCTTGGGTTCGAGGGTCCCTGCGGGTATTTCCCAAAGCGTCTGCCCGACCGCCACCCGCTCATTACGAATCAGCACCACCGTCTGTTCATCCAGCAAGGGCAGAATCACCACCGCCCCCGGATGCAACACGATATCGCGCTGCCGCTGTCGCCCGGCTGCGTCGGTGACCATGGTGCTGACCACGTCAAAGCGTGAACCTGTAAAAACCCGGGGTAGCTGGGCTAAACGTGTCGGTATCATCCCGCGATTGTATGCGATTCTGAATTGATCAAGTGGCACTATTGAATCATCCACGCCTGAACTTCACGTCCCTCGTGAAGTTCAGGATTGTTTTTTCAATCACAGCGCGTGGGTCTGTGGCACGAAGCCGTGCCACAGACACCCAACCGCGGGGTGCCATACGCTGGCATCGAACTGCGTCTGCGCTTGTGAACCATCGCCTGATGTTAGGCCTTGTCGCTAGCACCTGGTGCAGCATCCTCCGGCAACAAACGCCCGATGATTTTCGCCCCCACCAGATCGTCCCACACGTTCACGGTCGTTCGGCACATGTCCAGAAAACGGTCCACGCCCAGAATGATGCCCACCGCCGCGATGGGCAGACGATCATCCCCCGTCAAACCCAGGGAATTGTTCACCGCTTCCACCACCAGCACCATCGTCACCAGCCCGGCACTGGGTATGCCTGCAGCGCCCACGGCTGCGAGCGTGGCGGTGATGACGACGACGGCCAGTTCGACCGGCCCCAGTGTGATGCCGTAGCATTGAAAAAGGAAGACCACCGCCACGGCTTCGTACAGGGCGGTGCCGTTCATGTTGACCGTGGCGCCCAGCGGTATCACAAACCCGGCTGCCCTGCGCGACACACCCCCGAAGCGCGTGGCCACGTCGAGTGTGACGGGTAAGGTCGCATTGCTGCTGGAAGTGCCAAAGGCGGTCAGCAGTGCCCCGCGCACCTGATGCATATAACGATACGGATTGGTCCGCCCCAAAATCCATAAGGCCAGGGTCATGATGATCAACGCCTGTATGAGCAAACCTGCCAGTACGGCGATGATATACCAGGCCAATGGGCCGACCAGTTGCACCAGCCCGACGCGACAGACCGTGGCCGCCACGAGTGCGAACACGCCGATGGGTGCCAACCAAAGAATCGCATCGACGAGTTTCATGATCGCCAGGTACAGGCCTTCGACGACATTGAGCACCGGTTGCGCTTTGGCGCCGACCAGGGTGAACATCACGCCCATGACCAGGGAAAACGCGATCACCGGCAGTACCTGACCGTCGGCTGCCGCACCGATGGGGTTGCTGGGTATCAACTGGCCGGTGATATTTTCCACCGCGCCCCATAAGCCTTTGCCTGCAGCGGTCTGCGTGCGTGAACGAATGGTGTCCTGTCCCTCGTACATTTGTTCCCCGGCGGAGCGAATTTCCGCCCCCATGCCTGCACCGGGTTGCAACCATGTCACCAGCGTCACGCCGACGATGCACGCGATGATCATGCCCGCAAAGTAATAGAGCATGGTCAGCGAACCGATTTTCCCGAGCCTGCGTACATCCCCGATGGAACTGACCCCCATGACCACGGAGGTGGCGACCAGCGGCAGCACGACCATCATCAGCAGACCGATGAAAAAATTGCGCCCGATGAATTCGAAAGTGTGAATCCATCCGCCGGGGACCGCGCCATCATGCAGGTGGTAAATGAGCTGGCCGATCAAAGCCCCCAAAACCAGACCGGCAACAATGCCCGTGGTGACGATGGTGTTTTTATTCCAGGTCATGCAAAAATCTCCGAGGTTCCATTCGCCAATAACAGACCCGATTTTCAACACAGAGGCCACAGAGCAGTATGGGGCTGGGTGCTTGGAGCTGGTGGCTGGGTTGAATCGCATCAATCATCCATCTGCCAAGCCCCTAGCCCCCAGCTACTTTGTGTTCTCTGTGTTGAGTTCTTTTTGTCTGCCCGAAACACTCGTTACGAATCAGGTTGGTCGCCCCCAAACAAAACGCACAGAATCGTTATAGTAAGTTCCCCCTTGGGAGTCACGCATTGCGGAAAAGTAATCGACCTTTGATTTTGGCTTCACGCACCAGTCGACTGGCACGGATTCAAACCGAATCGGTCGCCCGGCTGCTGGCGCAGAGTGATCCGTCACTGCGCATTGATTTTCGCTGGATCGAATCCGAAGCCGACCAGAAACCCGACCTGCCGTTGTCGGGCGTTGGTGGCAAGGGGTTGTTTGTCCGCCGGGTGGAAACACTTTTGCTGGATCATGAAGCAGACCTGGCGGTGCATAGTTTGAAAGACCTGCCCGTGGCTGCGTCACCTGAGCTGACGATCGCTGCGATACCCCCCAGGGCCGACGTGCGTGATGTGCTGATATCGTCCGCCGGTTACCCGTCGATTCACCAGTTGCCACCGGGTGCGAAAATCGGCACCGCCAGTGCCAGGCGAAAAGCGCAGTTGCTGGCATTACGGCCGGATTTGCTGGTTGAATTGTTGCGCGGCAATGTCGATACCCGCTTGCGTGCGGCCTTGGAAGAAAAACGTTTTGATGCGATTGTATTGGCTCATGCGGGCTTGCTGCGACTGGGTTTGATGCCGACCGCACCTCAGGCGGTGTTGTTGGATGTCGAGCAGATGCTGCCGCCGGCGGGACAGGGGGCGCTGGCGTTGCAATGTCGCACCGGGGACCATGTGACACTGCGGCGCTGTCTGCCACTCAACGATGCGATCAGCGCCACGCTGGTGCATACCGAGCGGCAGGTCGTGGCCGGGTTGGGGGGCGATTGTCATGCGGCCATGGGCGTGCTGGCACAATGGGTCACGGCTGAGCAGGCAGCGACACAAACGCCATCGCAGACCACCACCCCGCCGACGACCTCACGACAGGATCGCGGCCAACCCTGGGTACGTTTGCGGGTGCGGGTGCTTTCGGCCGATGGTCGTGAAAAGGTGGAAGGCGATGATCAAACCCCCGCCCGTCATCTGGGCAAGTTCCTCAAACGCATGGTCAAGGATTTACAGGAACGCGGAGCTGGGCGGTTGATGACGGCGTGAGATGGAAGTGGCCAAGTGGTCAAGTGAATAAATCAGTTGATCCCCACGCCTGAACTTCACGTCACCGTGAAGTTCAGGATTCTTTACCGAAATAGAGCAATATGGGTAATTATATGACCAGTCGTGATGCCAGTTCCGTCCCCTCTCCCTCCGGGAGAGGGTTAGGGTGAGGGCGTGTCTTATGTTTCTAATAAGCTTGAATTACAGTATGAAAATGCAATGCGCCCTCACCCGGCCTCGATGACTCGGCCACCCTCTCCCGGAGGGAGAGGGGGCAGAAAATTACGCGAATTGCTCTAAACAACCCCGTAGCACCGCCGCCTTGGGCGGTGGAGTTGATAAAGCGGCGGATGGTATCCGCCGTCTTCATGGATGCGACTGTTTCATCATGCACCAGGTCGAATCGACCGCCGATACCATCGTCGGCTTTATCAACCCAGCCGGGGGCGGCTGGGCTACAACTTCAACCGCCTCAACTCTTGCGCGATGAGCAGGCCTTGTTTGACTCGAACTTCTTCAACAAAGTGTCGGCCATCGGGCAGAATCGTTTCCAATGGCCCCAGCGTGGTGCAATACCCATGCAAATCAATCACCTCAACCCCGGCTGATTCCATGATGCTTCGCGCAGCTGTGTTATACAAGTCCACATCCTTCTGCGACCGTCAGATGGGGTAACCCGGAAGATTGTGCTTGACTTCACACACCGGCGTCGTGGTCACCCACACCAATCGAATCGCCCGCTTGTCCGCCAAGGCAATCATGCGCTTGAGGTTCGCCTGATATTCTTGGATCGGCACTTGCACCGGTCCCCCGCCGGGGGGTTGCTTGATATCGTGCAACCCGCAGTTGAAAAGAATTACGTCGGCTTCAAATGCGGGCTGACCCAATGCCTTTTCAAAAAAGGAGAGACACCGCCGACTGTCTCCGCCGTTGGCTCCCTGCGGAATGTCCAGGTTGGTCATGGCCTGTGCCAACCCCTCGTTGAGTTCATAACTGAAAGTTTCACCCAGCGCCGCCTTGAGGTGCGGGCTGTACTGCACATAAACACTGTCCCCCACACCCCATAATTTCGTCGGTAAAGGTATCACTCCCAAAGTTTGGTCACTCATGGTTCAGACCACCGTTACAAGCTCACGACAGTTTTTCCATGACTGCTGACTTCCGTCCGCGCTTTTTCGACAAACGCATCCAGCGGCATCGCACCTAAATCGCCCCGCAATCGACAACGCACACTCACCGCTCCCGCAGCCTCATCCTTGCCCCCGACCACCAACATATAAGGTGTTTTCAGTTCCTGCGCCACCTTGATCTTCGCATTCACCCGTTCCCCCGATTCGTCCACCATCACCCGCATCCCCGCAGCCTTGAGCGCCGCCCCGACCTTTTGCCCATACCCGTTGAACTTGTCGCTGATCGGCAGCACTCGCACCTGTTCGGGCGCCAACCAGAGCGGAAACGCCCCCGCGTAATGCTCGATCAGAATGGCCATGAACCGCTCCATGC
>CAYRTH010000188.1:0-4805 GCA_964427135.1 uncultured Phycisphaeraceae bacterium
TCGTCTGGCTCGCCGCAGGCATCACCACCCCGGATGAATGTCCGTAGCAGCTAGTGCGAGCGGACCCACCAATATGAAGTGGCCAAGTGGTCAAGTGGTCAAGTAGACGATCATTTTAAATTTACAGGAATAAGACTTACCCGAGTCCTCAACCTGTCGGACTCGTCCTCGGCTTGGTTTTCCAATATTCGAAATCCGATCGCCTCAACTCGGGGCCTCCCGCTAAATTCAAAATTACGAAACCACTCGCATCATCCTGCGGCGCGCAGGGCGGGGTTGGGTTCGATGTGGCCGACGGTATCGGGGTTGACGCCCAGAGCGACCATGGTCAGATCGTCCACCTGATTCAGTGAGCCGATCTGCTGATCGAGTTTCGAGGCAAACAAATTGACGGCATCTTCCAATTTGCCGGAAGCCAGGCCCATGAGTTCCGCCAGGTATTGATTGTTGGCCAGACCCTGAACAATGGTGCGTTGTTTGCCGGAGGTGACTTGAAACGCGGTTTCAAAGCCGTCGCTGTAAAACAGCAGTCGGTCGCCGGGCATGAACTTCACCATGCGCTGTTCGAAGGGTTCATCGGGGAACACGCCCAGCAGCGGGCCTTCGCTTTCGAGCAGTTCGCTGGTTCCGTCGGCGTGCAACAAGAGCGGCAGCGGGTGACCGGCGCGTGAGTAGGTGAACTCACGGGTACGGAAGTTGAACATGCCGTACAAGGCGGTGGCGGTGCGCACGCTGCCGGCCTGAAGGTTGATCATCTCGCGGTTGAGGACCGCCAGTATTTCCGAGGGCGAAATCAAACGGTAATTTTTGGGCAGGTGCCGACCAATTTCCTTGACCTTGAGCGATTGCTTGATGTGCACGGTGATGAGGGCTGCGGGTACGCCATGACCCACAGCATCGGCGATGAACAGGCCCACATGGTCTTCATCGAGGCGCACGACATCGAAAATATCACCGCTGACGTACGTGGCGGGTCGGTACAAAAAGCTGATTTCCAGGCCCTCGACCTTGGGCATTTTCACGGGTAAAAATTCGCGTTGCAGGCGAGCTGCCAGGCGCAATTCTTCGTCCATGCGGTCGATCTGCCCGGCCATGCTGGCGTGCTCGGCGCGCAAAATGTTCACTTCCGTCACCAGTTCACGAATCGTTTCCGACTGGCCCCAAAGGGTTCGCAACACAGCAGCGGCGGCGGATGGCGCTGCCTCCGGCGGAAGCACGATCACATCCTGTTGAATGTTTTCACCCAGCGGCTCAGCTTCACCCGGTCGCGTCAGCATCACCGGTAATCGCTTGTCCTGCAAATGACCGATCACTTCAAATAAACCGCGCGGTGCTTCTTCGTGACAAAGTATCCAAGCCACTTCGACCCGGGTCAGTGATTTGGGGTCGGCCAAAACTTGGGCGAAGGTTTTACCCATTCGCCGGGGACGATCTTGTTCGGGCCAATCCGCCAGCACCGCCTCGACCATCGGCGAAGCAAGGGACTGTTCGTTGGAACCAATCAGTAGCAGACTTCCTTGCTGCATGAAATCACCTTCATCGGGAACAGGGCATCAAGGCTCACCGTTCCGCAAGGCCTGATGGTGTCATACCCCATGAGTTCAAAGTCAACGTGAGATCAAATAACTTCAGGGGGTCAGGGTAACCGGGGCCGGGGTTCACGGGGGACGACGACAAAATGGAGGAACACACCTCCGCCAGCCGACATCCCGGAGCACATCAGGCTTATCCCTTGTGTCATCGGTTCATCGCGCCAGTTGCTTGAGTTCATCGACCGGTAACTTGATGATTTGGCCGATTTTTAACTTTAGTTTTTCGATCATGCCGCCTTGCAGTTCGATGGCGAACTGAGCCGGCCACCCACTGCGATAATGTTTGAGTTCATGGTCAGAACGGTCGTAGGGTTCAACAGCCATGGCGTGCAGGGCGACGATGCGACCGGTGGTGTCCAAATAAATCAAGTCGATGGGCACCAGACAGCGACGCATGACAAACGCAAGCTCACGAGCTGAGGGAAAAACGAACAACATGCCCCCGTCATCAGCGATTTGTGCGCGGTCGGATAACCCCTGAAAACGTTTGGCATTATCGGTGGCCAATTCCAGGTGAAAAGTTTGTCCGGCAATTTGCACGGTTTGCGTGCCGGGTGAGAGCGGGGTTTGCTGACAACCGGCGATGATGAGCAGAAAAATCAGCAGCGCGGAAAGTGACCGCTTCATGGTTTTGTCAGTGGTTATGTGGTTGAAGGTGGGTGAATGACCCGGGGCTAAAGCCCTCGGCGTCATGATGATGTAATTGTTTGTCTTTTTCATGGTGGGTATGTGATCCGGGGCTGAATAAATTTATGTGGTTCATTGGAAATTGGACATCTCTGTTCCGTCCCCTCTCCCCCCGGGAGAGGAAGGAGACCTGCTGCGCAGGTAGAGTGAGGGCGACTGCGACTTTAGTATTGATATTAATCAATCATTCTTAAGACACGCCCTCACCCGGCCTCGCAGACTCGGCCACCCTCTCCCGGAGGGAGAGGGGTTTAAAACACTCAAATCATTAACGCGATCTGCTCGAAATCGCCCGTAATCATTTTAATAATGAGTCGTTGGTACAAATCATTTCTCGATCAACCATTGGTGATCGTCAGGGGTGAAAACTACCGGGGTACGGGGTAATTGATGAATATCGAAACGAGGCAACAGTTCACCTAACGACATCGGCTGGCACTTTGGCAATAAACCGGACCAGTAGGCAAGCAGGCCGATGATTTTTTCGGGCGTGACGCCCTGTTCACGATAGCTGGCCAGGCGCGAATCACCATGCCGTTTGGCCAGGCGCCGACCATCATGCCCCAGCACGAGCGGCAGATGCCAGTAGGTGGGTGTGGGTGACAGTTTCAGGCAGCGATAGAGCAGTTGTTGCCGGGCGGTGGAGGCAAGCAGGTCATCGCCGCGCACGATGTCGGTGACCCCCTGGCGGGCATCATCGACGACCACCGCCAATTGGTAGGCTGGATAGCCGAGTTTGGAAAGCACGACAAAATCGCCGACTTGATGTTGAACGTTGCAGGTGACTTGGCCGTGAATTTGATCGGTGAAGGTGATGGGCTGATCGGGAGCGATCAGGCGTAATGCGGTGGTGCGGGGCTGACCCATGGCCAGTAAATCATCATCGATCGTTTGCGCTGACTTTGCGATTGATGATGTCGGGGGGGTGACGGTTAATGCTTGTACTGGTGTACCGTGGGGAAGGTTTACAGGTCGGCAGGTGCCGGGGTAGCGCAATTCATGTTCATCAGCGTGCGGGGCGGACAACGCATTTTCAATTTGCGCCCGGGTGCAGGTGCAGGGGTAAACCAGTTGCTGTGCGTGTAATTGGGCCAGGGCTTTTTGATACGGGAACAGGTTGGCCCGCTGGGTGTAGGCGATTGGTGGTGGTGCCGGTTCGTCCCAGTCAATGCCCAGCCAGCGCAAGTCGTCGATGGCCTGCTGGTCAGCCCCGGTTTTCAAACGTGGGCTGTCGAGGTCTTCGATGCGTAGCACGATGTGCCAACCTTGCTGACGAGCCAGCAGCCAGTTGAGCATGAATGTGCGTGCATTACCAAGGTGCAAAGCCCCGGTGGGTGAGGGGGCCAGTCGGGTTTTGCGCGGGGTGGCGGGCACATGCCAAGTCTGTGCGATGCGGGGGGTTGATGCAAGTGATGCCGTCAGCGGGTTTTTGATACGGTTCATCGCAGCACTTGCATGTCGCAAGCACTGGCAGATAAGCTGCCAGTGGCACACAGATGGTGTTCATGACTTGAATGTTGGGGGTGCAGCGACGAAACTGTGACCATGAACCAACCCTTGCGATTGGCGGTGCTGCTTTCAGGTGGCGGTCGCACCCTGCAAAATCTGACGGACGCGATCCAACGTGGCGATTTGAACGCACAGGTTGTGACGGTCATCAGTTCACGACCCGATGCGTATGGTTTGGTGCGTGCACAACAAATGAATTTGCCGACGCATGTGGTTGATCGTAAATCATTACCCGACAGCGCCACGTTTTCGCAGATGATTTGGCGCATCATTGGTGAAAGCGGGGCCGAGCTGGTGGTATTGGCTGGGTTCATGAGTTTGCTTTCGATCCCCCATGATTGGGTGGGCAAAGTCATCAACATTCACCCAGCCTTGCTGCCCGCTTTTGGGGGCAAGGGCATGTATGGCCATCATGTGCATGAAGCGGTACTCAAAGCCGGTTGCAAAGTCACCGGCTGCACAGTGCACTTTTGTGACCCGACGTATGACACCGGCGCGATCATCGTGCAACGCTGTTGCCCGGTGTTGGAAGAAGACACCGCTGGTACGCTGGCCGAGCGGGTCTTTACGGAAGAGTGCATCGCATACCCGCAGGCGATATCGCTGATCGGAGCGGGTCGGGTCAAATTGGAAGGGTCACGGGCGAAGGTGTTGCGGGGGTGAATATTCTTACGCCGGATAAAACCAATTCAACACAGAGTTCACAGAGAACACAGAGCGTAATAATGCTGGGTGCTTGGAGCTAGGTGCTGGGAAGATGAAGTACAGTGATTAGATTGACCCAGCCCCCAGCCACTATCGCCCAGCCACTTTGCGTTACTGTGTTGAAATTTTTGCTTGGCTCGTGGTTATGTTATCGCACGGTTTCCTGAAATCGCTGGCGATAGGTGGTGCTGCTGTAGTAATCGCGCACAAATCGGCCCGACTGAACTTGACGGTCGATGATGTAGGTCACTTCACGTTCGTACACCGGGCTGTGCGCCCCGGCGATGGTGCTGCGACGGTTGTCGTTGCGTG
>CAYRTH010000189.1:0-4766 GCA_964427135.1 uncultured Phycisphaeraceae bacterium
CAAGTGCCACGGGCTGCTGGTTCAAAAACGGTAATGAGGTGGTGAATAAAGCCCTTGAAAAAGGGTTATTGCTCAATGCCACGCATGATGTGGTGCTGCGCATCGCACCGCCCCTGACGATCAGCCAGGCCGAGTTGGACGAGGGGTTGGAAATCATGGCTCAGTGCTTAAAAGGTTAGTCGGTTGAAGAGGCGGCCGAGTGGTTGAATTTGTTTAGCGCGGACGCTTGGCGTCGGCGCATTTGACGCCGTGCCCTTTAGGGCCGGATGCTTGAGTCTAAAAACCGGGGCGAAAGCCCTCGGCGTCGGTGGCGTTTTCAAAACCATCCTGAACTTCACGCGGACGTAAAGTTCAGGCGTGGGTGATGCAGTCATCATTCGATCATCAAAATCTTTCAAACAAAGAATACCCAAGCCCTCGGCTTGCCAGCCTCGTTCTTGGCTTGGTAAATCCGAAATTCGAAATCCGAAATACATCACATCGTCGGATGCTGATTCAAAAAGTCGGTCAGTTCGCGATTGGTTTTGTAACGTTCCAGTACCTTCAGCAGTGATTCCACCTGCATAGCTGGTGGCATGTTCAGCAATCGACGACGCAGGGCGTTGGCGCCGGTCAATTCGGTTTCGCCCACCAGCAGGTGTTCTTTACGGGTGCCGCTGGCTGCCAGGTTCATCGCGGGGAAAATGCGTCGGTCGGCAATCTGCCTGTCCAAAATCAGCTCCATGTTGCCGGTGCCTTTGAACTCTTCAAAAATCACCTGATCACCGCGACTGCCGGTATCCACCAAAGCCGTGGCGATGATGGTCAGCGATCCGCCCTCTTCAAACTTACGTGCTGCGCCGAAAAGTTGTTTGGGGATCGCCAGGGCTGATGCGTCCAACCCACCCGATAAGGTTCGCCCCAATGATTGCACCTGCGGTGCGACGTTGAACGCCCGACCCAACCGCGTCAGTGAGTCGAGCAATATCAGCACATCGCGCCCGCTTTCAGCCATGCGCTTGGCACGGTCGATGGTCAGCATCGCCAGGGCTGCGTGTTTATCCGCTGTGTGATCGTTACTGGACGCCAGCACGGTACAGGGCACATTGCGGCGAAAATCGGTCACTTCCTCCGGCCGCTCGTCCACCAACAGGGCGTACACTTCCACCTGCGGATGATTACGTGCCACCGAATTGGCGATATTGTGAAGCAGGGTGGTTTTGCCGGCTTTGGGCGGGGACACGATCATGCCGCGCTGCCCGAACCCGATGGGGCAGAACAAGTCGATGAACCGGCACGCCGGCGGACAACCCGGGTATTCCAGCGTCAACCGCGGTTGCGGATCGATGCTGGTCAGTTCCTCAAACTTACGCCGCTTGGCGAATTCATCGGGCACCAGCCCTTCGATCTTCAAAACGTTCTGCACTCGAGGCGCATTGGGGGCAATGGCCGGTTGCTTGTTTTTCTGTTTGCCCTTTTTCCCGTGACGATGGTGCTGATGATGCTGCTGTTTGTGCGGGTGGCCGTTGCCCGAACGGGTCGTTTCCACTTCGACCACCAGCCCCGGTCGCAGGCCGAAGCGTTGAATGATGTTGGCCGGGACCACCGGATCGCTGGGCGATGAAATCAGGGTCTTGTCCAACAGACGCAATCGCCCGTCCGGACGCCCGAACAGTTCAAGAATGCCGGTTTGTTGTTGCATAAGAATGGAGAACCATTACCAGGTTCAAGTCGAACCACGACTCGTTGGTGTAAGCAGCAATCCCGGTCCATCGGCCGGTTCGCTTGCATCACAGAAAAGTAAAACTTCCTCACCCGACGCAGACCAGTCAACCAACGCACTCACCTGCCAAACCTCACCCGGTGCATGAGCATACGGCCAAACGCCCACGAGGGCAACCTGATGAATCAAGTGGTCAAGTGATTTTACTTGTTTAGCGCGGCCCCAGGCGCTTTGCGTCGGCGTATTGGACGCCGTGCCCTTCAGGGCCGGATGTTTGACACTAAAATCCGGGGCTAAAGCCCTCGGCGTCTGTGATGGTGAATCACCCAATCGTCAAATCACAAAATCTTTCAAACCAACCGTGCCTGCAAACTCCGCCAAGCCAGTGTCAACCCGAAAATCAAGCACAGCATTGCGACGATGCACGCCCCGCTGGACAGGTTGCCCATCTGCAATGACAGCAAAATGCCCCCGACCACACCGCCCATGCCCACCAGCCAAGCTATCAACATCACCCAGCCTAACCGTCTGCTGACCAGCATCGCCGTCGCCCCCGGTATCACCAGCAAAGCCGACACCAACAGAAAACCCACCACGCGAATGCACAGCACGATCGTCAGCGCCAGAATGAACATCAACAGGTAATGCACCAATCCCGTCGGCACCCCGAACACCTTGCTGGCCTGTTCATCAAAACAGTAAAACAAAATTTCCTTGAAAAACAGTGCGCAGACGATCAGTATCACCGAGCACAAAATCAGCGTGATCCATAAATCGCGCGGCGTGATCGTCAAAAGCGACCCGAACAACAATTCCTCAACCCTCGGCGGCGGCCCCGGTCTGCCAAACCAGTCGATGTACCATTGCGAAGTTTGAAAATTCCGCCGCAGGTCCGACATCAGCACACCCCAGGCCATCGACGCCACCAGCAATATGCCGATCGCGCTGTCGGGTTCCAAGTGACGTTTGCGTGACAACACCCCTACCGCCAACGCCACCGCCAGACAAAACCCCAGTACGACCAAATCCTGCGACCATCCCGCCAGCCCTAAAAATATCGCGGTGCCCACACCGCCAAAACCCGCGTGACTGACCCCCTCGCCGATGAAAGCCATGCGTTTGAGTACCACGATGACCGACAGCAAGGCACACAACGTGCCGATGGCGATGCCGACGATCAGCCCCTGCCTTGCAAACTCGTACTCAATGAGCCAGTGGATTGCTTGCATAGAACACACATCATGCGGTCAAAATTATTTTCGGGATGAGCCGCGGGTGGTAAAACATGATGCATCACTACTGGACTTACGTTTACGACCACGACATGCCAGGTCGAACCATGCCCAGTCACAAACGTTTTTTTGAAACACCGCGGGTTGCCACCCGCGGCTATGAAGCATGAGGGCATTGTTCTGTCTAGCCGCGGGTGGTAACCCGCGGTGAAGGTTCGGGGCTGCGTTAATCATGATTGCATAAGGTGGTGAATTGTCTGTTGGGGTTTCATCGTCCCAGCACACCCGCGACATCGTGGGTGAAAACTTCCTGCAACACCTCACGTGTCAAACCCGCAGGCGTGTCATGATAGTGAATCGAATGCTTCAGGCAGGCCACGCGATTGCATCCAGCCGCCAATGCCGCGATGTCGTGACTGACCATGATGATCGTCAGTTGCAGCGACGCATGAAGCTCACGAATCAATTCAATCACCTGCTGCTGCCCTGCTTCGTCCACCGCTGACAAGGGTTCATCCAGCACCAGCACCTTGCAGCGCGGTGCCAAGGCCCGTGCAATGAACACGCGCTGCTGCTGGCCGCCTGACAACTCACCAATGGTTTTATGACGCAGGTCGGCCACGCCCACACGGCGCATCATCTCCAATGCAAATTCACGGTCGTCTTTTCGCAGCCGACGAAACAAGCCTGTTTTACCCGTAAGCCCCATGAGCACCACCTGCTCAGCCGTGACGGGAAACTTCCATTCGACGTCCATCCGTTGCGGCACGTAACCAATCACATCGCCTTTTCGGCAGGCTTGTGAAGGGGTCAGTCCCTGCACATGCACCGCACCGCGATAGTTGGTGAGCAACCCGACGATGATTTTGATGAGGGTGCTTTTGCCTCCGCCGTTAGGGCCGATGATGCCCAGGTTCACACCACGTTCGACGTGCAAAGTCACTTCACGCAGCACATCCCCCTGATTGACCGATGACTTGCCGTTGGGGGACTTAGCACCGTTCCCGGACATGGGTTTTTCGGTGCGTTGCTGCGGGTAACGAAAGCTGACACGATCCAGGCACACCGCATCGCAATCCGGGTGATGCTGCCCCAACTGCGCATGATCATGCTGACAACCGGTGGCCAACCCCGGTACGTTTTGACAACATGCCTTCTGTCCCGTGATGGGGGTGAACGTCAGTTCGTTTGGATTGGGTTGCTGATGTGACATAAACAAACAATTCACTTGCCGCTTTGCCCATCGACCAATGTCTTGGCGTTGGTACGCAGCAATTCCTGATACGTGGTGTAACCGGGCGTGTTGGGGTTGCCTTCGGGGTCGAGTTTGAGCACGCGGGCACCGGTTTCACGGGCAATCATTTCCACCGCCTTGGCGGGAAACTGTGGTTCAGCATACACGACTTTAAGGTTGTGCTTGCGGATGGCTTGGATGGCCTGCACCAAATCGCTGGAACGTACCTCCCCGCCGGGGGCCAGGTCGATGTCCGCCAGGTGGGCAACGACTTTCAAGCCATAGCGCTCCGCCAAGGGGTCAAACGCATTGTGAAACGTCACCAATTCCTTCACCGCCAGCGGCGTGAGCATGTCCGCCAATTCCTTGTCGAGCTGCGCCAGTTCCGCCAATAGTTTTTCACTGTTAACTTGAATCGCCTGGGCCTTGGCGGGGTGACGCTGGGCGAGTATCGGCGTCAGTTCGCGCACCATTTTTTGTGTGTACTCAAGGTTGAGCCAAAGGTGATTGTTCGGCCCGCTGTGATCATGTTTATGATCATGTGCGTGGTCGTGCGCGTGATCGTGACCATGATCATGGCCGGCATGGGCATCCGCAG
>CAYRTH010000190.1:0-4676 GCA_964427135.1 uncultured Phycisphaeraceae bacterium
GTCGTCGATACGTCGGCTGGCGGCTTCCTGCATGGCCTGTGCCAGGTCACGCTTGAGTTCTTCTTCGTCGATTTCCTCGTCTTCGACCGGTTCAGCTTTGACCAAATCCGGGTCGGCGTCCTCCGGCAGCGGCGCTTTGGCGACCTTTTTACCAGGTGCGGGCTTGGTTGACTTGGGTTGCGCGATCACCAAGGCAACAGGTGCGGGTTCAACAGGGGGGTCCTTTTCCCTGGCCACGGCACTGAGCTTGGGGATGGCTTTGGAAAAGGTGAATTTGGTGGCGGGAACCTTGTCGCTTTCCAGCGTGGCAATGCCCAGTTCCAATAGTACGACCAGAAATTCATCGACCTTGTCGGGTTCGACCATTTCATCGGGCAGGGAGATATTGAGCTCATCGTAAGTGATGAAGCCGCGTCGTTTGCCGATGTCCAGAAGTTCCGCCACAGCCGGGTGCAGTTGTTCCAGAGACACATGAAACCCTTTCATGAACCAGTCCGGGATGTCGCGTCACGGCGTTCCGGGCTGGGGGTAGTGATCAATCTCTTTTCACCGTCGTACTCGAGGCATTCGTCGCATCGAAGGCGTGTTCAGGTGTTCCTGTATCCTTCGCAAAGCATCGCTTTCCGTCAGCACGGGCGTCGTCGCGGTGGTCCCAGGCACTATTCCCGCCCCCGGTAAAGGAGGCGTGGTTGCCGACTGAGGGTCACTCAACTCCGTGTGGATCGTGGTCGCCTGTTCATCCGTGACAGGCTCGTTGCCACGGTTCATCAGGCTCAAACGGCAGGCCTGATACTCCTGTTGGCGCTGGCAGGTCAGAATCGCCCGCACAGAACCCGTGAGCAGTTCCCTCAAACCCTCCGGCTTGTCGCCCCAGGCCTTTTCCACTTCACTCAGGGCGTCGGTCGCCAGGGTCGCCAAGTCGGGCTGACCGCTTTCGGCCAAGTCGGCAAGCAGCCCATTGAGGGTCAGACTTTGGCCCTCCGCAAGCGTTTGGTACATTCTTTCGTAAAGAAGTTTGCCCCAGGCGGTGGGCAACTCCATCGGGGTCAGCGCCTCGTCCATCGGCCGACCCTCCAGGTAAACCTGGTGAAATAACTCAGGTTGTAACAGCAGACAACCAATGATCTGCCGCTCCGCAACGCGCAGAGCCTTAATACTAGCCTCACTTTGACCGATGGCAAATGGTTCAGCCGATTCTTCTGTATTTTGTACGGTTTTGTGCGATGATAAAGCGGATTCTGCGCTGCTTGCCAAAGGGGTTGATGACGCCAACGGCGATTGTCGTGTCACCGGGGTAAACTGGGTCAAAAGTTGATCAATTTCGCTTTCACTCAATCGCAAAAGGGATGCCAGTTGTTGCAGAATCATGGCTCGACGCACAGTCGCGTTATTGCCGCTGGCGCCGGAGCCTCGAGCATAAGCCCCCAGTCCCTTTTTGCCGCCCAGCCCCATTTGTGCCAAACGACGCAGGTAATCTTCGATCAGTTTTTGCCGACCGGTGACGGTCTCAATGCCCTGCCACTGGGCATGGGTACGCTGAAAACCAAATGCCAGGGCATCCGTGGCCGACGCAATCACCTTGTTCCAACGTTCCAGCCCATCGGGTAATTCGAAAAGGTCGCCTGGGTCCAGTTCATCCGGGATGATGGCAATGGCCACGTCCAGCCCGCCGGTCAGAAAAATTTCCAGCGCGCGGTCGGCTGCCTTGACGCCCGCTTCATCGCCGTCGTAAATGAGGATCACCCGATCACAGTACCGACGCAGTTCAACGACATGCTGAGCCGTGAGCGCGGTACCCAACGTGGCCACGACGTTTTTCACGCCATGCTGATGGCAGGCGATCACATCGGTGTACCCTTCGACCACCACAGCCGTGCGCTGGTGGATGATCGACTTTTTCGCCAAATGCAATCCGTACAACGTGGCCGACTTGTTGAACAACATCGATTCGGGGCTGTTCAAATATTTAGGTTCATCTTCTTCACGGAGCTTGCGTCCGCCAAAGGCGATCACCCGGCCCAGTGAATCGCAAATCGGGAATGTCAACCGATGCCGAAACCGATCGTAATACCCATCGCCCGTGGTACGCCGACTGATCAGCCCCAGTTTTTCAAAGCCAGCCAGCGTCCATTTTTTGTCGTGAATGGTGAGGGTTAACCCATCCCATCGGTCGGGGGCATAGCCGATTTGAAAGGCTTCGATCATGTCGGGGTTGATGTGCCGATGAGCCACATAATCGCGGGGCACTTTGCCATGTTCGCTGTGCCTGAACACGGTTTGAAAAAAGCTGCAAGCCTTGGCATTGGCGTCCAGCAATGTCGTACGATCAAGGGTTGAACCCGCAGCCTCATCGCTGCTGTGTCGGTCTTGTTTTTCAGGTAATACGATGCCCGCCCGTTCAGCCAGGTGTTTCAAGGCTTCGGGGAAGGTCATTTTGTGATAGCCCATCAAGAACGAAAAGGCATCGCCCCCAGCCCCGCATGAAAAACATTTGTAAATCTGCTTGGCGGGCGACACGTACATCGACGGGTTTTTATCGTCGTGAAACGGGCACAGGCCGATGAATTCACGACCGCGCGGGCGCAGAGCCACATGTTCGCCGATCAGTCGGACCAGGTCGGTGGCCTGTTGGACACGAGCTTTGATATCGTCGGAAACGATGGTTGCCAACCCCTGATGTTCACGCCAAATTAATCTGTGCCTGTGAACAAAAAGCCCATGAAATCAGACAGCCGACCAAACCAATGTGCGTGGGTGAACCGTTTTGAGCAGGGGGGGAGTCGATGGTGCTACGGGGCCGATGGGTATGGTTGGGTTTGGCCGCCGTGAGTTGACTCATACTGCGGAAAACGTCAGCTGCACTGATTTTTGAAAGAACGTTAGATAAGCATTAACACCAACAAACACAGTGTCAACAAAAACCAAGTCATCAACCATCAAATTGCGCAGAAGACAGTATGGTTTTCAACAAGTCACGCAGGTTGCATCAAAGCTTCGCCAGCTTTGCCACCACCCTTGAAACCAAACCGTGCCATGTCGATCGTCGGATGACCTTGCCACCAACACGTTGGCCTTAGTTACCAGCGGGTTCGGCTGCGGCCTGCTCGGTGGTCTGCGGCTTGTAAACGTACTTGCGTTTCAAAGGCTTGACGATCAGGCCGTTTTTGATGGCCTTGGTCGAAACCTTGATGCGCTTGATCGAACCATCCACCACTGCGGTGACGTTGTGCAGGTTGGGCTTGAATTTGCGCTTGGTTCGGCCGGTGACCTTGATACCCACCCCGCCCAGGTACTTGGCTTTGCCGCGATGGGTGTATTGATAGCCGGAGGTGGTTCCCTTGTCGGTGAAAAAGCACTTGCGTGGCATGTCGGTCATCCTTCCTGCGCGAGCTTGCGGTTAAAGATGGAAAATTGTACCAATTAATTCAAAGCAGGCAACTGCCCAATACCACTGTTTCTTCACGCCTGGTTCATATCCACCGATGATTGCACAGTCTTCACGCCCGATCTTCATGCGCCCTCAAACCACGGTATCTTCACGCCTGATCTTCATAAGCGTGTGGATCGCACACGCTTTCCTCATGCATGAAGATCAGGATGGTTCCCCAATTCCTGATGTGGCACCGCCGCCCCCGGCGGTGTGATGATTGAAGGTGACCGACCCAGCCGCGGGCGGCTGGGCTACATCATCAGATACGACAAATCGCGGCGCTAACCATTATCATCACTCGACCACTCCACCAATATCCACATCCGAATCACACACATTGACAAACCATCAACGTCATTTTTTTGTATAATTCAATCATCAGGCAGTTTTCCCTAGATTCACACACATCGACCGGGGACCGGGGCTGGGTGTCGATTTCATGCCCCGACCGTGGCTGCTCATTCTAATGGTTGCGTGCGTGGTGTTCTTCAATCACGCCAGGGTCTTTGCTACGTACATCCTTTATTCCGAACCCTCCGACGGTTCGGTTTTCAGTAATGGTTCGTCCCCAGCCGTCACCACTCCTTCCACCAATGTCGGCATCATTCACACCAACGGCCAACGTTCCGCCGCTGTTTTTGTTTTTCAATTGCCCGCCAGTCTTTTGTGGGACGAGGTGCTTTCCGCACAATTGGATTTTTACCTGGCAGGCAAAACCAATCGCCCAGTGTTTTCGCCACCTGCGGCGAATCTGGATGTGCATGTGCTGCCCTTGTTGCGCAGCAATCCATCAATCACCCCTGCGGATTACTACGCCCCCGCCGCGCTCGTGCACAACGATCTGGTCACGCCGGCTTCACTCCCGCGACAGTGGTATTCCGTTCAAAATGACAGTCTCGCCCAGGCGATCCGTTACGCCCTGGCAGCCGACTTTTTACAAACCCATCGTTACCTGTTGGTGCGAATCAGTTATGACGCCCCCGTCACCCCCGGAACTCCCGATCCGACTTCGATCCAGTACTACACGCTAAGTACCTTCGAAGCCGGTGCGTCGCTGGCTCCAAGGTTGATCATCGAACCCACGCATCACCCCGAACCGGGAACACTGGTCAGTCTGATACTCTTTGTTCCCTGCTTACTCCATCGCCGCGCCGGACTTGACCGATCTCACGATGCTGGGACAACCTTGAGAAAATAAACGGGACAGGTCCAATTGTTTCATTTAATTGGACCTGTCCCGTTTTTC
>CAYRTH010000191.1:0-1275 GCA_964427135.1 uncultured Phycisphaeraceae bacterium
GAGTGGTCAAGTGACGGAATCGAATTCGGGGTTTATAAACTGTTTCATCGCTCAATGAATGGTGGGGCAGGCGTCCCGCCTGCCCCACCCAGAGCTGTGATGAAAAAGACGTTTATCGCGGACAATTTGCATCGGCGACGAGTGCTTGAATAACAATCCTGAACTTCATCGCGGACGATGAAGTTCAGGCGTGGATGATTCGCCAAAGTGCAAGGAATGATTCACATGCAACTGACATTCATGGGTGCGAATAAACAGGTGACCGGATCGCGTTACTGCCTGGAGGCGGGAGGCAAACGGGTGCTGATCGATTGTGGGTTGTTTCAGGAGCGCGCGTTTTTGGATCGCAACTGGGCGGAGTGTCCGGCGGATGTAAGAAAGATTGATGCGGTGCTGCTGACGCATGCGCATTTGGATCACACGGGTTTGCTGCCTCGGTTGGTGCGACAGGGGTATGCTGGGCCGGTGTATGCGACCAGTGCGACGGTGGAGCTGGCCGGGCTGGTGATGCAGGATGCAGCGCGGTTGCAGGAGGAGGATGTTGCGTACAAGCAGAAGCGTCATGAAAAGGAGGGACGCAAGTCACCGCACCCGTATCAGCCGTTGTACACGCAGGAAGATGCACAGCGAACGCTTTCGCAATTGCGTCGGGTTGAATATGGCAAGCCGTTGCAACTGGGGGATCGGTTCAGTGTGACCTGGCAGGAGGCGGGGCACATACTGGGGTCAGCCACGCTGGATGTGACGGTGAGGGAAGGCGGCGCGACCCGGCGGATTGTGTTTTCGGGGGATGTCGGGCAGAACCATACGCCGATCATTCGTGACCCGCAACCGCCCACGGCTGCGGATTACCTGATCATGGAATCGACCTACGGCGACCGGGATCATGATCGATCACATTCGATCGAGGAGCAGCTTGAACAGGTGATTCACGAGACGGTGGCACGCGGGGGTAATTTATTGTTACCAACATTTGCGATTGAACGGGCGCAGGAATTATTGTTTTACATCAGCAGGCTGACCCGGGCGGACCGGATACCAAAGTTGCTCGTGTTTTTGGACAGCCCCATGGCTGTGGACGCGACGGAAGTGTTCAAGCGACACCCGGAATGTTTGGATGCCCAGACATTGGAGATGATCAATGATGAGGCTTCGCCGTTCAGGTTTGAAGGATTGGTGCTGTCGCGCAGTCGAAGGCAGTCGATGGCGATCAACCAATTGCGGGGCAGTGCGATCATCATGGCAGGCTCGGGCATGTGCACCGGCGGACGCATC
>CAYRTH010000191.1:1285-4572 GCA_964427135.1 uncultured Phycisphaeraceae bacterium
AACACCATTTGATACGCAACCTGCCTCGACCGGAATCGACCGTCTTGTTTGTGGGGTATCAGTCGCGCGGGACGCTGGGTCGGCAGATTGTCGATGGGGCAACCAAGGTGCGCATTCATGGTCAGATGCATGAGGTGAAAGCGGCGGTCAGGCGGTTGGATGGCATGTCCGCCCATGCGGACCGGGTTGGGTTGGTGCTTTGGACCCAGGCCTTGAAACAGGCGCCTCAACAGGTGTTTTTGACGCACGGGGAAGCGGAACCGGCAGAAGCACTGGGCAAAGCATTACATGAACTACGCGGTTGGAATGTGCATGTGCCTGAGTATGGTGAAACGGTGGAACTGGGATGATACTATTTTGATGT
Organism: uncultured Phycisphaeraceae bacterium; assembly: GCA_964427135.1. Taxonomy (GTDB): domain Bacteria; phylum Planctomycetota; class Phycisphaerae; order Phycisphaerales; family Phycisphaeraceae; genus JAJXSS01. The sequence continues at coordinate 1,650 of CAYRTH010000191.1, forward strand.
CATACGTATAGTGCGCTTCCCAATTCTTTGTCGCGTTTGTTTTACGAGCCGCGACCGTGAGGGAGCGGGGTTTTGTCTCTTCGTCATTCCAGTCGGTGCTACATTGTTATGGGAAGCGCACTGGGAGAGGGTGGCCGAGTCATCGAGACCGGGTGAGGGCGTACCCTTCACTCGACCACTTGATAGGGTTGATGTGGCACCGCCACCCTCGGCGGTGCCACATCAACCAATGAATAACCATCCTGATCTTCGTCGCAGACGACGAAGATCAGGCGTGGTAGAGTCAAACATCACCAAATGACCCTACACCCACATCGCCAAATCGTTAAACCACCGCCGAGGGCGGCGGTGCCACATCGATCTGCTCATCACCGGGGGGCCTGTGGGCTTGTGTCATCAACTGACCACCGCTTTTTTTATCTGTGGTACCCAGACGTACCACAGCCACCCGACGCAAAGCCTCCGGGGGGTTGAGAGGGAATCACCCCTCGTCCGTTATCCCGCGATATCTTGCACCGTGAATGAAAGCGACGACATTGACCTGTTTACGCTCTTGGTCCACATCATAGAAGACCAGGTAATTGCCGACGTTGAGTTTGTGTATTTCCCGTCCGATGGCTTGGGTTTGAATAGGATCGATGGGATAACGCAACGGCCATTGATGGAGGGTGTCAATACGTTCAAACAACTCGCCATACCAACGGTTGATCCTGTCAATGGAAACATGCTGGCCGATGAGATAGCGGATATGCTGATCGATATCTTTTTGGAAAGAGGGAGCATAGATAACACGATAGGTCATTTGGGTATTGTAAGGCCGTATTTCCGGGCGATTCTTTTCATTGCCTTCCGAGCATCAATGCCTTGTCCCGCCAGAATCTCCGCTCGGCCGCGTTTGATCTTGGCGGTGACCTGGGCCTGCATCGCCAACTCAGCCAGTTCATCGAATGTCTGCGGAGCCATTACGACACCCCTGGCTTGGCCGTTGACGGTGAGCACTTCAATGCCACGGGTCTCGGCCAGACGATCCAAGTGCTCTTTGGCGTTTTGTCGAAAGTCGGTCAGTGATCGGATATCGTCTGTGCGAATCATGGCGGCTGGGTCCCTATGTAATTCGTACTGAATTAGTATCGCCTGTTTTGACCTGAGCGTCAAGTACAACTTGACGCTGTCGACAGCCGACAAACCCGGATCGCCTCCCCGCAAGGTATCCTCAACTACCGTTACAACACGCTGGGTCAACTGGATCGCACCTGGACCGGCAATACCAACGCCAGCGACGATCTGATCAACCCTGGCACGCCCCAAACCGAAACCGCCTATGCCTACGACGCCCTGGGCCGGCTCAGCAGAGTTTCCCAAACCTGGCTCAACCGTGTGGATGTGGCCGACCAGATGACAAGCTATCATTACGACATGCTGGGCAACCTGGACATACAGGTGAGCTGGACCGACACCCCCGGGGGCGGGGGCACCGGTACGTACGGCTCCGAGGATGGGGTCGGCGTTGTGGCCGACTACGACTACGACCGCTTCAACCGGCTGACCACCCTCACCCACTTTGTCGATGCCAATGCCGACCTGATCTATCAAAGCAACACCCCCGGCGAGTGGAAGAACGCGCAATTCGAATACACGCTGGATAACGCGGGCAATCGCAAGTCGGCCACGGAACGCTTCAATGCCGACAACGACCCTGCCACGGGTGGAAACGGTCTGGAATTCTCCCAAACCTACACCTGGGAATATGATGCCTTGAATCGTCTGACCTTCGAGCTTCGGGATATCTACGGCAACGGCTATCCCGACGGCCTGGGCGATTACGCAACCCGTTACCAATTCGATCGCTCTTCCAACCGCGTTCGCATGATCCGCAATGACCAGGACTTTTCCTCCAATCCCGAATACTACAACCTCATCACCACCTACACCTACGACGCCAACGATCGGCTGACCGGCAGCGTCGAAGTCGATGACTATGCCGCAACCTCCTCCAATACTAACTATACCTACCAGCAAACCCAGCAATCGTCCAAAACCGTCCGCACCGGCGCAACCCCCGGCAGTGGAACCGTCACCGAAGAACATACCTTCAGCTACGACGTGACCGGCCGACTGTATCAGAGCATCGTCACCAAGAACAATACCACCACCACTTCGACGTACCACTACGATGCCGCGGGTCTGCGTGTGCGGCAATCCATCAGTGACGGCTCGACCACCAGCACGACCCTCTACCTATATGACCCGACAGGCGGGCATACGGGTTATGCTCAGGTGCTGGAAGAAGGGATTGATAGCAACGGCAATGGTAGCCTCGATGGCAGCGAAATCACCCGCAGCTACACCCTCGGTCACGATGTCCTGCGTCAGGCCAGCTTCCACCCCGGGCCGATGACCACGGATGCGTTGATATTCCTTTACGACGCCCATGGCTCGACGCGGATGGTATTAAACCCCGATGGGAGTATCGCTCCGATCGGTACCACCGAAACCAAAACGATTGATAGGTACGGGACCGTCGGCAACACGCCGGTGTATGTGGTGCATTACGATGCCTATGGGAACCTTCAGAAGGTCGCCGAGTTCGAACCGGTATATGGAGATCTGATCGCAACCCTGCCCATCGCCCCCGGCTCGCTGCTCACCAGCCTGCTCTACTCCGGCGAACTGACCGATGGTGTTGGTGGGGCAGGTGTTTCCGGGGGGTCGCCTGTCATTCAACAATACCTTCGGGCAAGATACTACGACCCCTCGACGGGCCGATTCCCCAGCCTCGACCCCTTCGCCGGGAACCCCTCCGGCCCGCTGTCGCTGCATAAGTATCTCTACACCCATGCCAACCCGGTCATGGGGATTGATCCGAGTGGGATGAAGCAAAAACGCCACGATCACTATTATTGTTCTCATAATAAGCTGGCTG
>CAYRTH010000192.1:0-4565 GCA_964427135.1 uncultured Phycisphaeraceae bacterium
ATCTGGTGATGATGTCGTTCCATGTACGGCATCATCACCAGATTCCGCCCAGGTATCGACAGGTAACTGGTCAGCGTCGGGCCTTTGGTGCCGATGCCCTCCTTGAGTACCTGGACCAATATTTCCTGCCCGCGTCGCAGGCATTTTTGAATCGGTGGACGTTCTCTGCGCGGGGTCTTTAAGCCGACGGTTTCGACTTCCTCCTTGTGGTCGCCGGGGAAGTACATCGGGTGCAGGTCGGAGATGTGCAGAAACCCGTTGCGTTCCAGGCCGAAGTCCACAAACGCCGCCTGTATGGCCGGTTCGACGTTGGAAACCCTGCCTTTGTAGATCGAGCCGACGTGCGACTCGACACTGGCGCGTTCCTGGTAAAACTCTTCCAGTCGGCCGTCGGCGACGATGGCAATGCGGCACTCTTCGCCGGGCACGTAATTGATCAGCATGTCATGTTGAGGCATAAAAAATCATCACTACTTTGGGGCATCGATGGGGTGAATCCGTCGGCGAACATGGGTACATAGGTTCAGCAACCCTGCCTGCAAGGTGGCTGATCGGTTGAAATGACCATGTTTTTTGCCGATGAGTTCACGACCTGTTCGACGCCGAGTTCTTGTTGTTCCCCTGGTCCTCGGAAGTTGTTCCGTCACGTGACCAGGGGCGATTGATTTTGGTTGCTTGCAAAAGCCAAAGTATCTGAAAGAACCGATTTTCAACACAGAGGACACGGAGGTCACAGAGCAGAACCGAGTCAATGGGGGTGGCAATAAAAGCGGACGGACCCTACAAGCCAAGTTCTGAGTCGATTATTTTTCATGCACTCTTCTGATCTATATTGTTTGGCATAATGAAAGCATACTATTAAAAAGGCTGTTGTTGCTCGCTTTCTTCTCTGTGCACTCTGTGACCTCTGTGTTGAGTTCTTCTGGTTGCTCGTAATCCCTCAGTTTTCCGCACTGCGTCCGGGCATCAGATCGGGCAGCACCCGGTTGCGCTGGTCCTGCAGGTAGGTCAGCACCTCCCGGTCGGAATCAAATGATAACACCCTTCGGGCAATGCGTTGGCATTGACTGGCGGTCACTGAACGGATGATGCGTTTGACTTCCGGGATGGCCGGGGGCGCCACCGACAGACTTCGCATGCCCAGCCCCACGAGCAAAATCACAAACAACGGGTCGGACGCCATTTCCCCGCAGATCGACACATCAATTTTCGCCCTGGCAGCCGCCCGCACCACTTCCTTGATCAATTGCAGCACCGCCGGGTGACCGCCCGAATACAGGCTCGCCAGGCGTTCGTTGCCGCGGTCCACCGCCAGGGTGTATTGAATCAGGTCGTTGGTGCCGATGGAGAAAAACGCCACTTCGCGGGCAAAGGTCTTGGCCTGAATCGCCACTGAAGGCACCTCCACCATGATGCCCACCGGCACATCCCTGCGAAACGGCAAGCCTTCGTCCTCCAAATCCTCCATCACGTCGCCCATCAGCATTTTCGCCTGACGCAGTTCCATGATGTGCGACACCAGCGGGAACATGATCCGCACATTGCCCTTCACACTGGCACGCAGAATCGCCCGCAACTGCGTCTTGAAAAGTGGCGGATTGGCCAGACACAAACGAATCGACCGCACCCCCAGAAAGGGGTTGCCTTCCTCAGACCCGCTGCGCTGGGTTTCGTCTTCCACCACCTTGGCCAGTTTGTCAGCCCCCAAATCCAGCGTGCGAATCGTCAGCGGCTTGTCGCCCAGGTATTCAATCGCTTCGCAATAGGCTTGGTACTGCTCCTCTTCCGTCGGCGCGTGATCCGATGCCAGATATAAAAATTCGGTGCGATACAGCCCGATGCCCGTGGCCCCTTTCTGCAGCGCCACCGGAATTTCACTGGGGAATTCGATATTCGCATGCACCGCAATCGATTCGCCGTCCAGCGTCACCGCAGGGAACCGCGCAGCCTCGTCGAGGTTGCTTTCCATCACCGCCAACTTCGCCTGATACTGACGGTATTCGAGCAACTGTGCCGCGTCGGGGTTGACGATCACCAGTCCGTTGTGGGCATCGACGATGATCTGATCGCCCGTGGCCACCTGACTGGATAAATCTTCCAACCCGACGATGGCGGGAATCCCCAGGGCATGCGCCAGAATCGCGGTGTGACTGGTACGCCCGCCCACATCGGTCAGCAGGGCCTTGACCTTGCTGCGATCCAGTGCGGTCGTCTGACTGGGGGTCAGATCGCGAGCCACGATGATGGTTTCGGTGCGAATGTCCTTGAGGTCGGTGCGCGTGACCCCGACCAGATGCGACACCAGTCGGCGCTCCAGGTCGATCAGGTCGTGGGCGCGTTCCTGAAAATAAGGGTTGTCCAGTTTTTCAAACTTCTGGGCCCAGTCGTTCATCACCGTGTGCACCGCATACTCAGCGGTGAACCGTTCATCCTCAATCGCGTGCCTGAACTGATCGACCAGTTGCGGGTCCTGCAACAACCACTGATGTGCCCCGAAAATTTCCGCCAGCTTTTTGCCCAGCTTGGTTTCAGCCTGCACCCGCAGTTTTTCAACATCATCCTGCGATTGCTTGAGCGATCGCGTCAGACGATCCAATTCCAATGCCACCCCGGCCGCCGGCACCAGCTTGCGCTGCACCGGCTGATCCTGCGCATCAAGCACCAAAGCCTTGGCAATCGCCACGCCTGGTGATACCGGGATGCCTTTTTTCATGAACATACGTTCAACATACCACGACACAAACCAGTGATTCCAAAACCGCCCATTTCAATGCAACAGGTGTCGCCCCTTCGTTTAGCCTCGCCGCTTGTCGGCGAGGTCACACCCTGTGACAGCCTTTTGAATCAGCCACAGTTAATCATGCGCAGCCAACCGCGGGTTTCCACCCGCGGCTATATCGAAAACTACAAACGATGCACTTCGCTGATAAATCTTTCAATCATCGCGCCGCTTTTTTCAGCGTCGCCGCCAGATCGGTCTTCTCCCACGTGAATTCGGGCAACTCACGTCCGAAGTGCCCGTCCTTGGCGGTCTTTTTGAAAATCGGACGACGCAATTTCAGGTGTTCGATGATGCCCTTGGGGGTTAGCGGAAAATGCTGACGTACCAGTTTTTCCAAATCCGCTTCCGTCAGTCCGTCGGCCATCGTGCCGTTGGTATCGATCCAAATGTTCAACGGTTCGGGGTAGCCGATGGCGTAGCTCACCTGCACTTCGCATTGTCTTGCCAACCCGGCCTTGACAATATTTTTGGCAATATATCGGCACATGTACGCTGCTGAGCGATCAACCTTGGTGGGGTCTTTACCGGAGAAGGCGCCGCCGCCGTGACGACCGCGTCCGCCGTAGGTATCGACGATGATTTTGCGCCCGGTCAGGCCGCTGTCACCGTGCGGTCCGCCGACCAGAAAACAGCCGGTGGGATTGACGTGGCAGGCGATGTCGCCCTCGGCCAATTTGGGGTTTTTCGTGCCCGGACGAACCATCACCAGCTTGCCCTTGATCAGGTCCGGGCGTGCAGCCTTCAACGTCGGCGCGATGAGCTGGTCAATGATGATTTGTCTTGCATCGTCAGTGAAATAGTCGGGTTTGCCTTTGCGGGTGAGGGTGACCGATTCATCATGCTGGGTTGAAAGCACCACGGTGTGAATACGCACCGGCACGCCCGCTTGATCGTACTCGACGGTCACCTGACTTTTGGCATCGGGCCGCAGCCACTTGATTTTGCCCGACTCGCGCAGCTTGGCGTGATTTTCCACCAGCCGATGCGCCAAGTAAATCGGCAGCGGCATCAGCGTCGGGGTTTCATCGCAGGCAAAACCAAACATCATGCCCTGATCGCCCGCACCGCCGGTGTCCACGCCCTGACTGATGTGCGGCGATTGTGCATGAATTCGGCAATCCACCTGACACGTCGAGGCTGCAAAGCCGATGTTGGGGTCGGTGTAGCCGATGTCGGTGATCGTCTGACGTACCAACTTGTCCACCACTTCACGGGTGAGCGGTGCTTTGGTGGTGATTTCCCCGGCCACCACGGCCAAATCCGTCGTCACCATGGTTTCACAGGCCACCCGACTGGTCGGATCGTGACTCAAACAAAAATCAAGAATGGTGTCGGAAATCTGATCGGAAACCTTGTCGGGGTGCCCCATCGAGACCGATTCACTGGTGAAAAGATAACGCCCATTTTGGCTGGCCACTGGCTTGCTCCCTTGGATGATGGGTGAATAAGTCCAATTCAGCCCTGTTTTTTACCACGATGCCACAGGGCGGGCAAATGTTCGATTCGCGCACAATGATAGGGTTTATCGGTCAATGGCGCATGAAAATAAAGACTAAACACTACACGCCTGATCTTTGTTGTCTGCAACAAAGATCAGGATGACAGATCGAACGACCAATCATGCGCCCCAAAACCATCCTGAACTTGCCGACAAACCGGCAAGTTCAGGCGTGATGATCCCGGGTATTGGAAGAAGTGGTCAAGTGCGGAATGAATTTCGAATTTTGAATTTCGGATCAGTACTGTCCGGTTAGAAGTCGAATAGTGACAATTGGTTACGATT
>CAYRTH010000193.1:0-4448 GCA_964427135.1 uncultured Phycisphaeraceae bacterium
ACATCATCACATCATCACATCATCACATCATCACATCATCACATCATCACATCATCACATCATTGAAACCGTACCCAAGTCCTCGGTCGCCCCCCGGGGGCGGCGACCTCGTCCTTGGCTTGGGTTTTACACTTGCTCACTTGGCCACCTGACCCACCGGCAACTTCCGTTTGCGTTTGCCCAGCGACCTGGTCACCGCAATGCCCAGCGTGAGCAGCGTCACCGGAATCACAAACCACAACATCGCGGTGCTTAACACCGGCAATGCGTCATGCCCGGTGACGTCCATCAGTAGATACATCATGTACGCAACGTAATACAACATGAACACCACGCCCTCCCAACGGGCGATGCGATGGCCTGTGAAAAAAATCGGCAGACACGCCGCCGCCACCACTGTCATCACCGGCAGATCAAAATTCACAATCGATGGCGCAATCATCAGCCCTGATGTTCCGCCACATAAACCCGCCACGCCCAGAATGCCCAGCAGATTGAAAAGGTTGGACCCCACCACATTGCCCACCGCAATATCGCGTTCGCCTTTGAGCGTGGCCACAATTGAAGCCGCCACCTCCGGCAAACTCGTGCCCACAGCCACGATGGTCAGCCCGATCACCACTTCACTGACGCCAAACGCTCTGGCCATGCTGACGCTGCTGTCCACCAGCCAGCGCGCCCCCAGCACCAGCAGCACCAGTCCGCCCAACACCAGCACAATCATCAAAGCCAACCGTTTGCCTGAATTGCTCGGAGCCGGGGGAACCAGTGAATCAATTTCTTCCTGATATTCCTGCTGCACCGCTTTGTTGGTTTCGCGTCGCCCCATCCACACGGCCAGCATGGTGTACAACGCAAGTCCAATCACCAGCAATAACGCTTCATACCAGGTCAGTTTGCCGTCCGCGGTCATTCCCCAGACCAGCAGCGACGCCCCCAGCATGATCGGCACATCGATCCGTATCAATTGTTGCTGCACGATCAGCGGAGCCACCATTGCCGAGGCACCGAGGATGAACAGCACATTGAAAATATTGGAGCCGACCACATTGCCGATGGCGATGTCGCTCTGACCGGTGAGTATTGCTTTCACGCTCACCGCCATTTCCGGCGCACTGGTGCCCATGGCCACGACCGTCAGCCCGATCACCAGGGGCGACAACCGCGCCGCCGTCGCCAACCCTGAGGCCCCGCGCACCAGCAGTTCACCCCCCGCCAAAAGCAGGCCCAAACCCAGCACGAAAAATAACAGCGTCATCAGGTCCATGAATGCAAAATCTCCCTCAACGCTTCCGCAAGGTTTTTATGATAGACCTGATCGACGAAGTGAATGGATGATGTGTGATGGATAATGGATAATGTACAAACCAGACCCACACTGATTCAGGTTTTTTTCTGAACATCATCCATAATCCATTATCCTTTATCCATTTCCCCTTCAAATAACCCGTCGCCCACCTCCGGCAAGGCGATTTTCAAACCCAAATGCTCCGCTGCCCTGGGCGTCAGTTGCCTGCCTTTGCGTGTGCGCGCCACAAAACCCAGTTGCAATAAATAGGGTTCGACGACATCTTCCAACGTGCCCGCATCTTCGCCCAGCGTCGCAGCCATGGCTTCCAAACCCACCGGCCCGCCGCGATATACCTCCGCCATGATGCGCAAATATTTGCGATCCAGTTCATCCAACCCCAGCGCATCGACCCCTTCCAACGCCAGGGCCTTGTTCACCACCGAGACCGTCAACTGACCCCCAGCCTTCACCTGGGCAAAATCACGCACCCGACGCAACAGTCGATTGGCGATGCGTGGCGTACCCCGCGCCCGGTCGGCTATCAACGTGAGCGATTCCTCCAAGCCTGCATCCAATACACTTGCCTGCTTGTCGCCGATCAACCCCAGCAACTTCGCTGAGCGATGCAAAATGCGCAGCAAATCATCGCGCCCGTAAAAATCCAAATTGTGCAACAACCCGAAACGCGAACGCATCGGCCCTGATATCAAACCCGCCCTCGTCGTCGCACCGATCAAACAAAACGGCTGCAACGGCAGCGTGATCACCTTCGCGTGCATCCCGCTATCGACCGTCACATCAATTCGAAAATCCTCCATCGCCGGGTAAAGGTATTCCTCCACCACCGGCGACAACCGGTGAATTTCATCAATGAACAATACATCGCGTGCCTGTAACTTGGTGAGCGTGCCCACCAAATCCGTCGGCTTGGTCAGCGCCGGCCCCGAGGTGGCCACCAAATGGGTGCCCAGTTCCAGCGCAATGATGTGCGCCAAAGTCGTTTTGCCCAGCCCCGGCGGACCGTGCAGCAACACATGTTCCATCGGCTCACGTCGCTGCTTCACCGCGGTCAGCGTGATCGACAGTTTTTCAATCAACTTGGGTTGACCGACATACTCGGCCATGCGGGTCGGACGAAGTGATAAATTGAACTGCTCCTCCTGCGGGTCGCTCACATCAGCGGCAGCGGAAATCAGTCGCTCTTTGGCCATGCGACCATCGTATCAAAGAAGTGAGTGATCATTATTGTTGTAGCCCAGCCGCCCCCGGCTGGGTGAATCAAAGCCGCCGATGTCATCGTCCGGTGTTGCTCAGAGCCACAAGCGTACACCGGTGTAGCTCAGAGCCACGAGCGGAAGCGAGTGGTTCTTTGAAAAACCAAGAACCGCTCACTACCGTTCGCGGCTCTGAGTCATTCGATAAACTCGCACGCCATGCCTCGGACATGAGTATCGCTAAAACGATACGTTTGACATCGAAATGGTATGAACCTGTCCGTCAAAACAAATCACTACTCACCACAAAACGCACTTGTGCCTGTTTATGTTCACGCAGCCAGGTCAGCGCCTCATCCAAAAAACGAAGGGTGATGCCATCGTTCCAACCGGGACGGACAAAGTGATCGTGAAAGTTGAGTTGAAAATAACCGGGCACGGCATCAGTGCGAATCGACTGCCCAAAATCATCACGCACGCGCTGCAATGCTTTCTGCACATCATCATCGGTCTGCAAACCCCAGGCGTAATCGCTGCCCGTGGGTATGCAGGTCAGTTCATAAAGTGCATGACGCGGTTCGGGTTCGCCCGACACACCGATGAACCCCGCAGCCTGTAATGCTTCATACAAAGCGGGGGTGTACACATCGCGCCCCACGCCGCCGTAAACCTGCACCGTTTGGCCGATGACCGCTTCGAGTTTGGCTTTGCCCTGCGCCAGGTCACTGCGCAGGGTTGCCGGGTCGATCCCTTGACCGGTTTTCGTGCAGGTGAACTCGTGGCCGGTGTCGCCGCATTGCCGACACTTATGGTCCAACCCATGCTGCATCACCTCATGACCGCGAGCCACCGCCTGCTGCAATTCACGACTCATCAGCCCCGAGGCATTGGTCGATTGTTCCAAGCGCATCGGCATCACATTCAAAATGACCTTGGCGCCATGTTTTTCCGCCACGTCCAAAAAAGGCTGAACGGTCATCGGTTGAATATCGCTTTCACGCATGAACACATCATCGATGCGCACCGTCACATTCACCGTCGGCAAGTCGGTCGCCGACTTCGCTTTTGCAAAGTGGCTTTCGGGACGACGATCGACCAAAAGTTCGACCGCCTCGGCCAGGGGCGTGACCGTGACCATCACCATGCCCGCTTCATACCGAGTGCTGCCCGCTTCCACCCAGACATCGCCGGTGCGCATGATGGTGCGATATCGGCCGGGTTGGGTGATCGTCACCTGCCATGAGCCGGGCTGACCTTCGATTTTTTGGGCGACGATGGGCAGGGGTCGCCAAGCGACGGGGCGTTTGGGGTGCGGGGCGTGACCCTGATTTTTCACATCGTAAAAGGTTTTGATTTGCTGGGGGTACACCTGTAACACGCCGCGTGAAAACCACCAGACGTGGCCGCCGCCGGGCTGACGACGCAACAGTTGCACCATTTGCTGCAGGTCGTTCCAAGGGGTGTCGGGGCCTTCGCCGACGACGCGCAAACCTGCGATCAGGTCAGCGGGTCTGTGACCCATGAGTGCCAGTTGCTCGGGCCATTCACGTTCGATGCGCGGGTAGTTGTCGCGGTACAACTGCGGGATGTATTCATCCATCCAGCCGTTTTTCACCCACGTCGGCCAATCGCAGAGGTAGTTGTCGTAACACCAGGGGTACGGGGCCGGGCTGATCGACAACAGCACCTTGGGGTTGACCTTGCGCAGTTCATCGTGCATGCGCTGGGCAAACTCGGTGATTTTTTGCGCACGCCAGCGCATCCAGTCGGGGTCGCTCATGTTTTCGGGGGGTTGTTTGCCATCGTGTTCTTTGGCGTACACCTGTCGGGTGTAGGGGTCGTAACCCATGCTCACCGGCCAGGCGATGCGGTCATCCAGTTGTATGCCGTCCAGGTCGTATTGCAGCATCGCGTCTTTCATGATGCCGATGCGCAGGTTCTGT
>CAYRTH010000194.1:0-4408 GCA_964427135.1 uncultured Phycisphaeraceae bacterium
CTCTTTAAGAGTAATCGCTTGGCTTGCTTGCGCAGATTTTCTTGGGACGGCTTGACGGGAAGGCGACGCTTGGAACTATTTTCGCGCGCCGGCTGAGATGAGGACATAAAAAACCCTTTCCGTATTGCCCGTGTCCGCAAAGTGGGCATGGAAAAAGGTTGTATGTACCGAGATAAAGCTTCGACAGGTGGGCTTGGCCCTTTCCGCGGACTCAGATGTGCCCTGATGCACGGCAAATATGATATCACCATTGATCCATTGGTCAACATGCGATGATCGTTGTAGTACGCAACAATGATTGTCTCCCCCCCACTCTATTTGTTGGCTTACCTTTGGTAACCGCCGGCCAACGGTGATCATCCACTCAATCCGCGACAACCCATCAAGTGTCATCCAATCATCCCTTTCCACCGTATATCCACCGATTATCACCAAGTCGACAAATGCTTTAACCATTTGCTCACAAGTGCTAGACTGAATGTTGGGTGATCGTGCCAGGGTCGGTGATTGACTGAGCATTTTGTCGGAATCCGCCCATGAAACGGCGACTGCAATCCAGCGAACCGGTTTGGCACGGCCTCTGCCGTCTGGCTCAATCCGAGCTTGACAACCTCACCACCTTGTTTGCCAACCCGCAAGCCGATACAACCCCCAGCACGCAGGGGCAAAGCCAGCGACAAACCCAACAGGTGCACAGTCTGCGCTTGGCGATCAAACGTCAACGGGCGCTGTTGCGCTTGTTACGCCCTCACCTCGATGCCCCGCGTGTTGCTCTTGAAAACGCACGTCTGCGCGAAGCGGCGCACAACCTGGCCGCCCAGCGCGATCGCGTCGTGGCCATGAACACCTTGCGCTCGCTGATCGATGATGTCCAGCCCGATGAACAGCGTCTGTTACGCCGATATCTGCGTGCCTTGTCACCGACCCTTGACACGCAGTCCTCATCAGTCCACACGCCCAGTTCGTCAACTGCATCAACGACCAGCACCACCATCCATCCACTGGCCGCAGCGCTGGCGGTATTGCGTGAAAGTGTCGCCGCGCTGAGTCGTATGAACATGCCCAGGGTCGATGCCTGGTCGCTGCTGGAAACGGGTTTGCAACAAAGTTACGCCCGGGCACGCCATGGTTGGCGACAGGCCCGCTGCGCCAAGTGGGCTGACGATGATACCGAGCTGTATCACGATTGGCGACGCGATGTGAAACGGTTGCTTTATCAGATCGAACCGCTCATGGATGTCAGTCCGTTCATGCTCAAAAAATCATGTCGAAAGTGGCGTCAGCTCGGTGAACTACTGGGCGATGAACATGACCTGCGCATGGTGGAAATGATGCTCAGTCATGAATCTTGCTGGGCGAAACTGCCCGGTGCGACGCTGCTCATTCCGTTGCTGCATCGGCGCCGTCGGCGGTTGCAAAAACGTGCCCTCAAACTTGGGCGACGTAGTTTGACCGTCAAGCCCCGTGCCTTCATCGATGCCCTGCACAACGACTTTGCCCATTGGCACCAGGCCCCGCAGGGTCGCGCCAGGGTTGATTGATGGGGTGCGGAAAAGTAATCGAGTAATGTAGGGCGGGGCAAGCGAGCCTCCGAGCGGACCCACCAATATGAAGTGGCCAAGTGGCCCAGTGGTCAAGTGCAGAAATCAAGCCGGGAACGAGGCGACGCCGAAGGTGGCGACGAGGGCCCGGGTATGTGAAGAAGTAGCCGAGTGAAAATGCACTGCTTGTCACGCAAACACAATCACGCAATGAATGGGTAGGGCAGGCGTCCCGCCTGCCGAATGGGCGCTAGTACTACGGACATTCAAACCTGTCAGAATCGGAGGTACCACACTGCGATCGCGCAGCGGGAGCTGTGTGCCTGATGGTTTGAACTTGTCCATCAAGCCGCACACAGCGTTCTTCGAACGCTGTGTGGCACCCGATCATAACGGATGAATGTCCGTAGAACCTGGCCCATGTGATAAAATAGGCGGCTTATGAGCCTACGGCTCATTGACAGGCGGGACGCCTGCCCCACCGCAAGTAGTAAGGGGTTTTTCAGCACTTCATTTCCAATCATCTCACGCAGCCCCTGCATCGCCTGTGCCTGTTGCAGCCAATCGGGGTGAGCTTCGTGGTTACAAGTGATAAACAACGGGCGCGTTTTTCGTGCCGTTGGGTGTGAGTTGCCGATATGATGTGAGGCCAGCAGGAACAGGCATGACGCGCCGGATGCTTCATCACGGTTACGCAGCGCTGTGGGAAATACCCATGTGGGTTTTTCTATGGATTGGTTTGGCGATTGTGGCAGCGGTGTTGCTGGTGGGGCCTTACCTTGAAGTTCGTCAGATGCGCTGGCAGCGCGAATACATTCAAATGCAGTCGGCCCGGCTCGCCCAACAGCGCGATGACTACCAACGCATGTTGGTGTCACTGGAACAAAACGACCCGGTACTCATTCAGCGACTGGCGTTTCATTATCTGCACTTGAAGCCCAAGGGCGTACAGTTGGTCGGTCAGCCGGACATGGGCCGGGGCGGCGTGATGTTCACCAGTAGCGGCACGGGCATTCAACCGCGCTTCGTTGCCGAGCGATCCGCCACCGTCGATCAATGGTTGTATCGGTCGATGCCGGTGATCGGAAAAGACCTGCAACCCTTTTCCACGTGGGACACGATCATCACCCGACTGGCCGCAGGCCCGCAACGATTGCTCGTGGCTGTGGTCGGCGGGTTGTGCATTTTGCTGGGGCTGATTCCGCTCTCACGCCTGGCTCGTAAACCCGAACCTTTGCCACCGCAGCCGGTGGTTGCAACGCCGTCGCTCATCCCGGTGACGGTGACTGCGACGCCGGTGACTTCGATGCCGATGTTAACGACATCGGTTTCAGAAACAGATTTGACGCCCCAGGCACCCATGACTTCGTCAGCGGAATCGACTCCCTCGAATACATCATCGTTGATGCCGGACATGTCAACCATGTTGGTAAAGCCGGTGGTGGTGATACCCGCTGAATTAAGCAAACCAGGGGGCCGGGGCGTCGTCATGCTGTCGCAAGAGGCAATCCCTTCGCAAGCCACGCCACCGAAGTTGGTACAGGTGGCCGCCCCTCCGCCGGGGGAGTAGGTCCAAGGTCCACAATCGTATCTGACTTTGGACGTTGGACCTGTGACTTTGGACATAACAATACCCAAGCCCTCGGCCTGTCGGCCTCGTTCTTGGCTTGGTCCTGTAAATCCGAAATTCGAAATTCGAAATTCATGCCCCCTGTTTCCGCCACCAGTCGATCGTGCGTTTCAAACCCTCTTCAAACCCGACCATTGCCTTCCAACCCAGCAATCGAGTGGCTTTACTGGTGTCCAAACAGCGCCTCGGTTGGCCGTCGGGCTTGCTGGCGTCCCATTCGATGCGACCTTTGAAATCACAAAGTCGGGCGATCAGTTCCACCAAATCCTTGATTTTGATTTCGCTGCCCGTGCCCAGGTTGATCGGGTCGGGCACTTCCATCATTTCCGCCGCCTTGACAATGCCCTCCGCCGCATCATCGACATACAAAAACTCGCGCGAGGCCGACCCCGTCCCCCAGCACACGATTTTGTCATCGCCCCGTACCCGTGCTTCTTCGCACTTACGAATGAGCGCCGGAATGACGTGCGAACTTTCCAAATCAAAATTGTCAAACGGCCCATACAAATTCACCGGCACCACCACGCTCGATGCCAACCCATATTCCCGCTGATACCCATCCAACATCACAAACAACGCCTTTTTCGCCACGCCATACGGCGCGTTGGTTTCTTCCGGGTATCCGTTCCAAAGGTCATCTTCCTTAAACGGTACGGGCGTAAATTTGGGGTACGCACACACCGTTCCGGTCTGTAAAAATTTGCGTATTTTGCGCAGCCGACCTTGTTCGATCAGGTGCAAGCCCATCGCCATGTTGGCGTGAAAGAACTTGCCCGGGTGCAATCGATTGGCACCGATGCCACCCACCACAGCCGCCAGGTGAATCACCACATCGGGCTTCAGCTCGTCATACATTTTCACTACGCCCGCCTCGGTGGTCAGGTCGTAATCCCTGCTGCGCGGCACAGCCACATTTTTACAGCCACGCTTATCCAAGGCCGCCAGCACCGACCGCCCCAAAAACCCCGCACCGCCGGTCACGCAAATTCGATGGTCATTCAACTTCAGCATGATCACTCCAGTTTATTGACTTTGCATCATTACAACCCTGGCATTCCCGACATACATTTTTAAACACAGAGGTCACGGAGTACACAGAGCAGAACCAAAAAGACATAACTTTGAACTTGATCAACGTCCTGCAACAAGGTCATAGTGTGCATGTCATATGGACCATGGTTGCTGCAACACATTGTTTTTGCTTCTCTCTTCTCCGTGACCTCTGTGTCCTCTGTGT
>CAYRTH010000195.1:0-4400 GCA_964427135.1 uncultured Phycisphaeraceae bacterium
CCGCGGCTAGACGGATCAAAACACAGTCTTCATAGCCGCGGGTGGCAACCCGCGGTGCATCATGGTTGCAAGAAACATCCTGAACTTCACAACGTGAAGTTCAGGCGTGAAAAGATCAACCCCAGCGCCAGCGCGGAGGTTCACCCTTCCACCAGCAGACGGCGATGAGCAACACAGCCATGGTGACGCTGAAAATCAGCAGGGTGATGGTGCGCTGTTGCTGCGCCAATTCAATTGAAACCAGTATTTGAATGGCGAACCAAGCGATGAGTACCGCCCAGCCTTGCCAGCAGGTCGGCGGCCCCCAACCCCAACCATATCGCTTGGCGGGAAACCAGTATTTTGAGGGGGCATCGTCGGAAGGTGTTTGGGTTTTCATTTTGAATCACCTATTTATTCACGCACGCATCAAAACATACCCGAGCCCTCGTCGTCGGTCGCCAAGGCGACCTCCGACTCGTACTCGGCTTGGTAACACACTCGACCATTTGAAATCGACATCGGGATTTATACGGTGTTCGCCACAAAATGCATGCGTCGCAAGTTTGCCTCGGATATAAATAATACTGTATGGTGTTTTGTTTGCCTCATCGATCCCTTGGTTTGGGTCGTGGATGCAAAGCGGATGTGTAATTTGTAATTCGTAATTTGTACCCCGTTAAGTGTGAGGAACTCGACATGAAACGAAGTGTGAAAGCCAGGGCGGTGGCCATGGGCGCGATGTTTTTATTTCAAGCCATGTTGAGCCAGCAGGCAGTGCGAGCGGCCTTTATGGATGATGGTGATAATCATTTTCGATTCACCACGGATGCCCCCAATCCATTTACCGATCCGGTATCGATTACGGTCAACACTCTACATTTTGCAGCCGGTGCGGGCTTGGAGGTGGTTGGCGGTACCCATGCACTGCAAATGACGACCACCGGTTACCAAAACATTTCAATCGTGGAAGGCTCGTACATTACGCACACTTCTGCCAACGGTGCGGCTGTGGATTGGAGCAATGGCGGGAACTTCACCAACTATCTGGGAACCATCACCGGTGGCAACGTAGCGATACGCTTGAACGCGAGCCAGGGACAGGTGTTGAATCATGGCAGCATCAGCGGCACCAACCTCGGCATTCAATTGCAGGGCACCGGCAGCCTCAGTTACGTTTACAACTATCACGTCATGGGCCAGGCACCGGGGGCCATCACTTCCAGCAACGGCTCAGCAGTCAGCTTTGAAAACTGCGGCGGGTGGTTGGTCAACTACGGCCTGGTGGAGGGTCGGGTCTATGGACTGGTGAGTACCTCGAATATACAAATGGACATCTTCAACCAGACCGGCGGCACCATTCGTTCGACCGATGCAACCTGGGCTGGCGTCTCCATGTTGCATGGCACCCTCGACAACTCCGGCCTGATCGAAGGTGCCCATGGTCTGGTTACGTACAGCGGCTACTATCTGAATAATGACGGCGGGCAGATCATCGGTACAGCGGATGTCGGCATGTTGGTTAACGCGGGCATTCCGAACACAACCCATGTGACTAATAGGGGACTGATTCAAGCGATCAATCACCCAGCCGGGGCGGGACTGGTGTTTGCAGCCGAGGGTGAGATCATCAACAACACTACGGGTACGATTCGTGGAGCGGACATCGGCGTAGCAATTGTCAACGACACCGGAATGGTTGGACTCGCTAATGATGGGGATATTCTCGGCGACACCGGCGATGGCATCCGATTGACAGGCAACGGCAGCAAAACGCTGACCAACCAGGACACCAGCTTGATCCAAGGTTCAGCCTTCGGCATCAACCATCACGATGGAGGCAACACCCCCACGGTGACGAATTATGGGGACATTACAGTCACGCATGTGGAAGGCATCGGTGTTCGGTTGCGTAACGCCAGCTATTTGAACAATTATGGGGACATCACAGGCGGAAGCAATGTCGCGGGCATCGGTGTGCAGTTCCTGGGGAACGGCAATTTGGATAACCGCAACGGTGCGAGCATCACTGGCGGGATCGGCGTGGCGATGAACGGTGGGACCCTGAACAATCATGCAGGCGGTGTGATCGAAGCGGAAGCGACGTTTGGTTACGGCGTGTTAATGGGAGTGAACGGGCAGATCAACAACGCCGGGCAGATTCTGGCCGACGCAAGCCAGGCCGATGGGATTCGTCATGAAGGCGGAGCTTCGTCAACGATTTTTAATACCGAAACCGGCCTGATTCGCGGCCACGATTATGCCTTGGATGTCGGCGCTGATATTGATGAAATCTGGAATATCGGCCAGATCATCAGCACCGATGGCATCGGCATCGCGGCGCATGGTGTCAGCATTCTGGCCAACGATGCCAGCGGAACCATCCTCGCCAAACAGGATGGCATCATGATCTGGGACGATGGTGGCGGCGTGGCATACATACAGAATGCCGGTTCGATCACCAGTCAGATGAATCACGGCATCGCGATTCGCAAGGCTGGTTCGTCGTTGTTTAACAGCGGTACGATCAGTGGTTACCTCAACAATACCGATGTGGCGGGTGTGCGGACCCAGGCAGCAGTTGAAATCAACAACCACGGGATGATTTACGGCGGCAACGGCATTTACAGTTCCGACGATCTGCTGACCGTCAATAATCATGGCTTGATTCACGGGCAGAATTACCACGGCATATACAGCACCGGGGGATTGTCACTGACCAACACCAGCGCTGGTGTGGTGCGTAGTTCGGGGGTGTTTGTGGCAATTGCCAATGTAGGCGCGCCGATGGTGATCGACAACGCCGGTGAAATTGTGGGCGTGCAAGCGGCGATTTACAACGGTGGGCCGGGCGAGGCTCACATCACCAATCAGACCACCGGCAGGATCATCGGTGATTTGCACGCCATTTATGCGCCGGCTTCGCGGCTTACGCTTTATCAAAGCGGGCACATCGAAGGCGACATCACCACCGGCGATCAGCCGGGCGACAGTGTCAGCTTGTACACCGGTTCGACCACCCTGGGCAACCTCATTGACAACGGCGGCGGCGGGGATGTGATATTGCGCGGATCGGGCACAAGCGCTTACGGCGGCAACATCACCGGGTTCACAAAACTGTACAAAACCGGCACAGGTCAATGGACACTCACCGGCAACGCCAGCGGGATCACCGGTGGGTTGTACGTGAATTCGGGCACCCTGATCGTCAACGGCACACTGCACATCATCGACGGCGATGTGCTCGGCGGGGCAACCCTCAAGGGCAATGGCACCATCGATGGCATCAGCAACGGCACCCTGTTTATTCGCAGTGGCGCCACGCTGGCACCGGGCAATTCCATCGGAGGGCTGACCATCACCAATCACAGCCTGCAGTTGCAGGCGGGCAGCATTCTGGAAATCGAGGTTACGGATAATGCTTCCGACTGGATCGATGTGGAGGGGGAAGTTCACCTGGCAGGCATCCTGAGTGTGAAAGATATTTCGGGGGGAACGATTGCGAACGGCACACAATACAATTTTCTCTCGGCAGGTGATGGCTTCTTCGGCGAGTTTTCCGACATCATCGACGACTCGGCGCTTTTGGATTTCACCGTCAGCCCCAATGGCGCGTTTTTGATGCTCACCGCAGTGCAGACCGCCAATTTCATGGACCTGGCGCGCACGCCCAACGAACTGGCGATTGCGGCTGTGCTGGATGCGGCCATGAGCGAGGGTGAACTCGATGACCTGATCGATGAACTCATCGGCATGAGTCAGCAGCAGATCGAACGCGCTTTTGAAAGACTGTCAACTAGTTCCAGCGGGGCGGCCAGTCAGGCGGCAGCGATCGTGATTCAGCGCCTCGGACAGGACACGACGCAGGTGGCACGTAACCTGCGCATGGGTTTGGGGGCCACGGCTTCCAATTCGCGCAGTTCATGGTCACTGCCCGGCGGCACGTTACTCGCCAGTGCGCAGAACGACCCGCAGGTGCTTGGCGCAGCGATGGCAGTGGCGGAAGCGGGCGATAATGCACAACCGATGAGCGACGATCGGCGCTGGAACCTGTACGTCAGCCCGTTTGGTCAATTCGGCAGCATGGACCCGGGCACCAACCGCAGCGGTTACGATTTTTCGGCAGGCGGCGTGTTCGGCGGCATTGATTACCAACTCGATGACAACCACGTCGTCGGTTGGAGCGTGGCTTATGCACACACCAATGTCGATTTGGACGGCGGAGCGGGCGATGCCAAAATCAACAGTGTGCGTTTTGGGCCGTATTTGAACTACACCCGCGATGCCTGGGCCTTTGACGCTGCCCTCACCGGCGGGGTGCACTGGTTCGATCAATCGCGTAACGTCATCGTCGGCGGATTCGCTCAGACGGCTGTGAACGATCACATGGGTTATGACATTTCCGCCCACGGTACACTTAG
>CAYRTH010000196.1:0-4391 GCA_964427135.1 uncultured Phycisphaeraceae bacterium
TGCTTCTGTGAATATCCGGGGCTAAAGCCCTCGGCGTCAACCATTTTGGGGGCGGGTGTGTTCTATGAATCGGGTACCACCCAGCACCTTTCTGCTCTGCGTTCTCCGCGATCTCTGCGGTGCAAATAGGCCGAGGTAAAACCATTGGCCATGGTGATTGGTCAAGGCAGCGCTTGGCGGGGTTTGCTACAATCACCGGTTTGTCCGGCGTTGCATCAGCCGGGCGTGAAGGAAACCGCCATGAGTCCAACTTCGTCAGCGTCCCCGCCGACCAGTGTCACCGCGGAAAGTGCGGCGCTCTTTGCGCCGTTGGGGTTGGATCAGGGTCATGCGGCTGTGTGCGGGCTGCAATGGGGCGATGAGGGTAAAGGGCAGATCGTCGATTTACTGGCGTCACGGTTTGCGTTCGTGGCACGGTACAACGGGGGCAACAACGCCGGCCACTCGGTGCACATCGGCAATGAAAAATTCGCGCTGCACCTGATTCCTTCAGGCATTTTGTACCCCAATGCCATCAACATCATCGGCAACGGCGTCGTCGTGGACCCGGTGGGCTTGCTCAAGGAAATCACCGGCCTGCGCGAACGGGGTGTCAAAGTCGCGGAAAACCTGCGCATCAGTAATCGGGCGCATGTGGTGCTGCCTTATCACAAAATCGAGGATCAGCTTTTCGATCAGGCTGGCGACAAAACCTGGGAAGGTTCGGGCATCGGTACCACCGGTCGGGGCATCGGGCCTTGCTACGCGGACAAGGCGTTACGCTGGACGGCTGTGCGCATCGGTGACCTGCTGCAACCCGATGAACTTCGCAGCAAACTGCGTCGCATCGTGGCCATCAAAAATGTCATGCTCGCAGCCCTGGCGCAGCAATGCGGCAAGGCTTATGAAATGGTCGATGCGGACAAGTTGTGTAATGAGTTTGTCGCGCTGGGTCAGCAATTACAACCACACATCACCGACACCACCGACCTGCTGCACCAGGCTTTGCACAGCGGCAAGCAGGTGCTGTTTGAAGGCGCCAATGCCACACTGCTGGACATCGACCATGGCACATACCCGTTTGTGACGTCCAGTTCGTGTTCATCGCTGGGGTTGTACGCTGGCACGGGTGTACCTGGGGGAACCTTGCGACACATGATCGGTGTCGTTAAGGCGTATGCCACCCGCGTCGGCGGCGGACCGCATCCGACGGAACTATTGGGCGATGACGCCTTGGGGCAACGCATTCGTGATGTGGGCAAGGAATACGGCACGACCACCGGCAGACCCCGCCGAGTCGGCTGGCTGGACCTGGTGGCCGTGCGTTACAGCGCCCGGCTCAGCGGCGCCACGATGATCGCCAGCACCGGGCTATCCGTGCTGACGGGCATCGAAAAACTCAAGGTTTGCGTTGGTTATGAAATGAGCGGTCATGCGGTCGAGGCATACCCGGCCGATGGGCTGATGCTGGCCAAGGTCAAGCCGGTGTATCGGGAACTGCCCGGGTGGAACGAACCGCTGGACGAATGCAAACGCTATGAACAGTTGCCAGCCAACGCGAAGGCTTACGTGAAACTGATGGAAGAGTTCACGGGTGTGCCGGTGCGATTGGTGTGCGTGGGTCGAAAGCGCGATCAGATTTTGGGGCAGTGAAAACCAAGGGTTCGCAAAATTGTTTTTGTTTAGCGCGGACGCTTTGCGTCGGCGCATGGGTCGCGGGGTTGATGAAAAACCATCCTGATCTTCGTCCGACGACGAAGATCAGGCGTGTAAACTATGGAATTGACATCAATCAAACCTCAGCAAGTCTCGTCGGCAACAGCGGGGTTGTCGCCGTTGCCCCGGCATATTGCCATCATCATGGATGGCAACGGTCGCTGGGCACATCGTCAGGGCAAGCCGCGCTCGTTGGGGCACAAGGCCGGGGCGGAGGCGGTGCGACCGATTGTGACTGAGTGTGCCCGGTTGGGGATTGAAGTATTGACGTTGTACAGTTTTTCGACGGAGAACTGGAGCCGATCGAAGGAGGAAGTCGATTTTTTGATGGACCTGTACGTCGAGTATCTGCGCAGTGAACGGCAAACCATGCTCGACAACAACATTCGTTTTGCGCAGATCGGACGACGTGAGGGCCTTGCTCCGCGTTTGCTCGACGAACTGGACAACACCATCCAAATCACCAAGCACCACACCGGTTTGCGCCTGGTATTGGCGATCAATTACGGGGCACGGACGGAAATCATGGATGCGGTTCGGCGCATTGCGACGGAAGTGAAACAGGGTTCGCTGCAACCCGGGGCGATCAATGAACAGGTGTTGTGTGATCGGTTGTACACGGCCGGTTGGCCGGACCCGGATTTGCTGATTCGCACGGCTGGGGAAATGCGCGTTTCCAATTACCTGCTCTGGCAGATCAGTTACGCCGAGATTTTTGTAGCGCAGGTATGCTGGCCGGAGTTTGACGTGACGCAGTTGCATGAGGCGTTGCGTGAGTTTGCCCGCAGGCAAAGAACGTTTGGCGCGGTGCCGCCGACGCAATCGTGATTAGGTTAATCTTGTAAACGAGCCGCGACCGTGAGGGAGCGGTCTTTACCTGAACCGCTCGCTTACGCTCGCGGCTCGTTGTTGGATCAAAGCATGACATGGCTGTGGGTGTTACTCAACGGGTTGGGTGTCACTTGGGTCATCATGGCCGGGGTGTCGGTGTTGCAATGTCGCAAATTATTGGGGCGATTTAAGCGTGAGCCTGCGGTGGTGCCGACGGATGATTTGCCCAGGGCATGGGTGACGGTGCCCTTCAAGGGATTGGATGTGGACCTGGCCGGTTGCGTGCGCAGTTTGTGTACGCAACAGTATCACGATTACCGGTTGATGTTGGTGGTCGATTCGGAGAGCGACCCGGCTTATGCGGTTTTGAAACATGAAATCGCGCGGTTTTCACAGCGCACGATACAACTGCTGGTAGCCGGGCCGACGCAGGGCAGTCAATCGCAGAAGGTGCACAATCAGTTGTATGCGCTCGATCATGTGCTGGCACAAGCCCATGATGATGATGTGCTGGTGTTTGCTGATAGTGATGCGGTGCCCGGATCGAATTGGTTGGCGGAACTGGTATTTCCGACGGGTGATCGGCAGACCATCGGCATGACCACGGGTTACCGCTGGTTGATTCCCGCAGCCGACCCGCAGACGAGTCGCGTGACAGTCTGGTCGCACCTGGCGAGCCTGATCAACAGTTCGGTGGCGTGCATTTATCGCAATCGGTTGACCAGCAGGGCCTGGGGCGGAGCGATGGCGGTGCGGGTGTCAATCGCGCGTGAAGGCAACCTGATTTCGCGTTTGCAGGGCGCCTTGACGGATGATTACCAGTTCACGCAGATGTGTCGTGATTTGGGTAAGCGCGTGTGGTTTGTGCCGCGTTGTCTGGTGGCCACGCCGGTGCATTTTTCCAGTGGTGATTTTTTCAATTTCGCGCGGCGGCAATATTTGATCACACGGGTGTATGAGCCGGGCACGTTTGCGCTGGCGTTGCTGGTGCTGACCTGCTGGGTGGTCGGCATGGGAGCGACGTGGGCGGCGCTGGTGTGGGCGTTGGTGCAGCCCAGTGCGCAACAGCTCTGGTGGTTTGCGGCGGGGGCGATGTTGCTGGTGATGTTGTCGCATCAGGCCCGTGCCTGGTATCGCCGTCGGGTGATTCGCACCGCTTTTGGCGAATCGACCTTACGGCAATTGCGGGTGACGTTGTGGTTGGATCAGTGGGCGACATGGTGTTGGATGTTGCTGCATTGGGGATTGGTGCTGGGGGCCTGTGTCGGTAAAAAAATGCGCTGGCGCGGGATCACCTACCTTTTGCATGGCCCGCAACAGGTGCAACGGCTGGAATAAGTTTGAGGAAGTGGTCGAGTGATGCAAATGTCGAATGTCGGATTTCGAATTTCGGACTTTGAACTTTGGACTTTGGACTTTGGACATAAAGAATACCCGGGCCCTCATCGCCTTCGGCGATTCGTTCCCGGCTTGGTAAATCTGACATTCGAAATTCAACTCGTTCCCGGCTTGAGTTCCGCACTGGTCAACCCAATAAAAAACCCCGCGGGAGGGGGGTGGCCCACGGGGCAGTGAGGGGGGCAAGGGTTATCCATCGATCAGGCGGGCGGTGAAACCCAAGTTCATTTTTCACCACTTCATCACCCAGCCGATCTACATTCAAACGTATGTTCGGACTCAACAGCCTGCAAATGAATCCGCCTGATTTTGTCTCTATTATTTTTGCATTTCTGCCGTCAAAGGACAATAAAAAACCCGCGCATGAATGCGACGGGTTGCCTGTTTTACGTATTCGATAGATTACACAATGGCTTAGAGCCTGTATGAAAACTTCCGATTGAGCCGATACAAGAGGCATGGACGGA
>CAYRTH010000197.1:0-4341 GCA_964427135.1 uncultured Phycisphaeraceae bacterium
CGTCCCAGCGGGACTCGGCCACCCTCTCCCAAGGGGAGAGGGAACCCACAACAGATACAGCACAAGGAACACATATGGACCTTTCAACGACGTACATGGGCTTCAAACTGGCGCACCCGCTGATACCCGGAGCTTCGCCGTTGGTGGACGACCTGGACACGGTGAAAAAGCTCGAAGATGCGGGGGCACCGATGATCGTGATGCACTCGCTGTTCGAGGAGCAGATTGTCGCCGAGCAGATGGCCACGGCGCGTAACGTGGACAGTCCGGGGGAGAGTTTCGCGGAGGCTTTGTCGTATCTGCCGCGCCCGGACGATTTTCGTCTGGGGCCTGAACAGTATTTGGAGCAGATTCAGAAGATTAAAAAGACGGTGGATGTGCCGGTGATCGGCTCGCTCAACGGGACGACGGTGGGCGGGTGGCTGCGTTATGCCAAGTTGATCGAGGAAGCCGGGGCCGACGGATTGGAATTGAACTTGTACGACCTGGCGACGGACCTCAGCGAGACCGGAACACAGGTGGAATATCGCGGGTTGGAAGTGGTGCGTGAAATCAAAAAGAGTGTTCGCCTACCCTTGGCGGTGAAGCTCAGTCCATTTTATTCATCGATTGCCAACTTCGGCAAACAGCTTGATGATTTGAAAGTCGAAGCGATTGTGATGTTCAATCGTTTTTATCAGCCTGACATTGATGTCGAGCAGTTGGAAATGCTGCGGGTCAATTTGTCCAGCTCGTCGGAATTGTTGATGCGGCTGCGCTGGATCGCGGTGTTCAGCGGTCGGATCAACGCCTCACTGGGCTGCACGGGTGGGGTGCACACGGCGGTCGATGCGGTCAAGGCGCTCATGGCCGGGTCGCATGGGGTGCAGATGGTGTCGGCCCTGCTTCAGAATGGACCGGGCTACTTGAGGACAGTGCACGACGACTTGGAACACTGGCTGGAAGAACACGAATACGAATCAGTCCGGCAGATGCAAGGGTCGATGTCACTGCTGCGCTGCCCCAACCCCAAGGTTTACGAACGCGCCAACTACGTGCAGATTTTGAATTCGTGGCAGGTGTGAAGCGGAAGTGGTCGAGTGAAGAAGCCAAGCCAAGAACGAGGCTGGCAAGCCGAGGGCTTGGGGATTGGTGAATGAATGCTTTTGCGATTTGGTGATTTTCGAATCATCCACGCCTGATGTGGCACCGCCGCCCTCGGCGGTGGATTGGTCAATGGTCATTTCCCCAGCCGGGGGCGGCTGGGCTACCATCCAGACGCGACAAGTCGCGGCGCTAACTCGCCCATCATCCATCACTGCCCGCGGTAGGTGCAGCAGGTTTTTTCTGTTTCCCAGACTTTCACTTCTTCGAGTTGGGCATCAATGTTTGACACTGCACTGTTCAGCCAACCGTGTACGACCACCGCAATGTTTTCCACCGACGGATTGAGCGTGGCGAATTCGGGCACATCGACGTTGAGGTTTTTGTGGTCGAGTTTTTCGATCACTGCTTCATTCACCAAAGCGTCAAGGTCTTCGACCGGGCGGACGCGGCCGGTATTGTCGATGACAGCGCGGATGGCGACTTCCAGGTGATAATTGTGGCCGTGACCTGCAGGGTTGTTGCATTTGCCGAAAGTTTTGCGGTTGTCGGCTTCGCTCAGCGCGGGCACATGCAGCCGATGGGCGGCGGAAAATTCGTAACGTTGGCGCATCACCAGTTGGTTCATGTGGTCTCTCGCAAGGCTCAAACAATGGTAGGGCGATAAATCCAGTTGCAGGGCAATCACAGTGTTTTGCAGGGGTTCCTGCAATAGTTCGAGCATACGCTTCATGAGTAAACCCATGGGCACCTGGGCGGAGGATTCGCAGGAAGCCAGCAGTTGTTGCAGGTGCGGAATCACCCGGCGATGCACCGCGATATCGATGTGCGAAATGTTGATGAAGTAACCGGTCACCGGGTCAGCGTTGCCCCGACAGGTGACGTGCAACACGTAAAATCGACCCAGCCCGCGCATCGGCGGCCAGGCGGAGTAACCGTTGCGACCAGCCCGCGGCGGGGCTTCGCCATCGGGGTCGTTCAAACAAAATCGCACCGACCGGGTGAGTTCGAGCATGATCGGTGATTATAGGAATGTCGAAGGTTGAATTTCGAATTGCGAATTGTGAATTTGTTTAGCGCGGACGCTTTGCGTCGGCGTATGACGCCGTCCCCTTTAGGGCCGGATGTATGTGAATTCAATCCGGGGCGAAAGCCCTCGGCGTCAGTTGTGGTTTTTGAAACAATAAGTGTTGTTGCATGATGCAAAAAAAGAATCCTGATCTTCGTCAGACGACGAAGATCAGGCGTGGAAGATTCAGGGTCGGTTTCGTTCTTGGCTTGGTTTTCAAATTCGAAATTCGCAATCCGACTTTCGAAATTCAATGTCACCCGGCTTTGAGGAGTGGCGCAACGGGTTGGCCGACGAGTTGGGCGACGCTGGTGGCGGAGAGTTGATCACGGATTTGCCGCGCCAGTTGCTGGCAGATGGATTCGAGCACATCACGTCCGCCACGGTCGGATGCTTCCTGCGCGGAGAGCGATACATCGGCGACGACCGGGCCTTCGATGGCTTCGACGATTTCCAAAAGGTTGATTTGGTGGGCGGTGCGTCCGAGGCGGTAACCCCCGCCGCGACCCAGGCGGCTGTCGATGACGTGGTGACGGGCGAGGGTCTGTAATATTTTAAGGGCGCTGTCGGTGGGGATGCCTAAGTGCTCGGCCACCTGTCGGGCTTGAACGACAGATGATTCAGGGTATTGTGCCAGATGCGCGACGGCCAAAGCCGCCAGGGCGGACGTTTTGCTGAGTTTCATAGCGAGCTCCCCCCCGCAAGCGGGTTGCCGCCGAAGGTTGAATGTTGGCGAACAAACTGCCTTTTTTCGGTCCCGAAACCGACAAAAGGCGTCGCCAGGCTGAACTGACCAACAGGACCATGATCCGATCGGCGGCTGCCTCGGACCATAAACCGATGGCCAGTAACGAAGGACTTTCCAAGCTGTGTACCAACAACATTCGTGGTCGACCCGGCTCGCAAACCCACTGACAATGCAATTCGCTGCGGTCGGAGGGTGGGGTTAAACGTTGCCACCAGCGAGCCAACACCGCCCGTCGCTGACTGCGAAACAGTCGGCATGCAGGGGGGCGATGGAGGGTTCCGCGAGGCTGAATCTCGTTGTCGAGGTTGATTGCCCATATCACAGAGCCTTGCCGATCAATAACCACGATCGGCCAACCCAGCGCTTCCACTTCCGCCAGGTGTCGCCGTAAAGCGTCCAATTCGACCGTTTGCAGCGCACCGTGAAAACCTCGCCCTTGCCCGGCGTCGGTAGTTGTTTTGACGGTCGTGTGCGTATCGCGATCCGAGCTTGGTATCGTCATGGGTAAGACCCCTGAAGACCCACCCACCAAGCTCATCGGCAAAGTCGCAATGACTGGTCCACTTTTCCGGTATTCTTTCAAAATCAGTGTTGACATGGCCGATAACCCAAACGCATGTCGATCGATTGAACGAGCCGCGATCACCACAAATTTATGCACGAAGCTTGTAAGCATTTACGCTTTTGTGATTTCAGAGTCATCCTGCTGTTTTGAATAAAAGAAGCCGTCCCGACTTGGTCGGTATCGGCTTAAGCACCGCGGGTTGCCACCCGCGGCTACGAAGAGTCAAGGCATTGTTCTGTCTAGCCGCGGGTGGCAACCCGCGGTGCTTCCCATCAGTGACGCATCTTGTTCTGAAGGCGTAAAAAACCAGAGCGGGAAGAATACTTCTCCAACCCGCCCAGGCTTCTTGGGCTCAAGCTGCGGTCATCGTGGCGTTGAGCCTGTGCCCGACCCGGAGGGCTGATCGGTGCCCACTCCTGGTATGGATCGGTGGCCAACCCGTGTGAACCCCCTGGTCACACGCTTTGGCGGGCCACTTCCCGAATGTTGCGTCGCCAAGCACTACCATAATCGGACGATTTAGATTGTCAACACAAAAAAATGTGTCAATAAAACAAAAATGTATGCAAGTTATTGGCTGGATGAGACTTGAAGAAAAATCATAAATGCGCATGATCATTCGGGTGGAAAACAAACCCAGGCAAACAGTCGAGGTGACCCCGGAAGCCAAAGTCGCACTGGAGGAGATGGCGCAGTGGACTTCGCTGCCCCAACGCATTGTGCTGGAACGCATTGTCAAATGGGTGGCCAGTCAGGACAAAGCGGTACAGGGAATCATTTTGTCATCGGTGCCACAGGAGTTCATTCCCGATTTGGCGCGGGCGATTTTGAGCAAGCTGGCGGGGGAAGAAAAACTTAAGGATAAGCCGATCATCG
>CAYRTH010000198.1:0-4313 GCA_964427135.1 uncultured Phycisphaeraceae bacterium
AGACGGCTGTGAACGATCACATGGGTTATGACATTTCCGCCCACGGTACACTTAGTTACGAGTTCGACCTTGAACCCTGGAAACTCACGCCCAGTTTCACCTTGCAGTACGTACACATGATGGAAGATGGTTACAGCGAAACCGGTGGCGGCGCGGCGAACCTGACCGTTGATGACACGACCTATGACAGTTTGCGGAGCATTTTGGGGGTGCGGCTGGGGCGAACCTTTGATTGGATGAACATCAAGGTCACGCCCGAGGTTTGGGCCGGCTGGGCGTTTGAGTTGCTCAACGAACAGCACAACATCGTGTCGGGTTTCAGTGCCGGCAGCGGACCGAGCTTCAGCACACGGATCGATGGCGGGGACCGTCACAGCGCGATCGTCGGAGCCGGGGCAGCGGCGCTGCTGCGCAGTGATTTATCAATGCACCTGCGTTACGAAGCGGACGTAGCCAGTTCGAATCAGACGCACACCTTCTGGGCGGGGCTTGAGTGGCGATTCTGAGTGTCACTTGTAGCCCAGCCGCCCCCGGCTGGGTGAATCAACTTTGAAAACAATGGATGATGGATGATGGATAATGGATGATGTTTATACCAAGAGTTGATTGATGGATACCGTTTCTGAACATTATCCATCATCCATAATCCATTATCCATCATTCACCGCCGAGGGCGGCGGTGCCACATCGGACATTGTGATTGGGTTGATCAAAATGACGCAGGGTATGAACCGTTGAGGTATTGACGTCGGGTTACATTTGTAGCAAGGGTTCACCCCCCCCACTACAACGCGGGTGATCAGCTCATCAATCCCGCAAACAAGGCGGTGGACAGATATCGTTCACCGAAGCTGGCCATGATCACCACGATGGTTTTGCCCTGATTTTCAGGCTGGCTGGCGACGCGATTAGCGGCACACAAGGCTGCACCCGAACTGATGCCGCAAAGAATGCCCTCTTCCTTGGCGGCCCGACGCCCCCATTCGAAGGCTTCATCATTGCTGAC
The DNA here is from genome assembly GCA_964427135.1 of uncultured Phycisphaeraceae bacterium. Taxonomy (GTDB): domain Bacteria; phylum Planctomycetota; class Phycisphaerae; order Phycisphaerales; family Phycisphaeraceae; genus JAJXSS01. Next base: position 1,007 of record CAYRTH010000198.1, read on the forward strand.
ACGCTCAACGCCATCGACGATGGACATGTCGAGGTTGCGCGGGACAAAGCCAGCACCGATGCCCTGAATTTTGTGCGGGCCGGGCTTGATGGGTTGGCCGGTGCGGGTCTGCGTAATCACCGGTGAATCCGCTGGTTCAACCGCGATGGCTTTGAACGACGGTTTGCGACCCTTGATGTAACGACTGACCCCGGTGATGGTGCCACCGGTGCCGACGCCTGAAATCAGAATGTCCGCCTGGCCCTGGGTGTTGTCCCAAATTTCGGGTCCGGTGGTGCATTCGTGGATGGCCGGGTTGGCGGGGTTTTCAAATTGCTGGGGGATCCAAGCACCGGGGGTGTTCTGCACGATTTCGGTCGCTTTGGCGATGGCGCCACGCATGCCGTCGGCTGCGGGGGTCAGCACCAATTCCGAACCCAATGCCCGCAACAACGCCCGCCGTTCCAGTGACATCGATTCAGGCATGGTCAAAGTCAATTTGTAACCCTTGGCGGCACAGACAAAGGCCAGGGCAATGCCGGTGTTGCCGCTGGTGGGTTCGACGATGTGCGCACCGGGTTTGATGGTGCCCTTGCGTTCCGCATCTTCAATCATCGCCCGGCCGATGCGGTCCTTCACGCTCGCCAGGGGGTTGAAAAATTCCACCTTCGCCAGCACCCGGCTACCGGCAGGCATGATTTTGCCAACCTTGACCAACGGTGTGTTGTAGGTCGTGTCAATAATGCTGTTGTAAACCTGTTTGTGCAGCAACGTCGAAGGGGCGGAAGCGGTGGCCGTGGCGGACATGGATCAACTCCTTGTTGGGTCGTGAATGTCAATATATACGACTCAAGTGAACGTCGGGATCATAGGCACAACAAGCCATTGCGCCAAGGTGGCAAAGTTGATTATTCAAGTCATTGTTAAGCCAACCATCCATGAAGGCTTTTCACGCCTGAACTTCATCGTCGCGATGAAGTTCAGGATGGCTCATCAAGCGGATGAGTCCATCACCCAAAAAACATTTGCCCTGCCGGGGCTGGCCCCTATGATCCACCCACAGGCTTGAAAAACCCGATGGTGGTTCATCGGGCGATTATTTTTTAACCTCACACGGAAAGGATTGTGTCATGAGCGAGCGCGTAGGTTTGGTCACGTTGAAGGGCAACCCGATCAAAATTTCAGGCCCCGGCATCAAAGTCGGCGACAGTGCCCCTGATTTCAAAGTCACTGCCAACGACATGTCCACCAAAACCCTGGCGGACTGTGCGGGCAAGGTGGTCATCATTTCGGTGGTGCCATCGATTGACACCCCGGTGTGCGACACCAGCACGCGCAAGTTCAATGAACAGGCCAGTCAGTTGCCGGGCGTGGCGATCGTGACGATCAGCCGTGATTTGCCTTTTGCCCAGAAGCGCTGGTGCGGGGCAGCCGGCATTCAAAACATCATGGTGCTGTCGGACTTCCGTGATCACAGCTTCGGCAAGGCCTACGGCTACGAAATCGTCGATGGCGCATTAACGGGCATTCTGGCTCGTGCCATCGTTGTGATCGACAAGCAAGGCGTAGTGCGTTACGAACAGATCGTGCCCGAAATCGCGCAGGAACCCGACTACGACAAGGCCATGGCCGCCGCCAAAGCGTTGTGAACCAAGTCGATTTCGAGTTTAAAGTTTTGAATTTAGCCCCCGGTCATTGACCGGGGGTTTATTGTTTTACGAGTTGTGATGATGCCGATGTGCAGGTGCCTGCGGCGCGTTGGACGCCGTGCCCTTCAGGGCCGGATGTTGATGTGGCATATCCGGGGCTAAAGCCCTCGGCGTCAATTGTTTTTTGTATCTGCCCGTGGTTCTTGTATGTCAAAACATCCTGATCTTCGTCGCCATGAGGAACGCGTGTGCGATCCACACGCATACGAAGATCAGGCGTGATCACTGAATTGACTTTTCACACTCAACCAATCGACCACTTGTCCGCCCCCTCTCCCTCCGGGAGAGTAGGAGTGTTCGCTGCGCTCACATTAGGGTGAGGGCGTGCCTTTCACTTGACCACTTTCTTTTTCACCACCGTAACCCGATTTTGTCACGCAAAGTATCGAGCAATCGCATGTGACCCAGGCTTTGCTCCGCAGTGACAAAGGGTGTCGCGCCGTCAAGCACACACGCGGCAAAGGCATCAGCTTCCAACCCGTACAATGGTTTGCCTGCATCCACGGTGATGGTTTGCGGACCCGGCCGCGATGCCTTGCTGGCTCCACCATCCATTTTGGGCGGTATCGATTGCATGATCGTGAACGTCGCCCCCAGCGGCGGCGGCTTCCAGGGAATCGGCACCAAAATACAACCCCTGTCACCGCTGATCATCAAGGTATTGTCGGCATGTGCTTTCATGCCACATTGAAAACTGGCGATCATGCCCGTGGTGAATCGCAGGGTGCCCGCCGTGAGCACATCGATGCCATGATCATCGAACTGTGCGGTCGCTTCGAGGTACATCGGGGCACTTTCACCCAGCAATCGCGCCACACTCAGGCAGTAACAGCCAACGTCCATCAGCACCCCGCCGCCCAGTTGTTTATCAAAACGCACATTGCCCTGTTCCTTGTTCGCAAAATAACAGAACCCCGCCCGCACCAGCTTCACCTGCCCAATCACCCCCTCCCGGATTTTGGCTAACCAAGCCTGCGTCAGCGGATGACACAGGTACATGAAGGCTTCGACCAATACGCGGTTGTGTTGCCTGGCGGCATCAAACATTTCACGCGCTTGCGATTGGTCCATCGCGATCGGTTTTTCACACAGCACATGTTTGTCGGCCTGCAGCGCCTTGATCGTCCATTCATGATGCAAGTGATTGGGCAGCGAAACATACACCGCATCAATGTTGTCATCATGCAACAAGGCTTCATACGACCCGTGGGCCGACGCAACCTTTTGCTCGCGGGCAAAGACGCGTGCGCTGTCAAGGGAACGTGACCCGACCGCGGTGATCGTACTACGCGCTGCCCCGGCCACACCTATCGCAAATTGTCGTGCGATGTTGCCTGTGCCCAAAATGCCAAAACGCAGGGGTGTTGTCATGTTTTTGATCCATTTTTTAACACAGAGGGCACAGAGAACACAGAGAAGCAATCGGACCACAACACGGTTTGATGGCAGGGCAAACGCATTTTGATCGATTCAACGAGCCGCGACCGTAACAATTTAATGCGCGATGCTTGTAAGTGCTTACGCTTTTGTGATTTCGGAGGCGTCATGCTGTTTTGAAGAAAAGGAGCCATCCCGACTTGGACCCTATCCGCTTAATCACCGCGGGTTGCCACCCGCGG
>CAYRTH010000199.1:0-4303 GCA_964427135.1 uncultured Phycisphaeraceae bacterium
GTGAAGTTCAGGCGTGAAGAAACAGAGAAGTTCAGGCGTGGTAAGGAAAGTTCAGGTTCGTGAAACACAAAAGCTCAGGTGTGGTAAGGGAAGTTTGGGCGTGTTGCGGAAAGCAACGTAAGGAGAACGAGTCATGGCGATTACGGATGACACACAAGTGCTGGCGCAGGCGCAGCGGTTTCGGGAGGCGTACCAGGCGGTGCGGGGGCAGATCAATCAGGTGATTGTCGGTCAGCACGAAATTGTCGAGGGGGTGTTGACGTGTCTGTTTGCGGGGGGGCACTGTTTGCTGGAGGGTGTACCGGGGCTGGGCAAAACGTTGTTGATCAGGACGTTGGCGGATTCGCTTTCGCTGAAGTTCAGCCGGGTGCAGTTCACGCCGGATTTGATGCCCGCGGACATCACGGGGACAACGATCGTCAGTGAATCGGAAACGGGGGGTCGAGTGTTTCGATTTCAACCGGGGCCGATTTTCGCACAGATTGTGCTGGCGGATGAAATCAATCGTGCGACGCCCAAAACACAGTCGGCTTTGTTGGAAGCGATGCAGGAACGCAGCGTGACGGTGGCGGGAACGACGCACACGATGGACAAACCCTTTTTTGTGATGGCGACGCAAAACCCGATTGAGCAGGAAGGCACGTACCCATTACCCGAAGCGCAGTTGGACCGATTTTTCTTCAAACTGCTGGTGGGGTACGTGAACAGGGATGAACTGCACACGATTTTGGAACGGACCACGGCTGCGACCAAGACGGAGGCAAAACCGGTTTTGGATGCGGCTGCGATTTTGGAGTTTCAGCAACTGGTGCGACGAGTGCTGATTGCCCCGCATGTGCAGGATTTTGCGGTGCGCTGTGTACTGGCAACACACCCGGAGGGCGAGTTTGCGGGCAAACTGGCCAAGCAGTTTTTAAGGTTCGGCGCATCGCCGCGTGCGGCGCAGACGTTGGTATTGGCAGGCAAGGTGCGGGCACTGTTGGAAGGTCGGGCGCATGTGAGCATGGATGATTTGAAAGCCAGCGCTTTGCCGGCGCTGCGACATCGCATTTTGCTGAATTTTGAGGGACAGGCGGAAGGACTGACGACGGATATGGTGATCAATGACATACTCGATCAGTTGCCGGTGACGGCGGAGGTGAAGTGATTTCGAATTTCGGATTTCGAATTTCGAATTTAAAACCGAAAAACAAACAATGCAACACACGCCAAAAGATCAAAGACAAGCTGAACAATGAATCAAATGATGACAACATCACGGGGGACTGGTGGTGACGAACTTTTGTCGCCGGAGTTCATGCATCGGCTGGATCGGCTGGATGTGTTGTCGCGCAAGATTTTGTCGGGACGAATGCAGGGTGAGCGGCGCAGTAAAAAGAAGGGGCAGTCGGTGGAGTTTGCGGATTACCGCAACTATGTGGCGGGGGATGACCTGCGGTTCATCGACTGGAACCTGTACGCAAGGCTTGATCGGCTGTTTTTGCGGTTGTTCATGGAAGAGGAAGATTTGTGCGTGCATGTGCTGCTGGATGTAAGCAGTTCGATGGACTATGGCCAACCGCAGAAATTGTTGTATGCAAAACAGGTGGCAGCGGCACTGGGGTATATCGCGTTGTCACATTACAACCGGCTCGAAGTGACCGCGTTTGCCGATGGTGTGGTGGGGCAGACGCCGGCGTTGCGTGGTCGGCGACCGATCGCGGAATTGATGCGTTTTTTACAAGTACAAAAACCCAGCGGTGCGGGGCAGTTGGAGACGGCTTGCAAACGGTTTGCCCTGGGCACGCGGGGCAAGGGCGTGGTGATTGTGTTGTCGGATTTATTGGACAAGGGCGATTTGCAGAAAGCATGGCGATACCTCAGCGGGCCTCGGTTTGATGTGTACCTGATTCAGGTGTTGGCCCCGCAGGAAATCGATCCGGAAAAAGGCGGACTGGTGGGTGATTTACGCTTGAAGGATATGGAGGATGGCAATTTGGCGGAAGTGTCACTGGGGCCGGCGCTGATTGCCAGGTACAAGGCGAATTTGCAGGCGTATTGTCAGATGTTAAGGGAACAGTGCACCCGGCGGGACATGGTGTATTTGATGAGCGATACGAGTGTGCCGTTTGAACAACTGGTGCTGCGTTACTTGCGCGAAAGGGGTTTACTGGGTTGAGCTTTTTGGCGCCCATGGCGGGGTTGATCGCGGCAGGGCTGGTAATCCCGGCACTGCTGACGTTGTATTTTTTGAAATTGCGACGACGGGAAATGGTGGTCAGTTCAACCCTGCTGTGGCGCAAAGCGGTGCGGGATTTACAGGTCAACGCCCCGTTTCAAAAACTACGGCGAAACTTATTGTTATTGTTGCAATTGATATTGTTACTAGCACTGCTATTGGCGCTGGCGAGGCCGACGTTGCGAGGATTGGCCAGCAGTGGTGAGCAACTTGTATTGGTGATTGATCAGTCGGCTTCGATGAATGCGACGGATGTGGCGCCATCAAGGTTGGAGCGCGCCAAGGCGTGGGCGTTGCGGAAGGTGGAGGAATTTGAAGGGGGTGGGGGCGTGATGGTGGTGACAGTGGCACAACAGGCAAGGGTGGTTCAGCCGTTCACGACGGACCGGTCGTTGTTACGACACGCGATCAGCGGGATTGAGCCGACGGATCAGGTGGGCAGGTTGGGGCCGGCGTTGCAATTGATCGAGCCTTATGCGATTGGTGGTGAAGGTGAGGGGGCCAAGGGTTCGGGGTTGGAAGTGACGGTGTTGTCGGATGGGCGGTTTGCGGATGAAGGCAACCTGTCGCTGCGCAATGCGAAACTGCAATTGGTGCGCATGGCGGGCGAGTCGGCTGATGAACGGGCAGGCAATCTGGCGATCACAGCGATGTCGGCAAGGCGTGATTATCAAAGACCACAACGGGTGCAGGTGTATGCCCGGCTGAGCAACGATGGCGATGTGCCGATTCAGGCGAAGGTGAGTTTGATGGTTGATGGGCGGGTCAGGCAGGTCAGTGCCGTCGAAGTACCCCCGGTGTCGTCAAGTTCAGCATCAGGTGGTGTGACCGGGACCGCTGCTGCCACAGGCGGCGCGAACGCAAGTAGCAACAACATAGGCCAACCGGGGCAGCAATCGTTGTCATTTGAATTGACACTGACCAGCGGAGCATTGATCGGCTTGTCACACGATCATGTGGATGCGCTGTCGATCGACAATGCAGCATGGTTGACGCTCGCACCCCCACGGCCGTTGCGGGTGTTGCTGGTGACTGAGGGCAATGCGTTTTTGGAGCGGGCGATTGAAGCGGTGGGGGTTCGACGATTGGTGACAATGACGCCCAAAAAATATGAGGATCAAAGCCCGGAACAGTTGCGTCGGGGTGAGGGTGATGAGGGGTTTGATTTGATTGTGTTTGACGAATACAGCCCGACGACCCAGCCGACGGTGAACAGTGTGAGTTTGGGGGGCACGGGTGGCATTGCGGGGATGGAACGCAAAGCGACGCGCGAAGGCGAACCAAAAACGCAGATGTTATTGAATTGGCGGCGGGAGCATCCGCTGCTTCGGTATGTGGTGTTGGATGATTTGTTGTTGGTGGAGCCGGGCAGGTTGGCGGTGCCGCAGGAGGCGGTGGTGCTGGCGACGGGGCAGGCTGGGCCGGTGATGGCGGAAATGGTAACGGGGGGTACGCGACATGTGGTGACGAGTTTCAATGTGTTGAAAACGAATTGGCCGATGCAGGTTAGTTTTGCGGTGTTCATGAGTAATTGTTTGGAAGTGCTGGGGCTGGAGGGTTCGGGTTCGGTGGGCAGGTGGCATCAGCCGGGGGAAGTGGTGACCTTGCCGACGGTGGCGGGGGCCGGGGTGGGTGCGACGGTGGTGTATGAAGGGCCGGTGCGTTTGGAGGGGCGGGGGGAGGATGGGCAGGCGGTGCTGCCGATGTTGGAACGTGTGGGTTTGTATCAGGCGACGACGAGCGTGCCGAGTTCGTGGGAACGGTTGGCGGTGAATTTGCTGGATGAAGGGGAAAGTGATTTAAGGTCGGCGGAGCAGTTGCAGGTGGGCACGACGAGTGTGCAGGCGTTGGCGCAGGACGTGACAGTTCGGCGGGAGATTTGGCCCTGGTTGGCGTGGGCGGCACTGGCGATGTTGATGATTGAATGGGTGGTGTACACGCGCAGGATGCATTTGTGAAGTGAATTTCGGAATTTGAAATTGTTTAGCACTGACGCTTTGCGTCGGTGTATTTGACGCCGTGCCCTTTAGTACTACAACCGCGCATGGTATTTTACCGATAATCGGGTGGGTGGGGTCGCGTCAT
>CAYRTH010000200.1:0-4260 GCA_964427135.1 uncultured Phycisphaeraceae bacterium
CGCCCTCCGGGAGAGTTGAAAATTCGACGTGGCGAGGTGGTCAGAAAATTACGCAAATTGTTCTATGAGACAAACCGGCGTTTGTGTGCACCCGCCGGATGCCGCCCTACTCCCTGATACTCCCCCTCCCCACAACTCCCTTCTTCTGCCCCCTACTCCCCCTGTCCAAGTGAATATGCCCGGTTGCCATCAAAGGCGTACAGGTTTTCGGTTTTGATGAAATCAAACCCCGCAGCCGAGGCTCGCTGTAACAGTGCGATCACCTGCTGATGCGTCACGGTCACAATCGCCTTGGGCGCCTCCGGCGGATTGGCCGCAAAACGACATCGCCAGTGATCGGTGCAAAACGTTTCGGGCATGCCCTCCGGGTACACCTTCACCCCACGGTTGGTCACCATCCGCAACATCAAACCATCACCATTGAGGGCTTCCATTTTTTTACCCAGTACATTGGGGTCACGTGAACTTTCATTCCAATGCACAAACAGATCGACACCCACCAGTTGCTTGATGCCGCGCACGGTTTCACTGGCCTGTGCCACCGGCTGACGCGGCTGGTCCGCCGAGTAGCAAACCGGTGTCAATATCGACGGGTACTTGCCAAGTCTGGCCACCACCGCATCCGCAAACTGTTTGGTGCCCAGTAATTCCTGGCTCATTTCCGGCGCGTAAATGTCCGCTGTGTGCAAACCATCTTCCAAGGTTGCCAGCCAGGCGTTGTGAATCCGTGTGGCCACGTCCATCTGCTCGATATGCACCAGCATCATCACCGCCGCCTGAAGCAACCCCGAGGGGTTGGCAATGTTTTTACCAGCGATGTCGGGGGCTGAGCCGTGAATCGCTTCGAACATGGCGCAATGGTCGCCGATGTTGGCGCTGCCCGCCAGCCCGACTGAACCAGCCACTTCCGCTGCGATGTCGCTGATGATGTCGCCATACAAATTGAGCGTCACAATCACATCGAAGCGATCGGGTTTGTCAGCCAACCTTGCCGCTCCGATGTCGATAATCAAATGATCGGTGGCAATGTCCGGGTACTCTTTGGCCACAGCGTCAAAGGTTTTATGAAACAGCCCATCGGTCAGCTTCATGATGTTGTCTTTGCTGAAGCAGGTGACCTTTTTGCGACCGTTGCGACGGGCGTAGTCGAAAGCGTAGCGCACGATTTTTTCGCACCCGGGCTTGCTGATGAGTTTGAGGCATTGAATCACTTCATCGGTTTGTTGATGTTCGATGCCGCCGTAGGTGTCTTCCTCGTTTTCGCGTACGATGACGACGTCCATTTTGGGGTGCTTGGTGCGTACAAAGGGATAGTACGAAACGCAGGGTCGCACATTGGCAAACAGGCCCAGGGTTTTGCGGGTGGTGACATTCAGGCTTTTGTACCCGCCGCCCTGGGGGGTGGTGATGGGTGCTTTCAAAAACACCTTGGTGGAACGCAGTGAATCCCACGCACTTTTTTCGATGCCGGAGGTGTTGCCGCGTTTGTAAACCTTTTCACCGATCTCGATGGTTTGTATATCGAGGTTGGCACCGGCTTCCTTGAGTACATGCAGCACTGCGGGCATGATTTCCGGGCCGATGCCATCGCCATGGGCCACGGTGATCGGTACGCTCTTGGTCATGATGAAAACTCCCTGAAATAACTGAAGCGGGTTGTGCCCTCAAAAGTCGGGCATCATAGGGTAGCAGGGATGGTCGGGTCGAATGCATCTGACAAAGAAGTGGTCGAGTGGCCAAGTGGCCCAGTGGTCAAGTGCGGAAAACCAAGCCAAGGACGAGGCCGACGCCCGGGGAGGCCGAGGACTTGGGTATTCTTTATGTCCAAAGTCACGGATTGTATTTGACCTTGGACATTGGACCTGTGACTTTGGACTCGTCAGATACCCGGGCCCTCGACCTCCCCGGGGGGTCGGTCTCGTTCCCGGCTTGATGTATTTCACTTGGCCACTTCTTCCCTCAACCACGATACAATGTATCAGGTGGCGAAAGCAGGGCGACCGCTCATGAGGCGACTCATGGGAGGAAAGTCCGAACACGACAGGACACGGTGGTGGGTAACGCCCACCTCCCGCAAGGGACGGGACAGCGCCACAGAAAATAAACCGCCTGGTCGGCGTAAGCTGATCCGGTAAGGGTGAAAAGGTGCGGTAAGAGCGCACCGCTGCAAGGGTGACCCTGCAGGCATGGCAAGCCCCACCGCGTGCAAGACCAAGCAGCCCCTTGAACGACGACGCAAGTCATCGTTCAACCACCGGTCCGGTGGACGGGGCGGGTAGGTTGCTTGAGTTCGACGGCAACGTCGGACCCAGAGAAATGGTCGCCCCCGGATGTGTCACTTTCGAGTGAACCATCATGGGCACAAAATTCGGCTTATCGCTTTCGCCACCACAAACTGAACAGGTCGGCCTGCCCCCAGGTCGGCCTGTCCTTTTTTTAATCCTGCAGAATGAGCCACGAAGTCACGATGGCAAAATCGTCGAGTGGTCGAGTGGTTTCTATTTGTTTAGCGCAGACGCTTTGCGTCGGCGCTCTGGTCTGTACATCATCCATCATCCTTTATCCATCATCCATTTTCTTCGTGTCCTTCGTGACTTCGTGGCCATTGCTTCTTTTTGGCGCCTTATCCCCCACCACCTTCTTCTTCCGAAGCAAATGATGGTAATGCTGCGCAAATCGGTGCGCCTCATCACGAATCGCCTGACACAACCGCAGCCCGACGTTCGACCTTGACAATTTCACCGGCTCGCTCTGAGCCTGCACGTACAACCACTCTTCCCGTTTGGCCAATGAAATCACCATCGCCGGCTGAACGCTAAGCGTCGCAAACGCCTCCTGTGCCGCGTGCAACTGACCCAATCCCCCATCGATCAAAATGACATCCGGGTACAACTCCTGCCCCGTGCCCGCCTCACGATACCGCCGACTGACCACCTCCCTGATCGCGGTGTAATCGTCGTTGGTGACACTTTGAATCCGATACCGTCGATATTCGCTCTTGAACGGACGACCATCCACAAAACAAACCTTGGACCCCACCGTTTCGCCGCCCTGCAAGTGCGCTATGTCGATCGCCTCGATGCAGCGGATCGGCCTATCCATCGCCAACACCTGCCGTAATACTTCCAACCCCTTGCGCGGGTCCAAACGCAACAAACTCGACTCCGTCTCCGGCTGCCAACCCATGTCCTTGCGCCCACGCTGTTCCAGTTGCTCAATCGCGCGAATCTGATCGCGCAGCACCGCTGCCTTTTCGTACTCCATCCCAGCCGACGCACGTTGCATTTCGTCACGCATTTCCCGCAACATCACCGAACGCTTGCTTTCGATGAACCGGGTGAATCGATCAATGTCCTCCCGGTACGCTGACTGACTGATGCGTGCTGCACAAGGTGCGGTGCATTGACCAATCGCGTGCAGTAAACAAGGCCTGAAAAATCGACGCTTCTTGTCACTTTCATGAATTTCCAACTCACAGGTACGAAACCTGAAAATACGTTGCAACAATTGCAGACTGCCCCGCAGTGCGTAAACACTGGTGAACGGCCCAAGTATTTTTGCGCCCTTGAACCTTTCATCCGTCGGCTGCCGGGTGATGAATACGCCCGGAAAATCATCCTTCAACGTGATCGCCAGATAGGGGTACGTTTTGTCATCGGTGAGTCGCGCGTTGTAAGGCGGGTGAATGTCCTTGATCAGCCGATTTTCCGTGAGCAGTGCTTCCCACTCGCTTTCACATTCGATCGTGTCAAAGTCCACCACTTCCGTCAGCAGGTTTTGTTTGCGACCAGGCCCAAGGTCCGCTGAGGGAATGAAATAACTGGACACCCGGTCGGGCAGACGCTTGGCCTTGCCGACATACAACACCCGGCCCTGGGCGTCCTTCATCAGGTACACCCCCGCCACCTTGGGCAGCCCCCGTGCCTTTTGCAGCAAAACATCAAGCTGAACAGATCGTTCCGTCATGATGCATATGGTACGCCTTCAAACTGATCCATGAAGTGCCCCATCGCCGGTTGCTCGAATGCTCAAGTGGTGATCATCGATACATTGATTTGTCGCGTCATGTTTTTTTGTTATCATGTTCGGCTCGATAGCGAAACTACGTTTCGCTCGGGCTGCCCCCATCGTCTAGCCCGGTCAGGACACCGGCTTTTCAAGCCGAGAACAGGGGTTCGAATCCCCTTGGGGGTACTTGGTATCTGTTAGAGCCTGTATGAAAACCGCTATGCTGCGGGTTTGAGTCGGCGGACCATCAAA
>CAYRTH010000201.1:0-4202 GCA_964427135.1 uncultured Phycisphaeraceae bacterium
TAGCCCCTAGCCCCTAGCCCCCAGCCCCATTTCTTCGTGTCATCGTGGCCCTTCATCTTGACAGCGTAGATCCGCCTGAGCCGGGGAACAAACAACCCTTTTCATCTGCCGGTTTGCAGGTACAATTTCACCTTAAGTCGGCGCGGGATGAGACCTCTGACCCAAACCGACGTCGCAATCCTTCCCGGAAATTATTCCATGGCACGCAGGCATCGCATCGGCGTCATCGGCTTTGGCCGAATGGGGCGAGGTTTCGTTGAGGAAATGCTCAAAAGCGACGTGTGGGATGTCGTGTACATCTGCGACGGCTGGGACCCCTCACGCACCGCTGCCCGGCGCATGGCTCCACACGCCAAGGTCGTTGACGACCCGGAAATCATCTTTGCGGATAAGTCACTGACCGTCGCCGGCATTTTCACGTTGGCGGATGTGCGCCCTGATTTGATTCATCGTGCTCTGCGCGCCAAGCTGCACATCATCGCGGAAAAACCCCTGGCAGCCGACCCGCAGACCGAATGGAAACTGCTCAAGGAAATCGAAGCCAGCGACCGACTCGTGGCCGTCAACATCTTCAATCGCAATGCCTGGTACCACAAAGACATCATCGACTTCATCAAGTCCGGCGAACTGGGCCAGCTTGGTATTGTTCGCGTTTGTCACATGACCCCCGGCCACATGCCCACCGAAGGGCACGACCCGGAGGGGCCGCCGTTTCATGATTGCGGGATGCACTATGTCGATGTCGCCCGCTGGTACGCCGACAGCGAATACGCCACCTGGCACGCCCAGGGCCTGCGCATGTGGAATCACAAGGACCCCTGGTGGGTGCAGGTGCACGGCTCGTTCCAGAACGGCGTGGTCTTCGATATCACCCAGGGCTTTGTTTACGGCCACCTGGCGCAACAGAAAACCCACCATTGCTACGTCGATGTCATCGGCAGTCAGGGCATCGCACGCATGCGCCATGATTTCAAAAACGCCACGGTCGAGCTGCACGGCGTGAAACAAACCGTACACAAAACCGCACCCTTCGGCGACAAAAAGCTGGACGTGATGATCAACGTGTTCGCCAAGTCGCTGATCGCGGGCAAAAACCTGGGCTTCCCGGTGGCACGCGATTCGGTGATCGCTTCGCAGGTGTCATGGGCGATGCTGGAGGATGCCATCAAAAACAAACCGCCGGTCATCGGCACACAGGACGAAATGCAGGCCATTTTGGAACATCGACGCAATTTGCGCAATGGGTATGGCTTGCCGGTGCGGGCGGAGGAACAGGCTTGTGGCAAAGGTCACCCGGCCTCGTGCGGGGAGGAACTTTGCATGTTGCCGCGATTGCCCAAACGAGTCGATGCCTGCGCGTGAGGCAATTGAGGGGTTGGCTGTTTCAACAGGTCACTTGTGGTGATTGGTTTTGCATGAGTTACCGAATCTACCTTGACGAATCAGGGACTCATACACAAACATGGTTGTTGATCGGGGCGTTATTTGTGCCCGATCATGCAGCATTGCATCCGGCTTTGTGCAAGGTCAAGGATGATCTTGTCTACTTCAATAAGTCGTCCAAACGCAATGCTCGTTACAAGGAAACACATCTGACGGATTTCCGCTCTCCGCGCGATGTCTTGGTAGCACAACGATGGTTTGATTTGTTCATCCAACACAACTGTTTCTATCGATGCATTGCTATTGATTGGGCGCAGTGGGATTCCAGCTATTTCGGCGGTCCTTTTGAACCCGAAGCCCTCAAACGGCGACGTGGTTATAAAAAATGGGCGGAAATGCTTCTGCATCCCGAACTGCGAAATCCCAGCTATGGCCCCATTTATCACGCCAAACTTTATCTGGACCGCCTATTGATCGCTTACGGGTACGACGTATTGGATCACCTGGAGGACCGATTCACACGCAATTACGAAGGTCAATCTCCTTATATCGATGAGTTCCAACACACGGATTCGTGGCGCGATGCCAACCAGTGCCTCCAACTGTGTGACCTGTTGACCGGTTGTATTTTTCAATCCCTTCAACCTTCTCAACAACAGGAAAAATTACAAACGCGCGACGCATTGATTGCGGCATTGCAGGCCATGAATATCCGTGATTTATCACCGAAGTTTTGGAAACAGTACGAAGCCAAAAGCCTTCGTACCCACTTCCCAAAATTCAATATCTGGTACTGGCGACCACAAAAATAAACTCTGCCAGCCTGTAAATGGCAAAGCCTGGATGGGCTGGTTGTCATAGGCGATCAGGCTAACCTGAACCCTCGACCAGCGCTCCAGGCTCTACGTATGCATTATATCGTCAGTTTACGTGATGACAATCAATGCGACGATATAAAACCAATATTTAAGAATTCAATCTCTGTAAACCACAATCAACAGCAAAAAAAACAAGTTTGTATTGCGGAATATTAATCAATCGTTTACAACATCTCACACACCAAATCGCCCACCGCTTTGGTCCCCATGCCCATGCGGCCCGCTGCCTGTGACTTCATCTTCGGCGTGCTCTTTTTGATCGCCGCTTCCACCCGGTCGCCCGCTTTCACCCATGTCTTGTTGCCCAGCTTGATGCCCGTCTGTTGCAACAACATCGCCAGGGCGCCGATCGCAGCAATCGGGTTGATGACGTTCTGACCGGTGTATTTGGGGGCACTGCCGCCCATGGGTTCAAACATCGACACGCCGCCTTTGTCCGGGTTGATGTTGCCCCCGGCTGCCACGCCCAGCCCACCCTGAATGATGGCTGCAAGGTCGGTGATGATGTCGCCAAACATATTGGGCACCACGATCGTGTCGTAAAACTCCGGCGACTTCACAAACCACATGCAACAAGCATCCACATGGTTGTAATCGCGCTGGATGTCCGGGTAATCCGCTTCGCCGACTTCGTTGAACGCACGGAACCAGGTGTCGGCGCAAAACGTCAGCACATTGGTTTTATGCACCAGCGTCAACTGCCCCTTGCCCTTGCCCGCCTTCTTCTTGGCACGGCAATAATCAAAGGCAAAACGCAGACAACGCTCGGCCCCAAAGCGCGTGGCGATCATTTCCTGCGTGGAAACTTCCTGCATCGTGCCTTTACGCAGAATGCCGCCGTTGCCGCAGTAAAGGTCTTCGGTGTTCTCGCGGATGACGTCGAAGTCGATGTCCTTGGGGCCTTTGTCCTTCAAGGGCGTATCGACGCCGGGGAACAGGTGCACCGGGCGCAGGTTGATGTATTGGTCCAAGTCGAAGCGCAGTTTGAGCAGAATGCCTTTTTCGAGAATGCCGGGTTTGACATCGGGGTGACCCAGGGCGCCCAGCAACACCGCATCGAATTTTTTCAGACCCTGCACTTCCGCATCGTCGATGACTTTGCCGGTTTGCAGATAGCGATCGCCGCCGAAGGGGAAGTCGGTGGTGGTGTAGGTGAATTTTTCTTTTTTTGCCACGGCTTTGAGCACTTTGAGAGCTTCCTCAACGACTTCCGGGCCGGTGCCGTCGCCGGGGATGATGGCCAGTTTCAGGGGCTTGGTGGGCATGGGTGACTCCAATGAAAGAGCAGGGATGGAAAGCACAGCATTGTGACAAAGGTTGCCCCACCCGGCAAATGGCTGATGTCCCGCTGTCACACCCACGCCTGATCTTCATGGCCTCATTGAAGATCAGGATTCTTTCCCCCATCACCTGAATCCCCCCTCCACCTGCTCCCCCCACGCCTGATCTTTGGGTCCGCCCAAAGATCAGGATGGTTTTCAAATGATTTTTCAAACAACAACGCTTCAACACACACTCTTCATAGCCGGGGGTGGCAACCCGCGGTGCTTTTTTCGCACTATGTCATTGTATTGGCAGGCAAGCTGCCAGTGGCACACCTACATCGTCGAAAGTTGATCGCAGGCCCTCCTGAACTTCATGCAGACGTGAAGTTCAGGCGTGGGTGATTTTTTTCACTCGACCACTTGACCACTTGCCCACTGCCTGGGTTTCAACCCATTGGCAACCGAGCGCAGGTCATGGTAAGCTACTGGACTTGCAACACTGGCTTGCGGGTTGCCAGTATTGCGATGACAACAGGGTTGATCGGGAGAGTACCGAAGTGGCCAAACGGGGCAGACTGTAAATCTGCTGGCTTAACGCCTTCGGGGGTTCGAATCCCTCCTCTCCCATTAGGTTTTTGTTAGGTATATCGTCAGGCGTCGCATTGCTTCGCAAACC
>CAYRTH010000202.1:0-4145 GCA_964427135.1 uncultured Phycisphaeraceae bacterium
CCCAAATGAGAGCGAAGCGAACACTCCTACTCTCCCGGAGGGAGAGGGGACGGAATCGGCATCACGACTGGCAAAATAATTACGCAAATTGCTCTAGTCCCGGATCATTGCACAGCCATCCGGCCCTGAAGGGCACGGCGTCAAATACCGGTGGTCGCGCTAAATAAATTCGAAATTCGAAATCCGATATTCGAAATTCATAACTCACTCACGCCGCTCCCGCCGGGGTTGCCCACAAATCTTCCAACCCCAGGGCGTCGAACGCAGCCTTGCGCCTTCGGCAACCCTGACAATTGCGACAGGGCGACAGCGCGTGGGTCTGACAACTCCACGACAAATGAAACGGAACTTTGAGTCGATGGCCGACCTCCAGCATCTGCCGATCTGAAAATTCCAAAAGCGGCGTCTGCACCACGGGCAACGGCGTGTGTTCCAGTTCCGCCAGGTGTTGTGCCAAAATGATCTGTTCCTGCGCCTTGGCGATAGCGGCAAAATCACCATCACACGACACCGGCCAAACCAGCGTCGTCGCCCCATATTCAAGGGCGTTGACCAGCCCCATTGTCAACATCTGCATACGCAACAGGTGAAGCTGACGCAGGTCCCCCGACATCGCAGCCGGGGCAGGCGATACCGGTCGCAGCCCTTCGACTTCCAGCAAAGCGACTTTGAAATGCATCGCCACTTTGCGGACATAGGCCTGTCGCTCCGGTGCTGCGGGTCGCTGATCGCGCAGATGCAGCAGCATCACCTTCGCCCCCTCCGAGGGCGTAATCGCCAAAGCCGTGGCCACCAGACTGCGTAACCCGCCCCCTGACAATATCATCGTGATCGATGCGCTCATTGCATACCTATCGGAAAGCCCGACCGACCGGCTTGAGGCTATGATGTGCTCCACCACGAACCTTCATCAAGGAATCACGCATGAGTCTTCTGGTTTTTGTGCACGTGGAAAACGAAGGCCCCTGTGTTCTGGGACGCTTTTTACAGGACCATGGCCACAAGCTGCGCTTTGTCCAATTACACCAAAATCAACCCCTTCCGCCTGATTTGGACGATGTCGATGGCCTGGTCGTCATGGGCGGACCGATGAATGTTGATGAAGTGTCGCAACACCCCTGGCTGACGGACGAAATGGCCTACATCCAACGCGCTCATCAGGCGGGCAAGCCGATCGTCGGTGTGTGTTTGGGGGCACAGTTGATTGCGGCAGCACTGGGGGGTGAGGTCAAGGCCATGCCCAAGGCCGAGGTCGGTTGGCACCCGATCAAGCTCGCCTTCCCCGGCACGACCGATCCGCTGCTGGCGGGCACCCCTTGGACCAGTGTGCAATTTCACCTGCACGGGCAGGAAGTCACCAAGTTACCACCTGAGGGCGTTCCCCTGGCTGGTTCAACGCTTTGCAAGCAGCAGGCTTTTCGCGTCGGGCTGACGACCTATGCGTTTCAATATCACTTTGAGTGGAACACGGTCGATCTGTCAGTGGTGCTGCGCGATCCGTTCATCCCCAAGACCGGCCACGATGCGCAGGCCATCGCCAAAGACATCGCCACGCATTACGACACCTACCGCCGCCTGGGTGACCGACTTTCCGAGAACATCGCCGAGTTGCTGTTCCCGATTGATAAACGCTGAACCGTTGTTACCTTCCGAGTGATGAATATTGTTTGTAAGCCCCGCGGGCTACCGGGGGCCGCCTGTGGCTATGAAGACTGTGTGCTGATCCGTCTAACCGCAGGTGGCAACCCGCGGTCGTCGATTGACGCAAGGCACATCGTCCGCGTTTCAAATGATCAACGCATGTATCAGTTTCGACGCAGCTTTGATGTCGTCCACGCGCTGCGGTCCTGCTTCGCGTTCGATCACCAACTTGCCCTGGTAGCCGCCCTCGTGCAGCGCCTTGATGAACGACTGCCAATCGACTTGTCCCTGACCTGCGGTCACTTCCGTGCCCCAACTCACCCCCGGCTGATCACTGGCCACCGCGTCCTTGATATGCACCTGTTTCACCCAAGGCAATAACTTTTGCAGTGAAGCCACCGGCTCGCCTTTGCCATACAAAATCATGTTGGCCGGGTCGAAGTTCACGCCCAGGTTCGGGTGGTTCACCGCTTGCAGCAGGGCAATGAGTGTGTCGGCGGTTTCCTGCCCGGTTTCCATCAGCGTCACACAGCCATGCTGCGCAAAAAGTGCGGTCAGTTGCCGGGTGCGATCCAATAATTTCAAAGCGGTGGGGTCCGTCAGATCATGCGGAATAAAACCCAGATGCCCCGACACCATTGACAACTGCAACTGCTGCGCCACCCCGGCGACCTTCTGCAACTGTTCCCAGTTGGCGGACCAGGTTTCATCGGGCACGATGCCGCCGGTGCGTTTGATGGTTTCCAGGGTGCTGTAATCTTCGCCGATGGTGCCGAACATGCCCGACACGATGGCGATGTCGGCTTTGTGCAAC
This sequence comes from uncultured Phycisphaeraceae bacterium, assembly GCA_964427135.1. Lineage (GTDB taxonomy): Bacteria > Planctomycetota > Phycisphaerae > Phycisphaerales > Phycisphaeraceae > JAJXSS01. Next base: position 2,456 of record CAYRTH010000202.1, read on the forward strand.
AAGTCGGGGGTGCTGCCCCAAACCTCCGGCTCCTTCACCAGCGGATTGAGCGCCAACTGCACCTGACGCAAACCGGTTTGCTGCACCAGCGTCACCAGTTCCGCTGGCGACTTGGCACGCAGTGACCAACTGCATACCGCCAGGCGATCCGATGTGTTCAACGTGCCCATGGCTGTCCCTTCATGAAATCAGAACTTGACTGTTCACGCCTGCGCAAGATACGCAGCCAGTAAATCACGACAGGCGGTCAGATCGTCCCGGTGCACCATTTCCGTCACGGTGTGAATGTAGCGCGTCGGGCACGACAGGGTCATCGCCCGGCAACCGCTGCCTGCTCGTTGTAACGCACCGGTATCGGTTCCGCCACGGGGCAGAATCGAACGTTGTACCTTGATTTTATTTTTTTGAGCGACCATTTCGAACTCACGCACCAAGGCCGGGTCACTGATGACCGAGCCGTCCATCACGGTCAGGGCTGCGCCGCCGGCCAGTTGGGTGACGCGCTGATCATCGGGTACGCCGGGGGTATCGACCGCCAGGGTGGTGTCGATGCCGATGCCGATGTCGGGTTTGAGGTCGTAGGCACTGGTGGTCGCGCCGCGCAGGCCGACTTCCTCCTGCACGGTGAACACGCAGGCGATTTCACAACTGTGCCCGGTTTGGGCGAGCTTGCGCAGGGCGCCGATGGCGATCCATACCGCCACGCGATTGTCCAAACATTGCGATACCACGGTCGAGCCGACCTGTGTGCAGGGGGCGGCGATGACCACCATGTCCCCGATTTTCAGGCGTTTTTTCACTTCGTCGGCAGACAAGCCGGTGTCGATGACCAGGTCGCTGATTTCGGGGATTTTTTTGGTGTCATCGGGGCTGGCGATGTGAATGGGTTTACCGCCCGGGTTCATGACGCCCGGAAAATCTTTCGACGGGTCATCGGTATCGGGGCAGAGGGTGGCCAATCGGGCAAACAGGTTACGGGTGTCAAAGCCGCCGACGTTGTGCACACGGACAAAGCCCTTGTCGTCGATGTGGCGAACCACAAAGCCGATTTGGTCCATGTGGGCGGCGAGCATGATGCGCAACGGTTTGCGTTGGGTTTTCAGGGCTGCGGGTTTGACGAGCTTGCCCGCAGCAGGCTTGCGCATGCCGATGATCGAACCCATGGGGTCGATGCGCACCTGATCGAACAGGTTTTTGGTTTCCGCGAGAATGAGTTTGCGCAGACGATTTTCATGCCCTGACACGGCTGCGGTGGTGACGAGTTTTTCCAGTAGTTCCATGGGTGCAAGTTTAGCGTGAAATGGTTCCGTGGGCTTGAGCAGCACATAGCCACCGCTTCATTGAGAAAGGCACTGTTTCGAGTTGTGGTAGCCAATCCGTGACACTGGTGGGCTTGCTTGCTCAATGAGTGCGAGGGTGAGGCTGTTCATGGCATGCGGGGAGGTGAATGATCACTTGTATCAAGGTGGGTCGGCATTATTACGGATTCGACATGACAGGCCTGATCCATCATGCTATTGATATTCAAATGGTGGTTTGAGATGAAGGCTGGATGTGCATATGTTGTAAGTGAGGGAACACGTTTTCTTTTTTTCAAGGGCATTTTTATGTTGAAGTCGATATGGGCGACGGTTGAGAGCCTGTATGAAAACCGCTATGCTGCGGGTTTGAGTCGGCGGACCATCAAATG
>CAYRTH010000203.1:0-4027 GCA_964427135.1 uncultured Phycisphaeraceae bacterium
AAGTGGCCAAGTGGCCAAGTGGCCAAGTGGCCAAGTGGCCAAGTGGCCAAGTGATCGAGTGGTCAAGCCACTGTATTAATTTTCATGTTTAGCGCAGACGCTTTGCGTCGGCGCTCCGATTCAGAGCCGCCGACTTGACGCGTCTTTGATTGTTGTTTGAAAAACCATCCTGAACTTACTCGCGGCCTCGTAAGTTCAGGCGTGGTGGGTCAAAGTACCGTCTCATCACAGGGCGGATAACGAAGATCAGACTTCGACGGGCGATTGTGTCGGTGTGGGTTGCGTCGGAGATGTCCGGGTTTTGGGGGCGGGTGCTTTGATGATGGGGTGGCGATTTACCTGCGCCGCGGTGCCCCAACGGGTGTCCGCAAAAGTCCAGTGACAGAGCGCCAGACCGCCCAGCAGCATTGGTACTCCGCACCAGAGCCAATGGGTGTAACGCGGCTGATCGAACAGGCCCATGGTGTAATAAAAATCTGCCACGGCTGTGATGGTGATCGCCAACCCGCCCAGGGCCAGTGTCAGTGCCAATAAACGTAGTAAAACGACCCCTGGTCTTACCCGGTTGCGGTTTACGGATAGTGTCAACCGACCCGTCATCAATGTGATCCCTGCGATGTGCCAACGTTCCGTCCTGAAATGCCGCAATACCATCATAACCTGAATCGGCGGGTTTCCAAGACAAAAAACACTTTTGAAGGATAAATGCCACCCAAACACGGAGTTCGCTTTTTGAACGCCAAGTCGCCAAGAAGCAATGGAGCCATGAAGACGCGAAGGCCAAGTGATCATATGGTCAAGTGGTCGAGTGAATGATCTCCGCATAGCCGCGGGTGGCAACCCGCGGTGCTTGGAGCGATACCGTGCATGAACATGAGCCTTCGGCTCATTGACAGGCCAGAGGCCTGCCCTACCAAACTGGTTGTGAAACGGCTCCGAATCCGAAATCCGACATTCGCGATTCGAAATATTCACCCCACCACCAAGTTCACCATTTTCCCAGGCACGAGAATCACCTTGCGTACCTGTTTGTCACCGATCGCCTGTTTCACTTTTTCATCCGCCAGCGCAGCCGCCTCGATGGTTTTCGGATCCGCATCACGGGCGACGATGACTTTGCCGCGCAGTTTGCCGTTGACCTGCACCGGGTATTCGACCGTGTCCTCCACCAGCATGGCCGGGTCGTAAACGGGCCAGGGGTGACGAGCCAGCGAACTTGTATGCCCCAGTCGTTCCCACAATTCTTCACTGATGTGAGGCGCCAGCGGTGACAGTAACAACGCCATCACCTTCACCACTTCGCGTGGCACACCTGAAGCAACCGCACCCAAAGCGATCGCCCCGCTTGCATTTGCATCGCTTCCACTGGTCGCGGCAGCAGCACCACTTTCACCGCCGAAACGTTTGACCAGTTCGTTGTTGAACTCGATCAGGGCTGCGATGGCGACGTTGTAACTCATCGACTCCATCGCCTCGGTCACGCGTTTGATGGTTTTGTGCAGCAACCGGTTGATCGCAACATCCGGGGCCTGTTCGCTGATGCGCAAACGGCCTGTGTTTTCATCCACCATGACCCGCCAGAGCCGTTGCAAAAAGCGATGTACGCCGATGATGTCGCGGGTGTTCCAAACCTTCGACTGGTCGAGCGGGCCAAGGTACATTTCATACAACCGCAGCGTGTCGCAGCCATATTGGGCGCAAATGTCATCGGGGGCCACGGCGTTCTTCAAACTTTTGCCCATCTTTCCAAATTCACGTTCCACCAACTGACTTTCGTACCACCACTGGTTGTCGCGTTCCTGCACCTTTTCCGCCTCGACATACATGCCGCGCTGGTCCCGGTACGCATGGGCCTGAATGTACCCCTGATTAAACAATCGTCCGAAGGGTTCGGGCGTGCTCACATGCCCCAAATCGAACAACACCTTGTGCCAGAAACGTGCATACAGCAAATGTAACACCGCATGTTCAACCCCGCCGACATACAAATCAACCCCGCCGGGTGACGACTTGACCTTTCCGTCATCGACTTTGGACTTTGGACTTTGGACTTTGGACCCACCTCCCATCCAATATTTTTCCGCATCGCTTCCAACCATCTGTTGATCATTCCGCGGGTCGCAGAAGCGCAGGTAATACCAGCACGAACCCGCCCACTGCGGCATGGTGTTGAACTCACGGGTGTAACGCACCCCGTTTTTCATCACATACTTCCAACTATCAGGTGCTCGCGACAAGGGTGGCTGGGGCGGCGCAGCCGGGTCGGTGCTGGACGCGGGTTTGAAATCCGTCATCTCCGGCAAACGCACCGGCAGGTCATTTACATCCACCGCCACGATTTCACCCTCGGGGCCGTGCAACACCGGGAACGGCTCACCCCAGTAGCGTTGCCGACTGAACAACCAATCGCGCAGTTTGTATTGCACACTGCGTTCACCGATGCCTTGTTTTTCCAGCCAATCGGTCATCACCCGCTTGGCGTCGTCGTTGTGCAAACCATTGATCGACAGTTGGCCATGTGCTGAGTTGATGTGTGGGCCATCGCCTTCGTAAGCCTTGGTCAGGGGTTCATCACCACCCTTGATCACCGGCACAATCGGCAAGTTAAATTGCTGGGCGAATTCAAAGTCACGAACATCGTGAGCGGGCACGGCCATGATCGCCCCCGTGCCGTAACCAATCAGTACGTAGTCTGCAATCCAAATGGGGATGCGCTGCCCATTCACCGGGTTCACCGCAAACGCGCCGGTGAACACGCCCGTTTTGGTTTTGGTGTCAGCGATGCGATCGACATCGGCTTTGCTTGCGGTCTGCTTTTGACATTCGTGGACAGCGTGATACTGCGCGCCGGTGGTGATCGCATCGACCAGTGGGTGTTCGGGCGCAAGCACCATGTACGTCGCACCGAAAAGCGTGTCAGGCCGGGTGGTGAACACGCGAATCACTTCCGCTTGGTCATCAGCGATTTTGCTGCCACCGATACCCTTGCCGTCGGTGCTGGTTTTATTTTTTCCGGGCGTCGCCAGTTGAAAATCGACAAAGGCTCCCTCACTGCGACCGATCCAGTTGCGCTGCATCATTTTGATCGGTTCGGGCCAATCGACCAGGTCCAAATCTTCCGCCAGTCGCTGGGCGTATGCAGTGATGCGTAACATCCATTGTTTGAGTGGTCGGCGATAGACCGGGTGATTGCCGCGTTCGCTTTTGCCGTCGGCTGTCACTTCCTCGTTGGCCAATACCGTGCCCAACATCGGGCACCAGTTCACCGGTGATTCATCCAAAAACGCCAATCGTTGTTCGTGGATGAAGGCTTCGCGTTCCTGCTGTGAAAGTTCGTGCCAGGCGCGCAAGCCGACGGTGCGCCCTGAAACCGCGTCCAAACCTTCTTCCGCCCCCGCCCAGACCATTTCGCCGTCGATGCCGACGTAAGCCTGCCCCGATTCCATGAGTTGAATCAGGTCACTGATGGGTCGTGCTTTTTTCTGAATCGGGTCGAACCAGCTGTGAAAAATCTGCAAAAAAATCCATTGGGTCCAGCGGTAGTAGTCGGCATCGGTGGTGGAAACACAGCGTTGCCAATCGTAGCTCAAACCCAATCGGCGCAGTTGCCGGGTCATGTTGGCGATGTTCTGGGCGGTGGTGATGGCCGGGTGCACGCCTTTTTCCACCGCGTACTGTTCAGCCGGCAAACCAAAAGCGTCGTACCCCATCGGGTGCAGCACGTTGAACCCAGCCATGCGCTTGTAGCGTGCCACGATGTCGGTGGCGATGTAGCCCAAGGGGTGTCCCACATGCAAACCGACGCCCGACGGATACGGGAACATGTCCAGCACGTAAAACTTGGGTTGCTGTGGGTCGAAGTTTGCTTCACCGGGGTTGGGGGCGACAAAGGTGCCCTGCTCATCCCAGTGTTTCTGCCACTTATCTTCGATGCTGGAAAAATCGTATTTCATAGACCGAGCAATTTAACCGAATGCGCGTCAACCGGCTACGAAGCAAGGCAGTGAAGTGGTCGAGTGGCCAAGTG
>CAYRTH010000204.1:0-4004 GCA_964427135.1 uncultured Phycisphaeraceae bacterium
TATGCAGCGTACGGTGGCGGTTTTGGATCAGGCCTCCGCCCCCGGAACCCCCGGCCAGTTCTTCTTCGTGCAGCAGGCCCTGGTGGCCCAGGGGGTTGAGGGGCAGGGGTGGAGGCGACCAGCCGAAGTCGGACTGATCCAGTCTCCGACTGCTGTAAATCGGGGCCTGACAATCCGGGTCGTGGATGCCGCTGCTGCGATACACCGTGCGTCTCCCATACGGGCTGTATTCGTAACGTTCAGCCAAGTCACCGATCATCGCAGGCCAATGTACATCGGCTGTGTAATTGTTGCCAACCATCAGCCCCAAGACATTATAGTTGCTATCCTGACAGGCAAAGTACTCCAAAGCCCAGTAAAAGTCGGGGTCGTAATCGGGCGTGAACGGCGGATTATGCTCCGGGAAGGGATTGCTCCGCACCTGCACCAGCAAGTAGCATGGGCTTTGGGTAGATTGGGCCGAGTTTCGAGGCCCATCACACGCACATCCGAACCCCCGCAAACCCACGCTCATTCCACCTTCAACTAGGTGTCGATGTCCATTCATCTGGGCAAGCGGCCCATGAATGCAGGTTGCCTTGGGTGCAGGCTCACGGGCCGTTTTTCAACATTTACGCAACCCGTGAACTCGATCAATATGCCAAATCACGTTGCCCGGCTGCCTTGCGTGCTTGCCAACATGTCGGCGTCCCGTGGAGGGTGGTTCACCCCGGCTCATACCCCGGTGTTTTCGACCGTACCCATCATCAGGCGATGCTGGCCGACTATGTGCGGTTCATCCGTGAATTGCTGCCGGTGTGCGAACGGAAGGCGGCGATCGTGGCCATGGGGTATCGACTCAAATGTTTACACGTGCAGGAAAATGACCATGCAAATTGCCCTGCATATCACCGGGCGAGCAACTTAAAAGCACCAACAATCATTCATTCAATCAATAATACCACGCCTGAACTTCGTCGCTGCGACGAAGTTCAGGATTCATTTTTTGTACCATGCAATAACAATTATTATTTCGAAAACCATCCTGATCTTCGTCGGACGACGAAGGTCAGGCGTGATTGATTCGTCATATTGTGTTGGAATCTGTTTTGTGCACTCGGTCACTTGACTACTCGGCCACTTGACCACTTTTCAATCCTCACGCCTTGGCGGGTTTGGCGCCACCCCCGGCGCCGCCAGCCGGGTCGCCGCCGGATTTGAACTGTTGCAATATCAATCCGATCACGGCAGGCACAATCACCAGCAGTGGAAACACCATCGAATTGGCGCGACCGGACCAACTGTCAATCGACTGCCGCCATGGTGGGACCTGTAAAAGCAAGGCAAGCAACCCGATCATGGCGATCGTCGCGCCGCTGACGCAGGTGAAAAAAGTGACGGTAAGTTTGAAGACGATGAACGCGAGCATGCCCAGAATGATCAGCCCCATGAGTGCCCCGACCCAGTAGGTTTCGGCAATGGTGCGGGCGTTGGATGGGTCGGCAATGCCCGCAGCCGCGCCCCACAAATTAGCACCCAAAAAGGCCCCGACCAGTCCACCCATCACCGCCACCGCATATTTGAGCAGCGGCCATGCACCCACCCCCAGCAACAAACCAAGACACCCGGCCACGATGAACTCGGCGTTGATGCGTTTGCCCATCGCATAGCCTGCACAAATACCAATCGTCATCGCCAGCGCGATGGTGACCCACTTGTACAACTTCGAACCGTTGAACAGAGCAACCAAACCCGCAATCAGAAACACCACCGCCCAAACGATGGAAATTTCCTGCAGCAGACGCACCAGGTTTTGCGGATGCGCCAAAGTGTCGAGTCTGCCGAATATGCTGTTGATGGTGTCAAAAATCGTGTCGTTGTTCGAACGCGATTGAGCCAGCATGGCGATCCACATGGCAATGCTCCTTCATCAAACCTTGCCCACGGCTAGTGGTGCGTGAACAGGTTAATCATCCCCCGCGCGTACCATGCGCGCCGGTTCCCATACCCATCGGTCGGGTGAGCTTTTGAAGGTGAGCAATCGCACTTTTACTTATGGGACGTGAATCCCCTCTCCACATGGGAGAGGGTGGCCGAGTGTCGCCGCAGCGACCGAGGCCGGGCGAGGGCCGATCAAGGGAAGGCCTTCAAATTTGCTACATCCAATAACAACTCCGCCCTCACCCTACCCTCTCCCGGGGGGAGAGGGGACAAACCAACTCATTTTACTACGACAACTTCGCCTTCATCCGTGCCATCGCTTCGATGACATTGGCGCGGCTGTTAAACGCACTGATGCGCACATACCCTTCACCACAGGCCCCAAACCCCGCCCCCGGCGTACACACCACATGACACTCACGCAGCAACTTGTCGAAAAAGTCCCAGCTACGCACGCCCTGGGGCACTTTCACCCACAGATACGGCGCGTTCACTCCACCGTAAACCTTCATGCCCAATTGTGTCACGGTGTCACGAATGACGCTCGCGTTTTCCATGTAAAAGCGAATCGTGGCGGTGATCTGCTCTCGCCCTTCCGGGGTGTAAATCGCTGCTGCCCCGCGCTGCACGATGTATGACACACCATTGAACTTGGTGGTTTGCCGCCGCAGCCAAAGCCTGTGCAAATCAACCCGTTCACCAGTGGTCGCATCACGCCCCGTCACGGTTTTTGGCACCACCGTGAAGGCGCAGCGTGTGCCCGTGAAACCAGCGGTCTTGGAAAAGCTGCGGAACTCAACAGCCACATCAGTCGCCCCGGGTATTTCATAAATCGAACGAGGCAGATTCGGGTCGCTGATGTATGCCTCATATGCTGCATCAAACAAAATCAAAGCATCATGGGCTTTGGCGTAGTTCACCCACTGTGTCAGTGCGATACGGTCCATCGCCGACCCTGTCGGGTTGTTGGGGCTGCACAAATAAATCACGTTCGGTTTCACAGGCCCCTGCGGCAACTCGGGTAAAAAATCGTTGCCCGCCAGACAGGGCAGATACACCAGCCCGCTGTAACGACCCTGTTCATCAGCACCGCCCGTGTGCCCGGCCATGACATTGGTATCGACATACACCGGGTACACCGGGTCGGTCACGGCAATCACGTTTTCATTACCCGGTGCCAGTATGTCGAGTATGTTGCCCGTGTCACACTTGGACCCATCCGACACAAAAATTTCATCAGCAGCGATTTCGCAGCCACGACTTTTGTAATCATGTTTCGCGATCGCTTCACGCAAAAAGGCATGACCCTGTTCCGGGCCGTAGCCTTGAAACGTATCACGCACCGCCATTTCATCGACGGCCTTGTGCATGGCTTGCACGACCGCAGGGCACAGCGGTTCCGTGACATCACCGATGCCCAGTCGAATGATTTTCGCGGTCGGCTGCTGTTGTGAAAACGCCTTGACCCGCCGGGCTATTTCCGGGAACAGGTAACCAGCCTTGAGTTTGAGGTAATGGGGGTTGATGTTGGGCATGAGTGGTTTTTGGTGAATCGGTTGGTCGGTGAATCGGTTCGGTCATTAAACGTACGATGTTGTGAATGACGCCGTGCCCTTCAGGGCCGGTTATGTTTTGTAAATCATCCGGGGCTGAAGCCCTCGGCGTCACAATTCATTTACATTACAAACCTCAATGTCAAGGCACTGATTTTGATATCGCAAAATGCTTCGCCGTTTCCAACGCTTCATTCAACTTACTCGCATCCTTGCCACCCGCCTGGGCCATGTCGGGTCTGCCACCCCCGCCGCCGCCGCAAACCTTGGCTGCCTCTTTCACCCAGTCGCCGGCTTTGAGTCCCTTTTTTACTCCCTCCGGCGAAACCGCTGCCACGAAAAACACCTTGTCCGCTGCGGTGGCTCCCCCCAAAAGTATCGCTGCATTGAGGTGCTTTTTGCGAATCACATCCATCGCGCTGCGCAGGGCCTCGCCATCCGCACCATCAATTGCTGCCACGATGATCGCGCCATCGGCTGATTGCGCAATCGCCCGTGCCGCTTCCACCGCTGCCCCTGCCGACTCCTTCG
>CAYRTH010000205.1:0-4001 GCA_964427135.1 uncultured Phycisphaeraceae bacterium
TCGGCCACCCTCTCCCGGAGGGAGAGGGGGTCAGAAAATTACGCGAATTGCTCTAAAACCATCCTGAACTTGTTTGCGGACAAACAAGTTCAGGCGTGGGTGATTTGGGCACTTCTTTGAATACCCGGGCCCTGGGCCTATCGGCCTCGTTCCCGGCTTGGTAAATCCGAAATTCGAAATTCGAAATTCGAAATCACCTCGCGCTGGCGCGAATAAAACGTTTGTACAGATGTGCGTAAATGCCGCCGGTGGCCAGTAATTGTTTATGGTTGCCGCGTTCGACGATCTGGCCGTGGTCGAGTACCAAAATCTGATCGGCCTGGCGGATCGTTGACAACCGGTGCGCCACGACAAAGCTCGTGCGACCACGCAGCAACTTCGCCAGGGCCTGTTGAATGCGGGCTTCGGTCATGGCATCGACACTGCTGGTGGCCTCATCCAAAATCAAAATGCGCGGGTCGGCCAGCATCGCCCGGGCAAAGCAAATGATCTGCCGTTGCCCCAGCGACATGTTGCTGCCGCCTTCGCCCACCGGCGTGTTGAACCCATCGGGCAGCGATTCCAGCAAATCCAGCACATCCAGCCGTCGGGCTGCGTCGATCACCTGTTCATCGGTCGCATTGGCTTTGCCGACACGTATGTTGTCCATCACCGTGCCGTTGAACAGAAAGTTGACCTGCAGCACGATGCCCATCTGATGATGCAGGCTGTCAGTGGTGACACGGGTGATGTCGTAGCCGTCGATAAGCACCTTGCCCTGCGCTGGCAGATAAAACTTGCCGATCAGGTTGATGATAGTGGTTTTGCCGCTGCCGGTGTGTCCGACCAGGGCGATGGTCTGCCCCGGTTGCGCCACGAAACTCACATCATCCAGCACCGGGCGATCAGGCACATATTGAAAACCCACTTCCTGAAACTCAACCCGCCCCTGAATCGGCGGCAACACCGCAGCATCCGCCGGGTCCACCCAATCCGGTCGGGTGTCCAGCAGCTTGAACACGCGCTCGGCCCCGGCCATCGACATCAAAGCATGGTTGTAAAGCTGACCAATCTGTTGCACCGGCCCGAAAAACAAGCCCGCCTGAAAGAAAAACGCCACCAGCGCCGCAGCGTGACGCACCTGCTGCTCCGGTTCACCAACATCAACCTGCAAAATGAAATACCCACCAGCCAGCAACAAACCCGCAAAAAAAATCTGGCTGTTGAATTCCAGGAGCGGCTGAAACACCCCGGTGGTGCGTGCCGCGATCATGTTGTATTCGCCATGCGATGCCACCAGTTCCCCAAAATATTCCGAGTTCACATCCTGACGCACAAATCCCTGCGTCACCCGAATCCCCGTCACCGACTCAGCCAAGGTCGAAGTCACCCGGCTGAACGATTCCTGAATCGTGCGATACACCTTCGATAATCGTTTGTGAAACACATGATTGATCGCAAACAACACCGGTGCCAATGCCAACAGCAGTAAAAACAACTTCCAGTCGTAGTACAACATGAACGCCGCTGCCACCACCATCTGCACACCCTGCACGATGCCCACGAATGCCACATCCTGCACCCCGGCGCGAACCATGTCCGTATCCGATGTAATTCGGCTGATGATCCGCCCCAGCCGCATGCGCCCGTAAAAACTCATCGGCATCGCCTGCAAATGACGGAAAATCTCATTACGCAGATCATGCACTACATATTCGCCCAGTTGCTGACCCAAGCGGTGGCGATACATGAACATCCATTGCGTGAACAGCGCCACCCCGCCGAATATCCCCGCGCCGACCATCACCAGCGGCAGGTTTTTATCCGTCATCGGCCCATTGATCACCCACGCCATCACCGCCGGCAGGGTGTTGAGCAAAAACCCGCGTGAAATGGTCAGAAAAAACAACCAGTTGCGCATCACCGCATACGGCCGGGTGTACTGCCACAAGCGACGAATGATCTGAAAATCCAGCGGACGAAATTCCGCTTCCTCTTCATCCGCCCCTTCCCGCTTACCCGTCAGCGAACGAAATTTTCTGCCGCTGTCGCCCTTCATGCCTGCTCCTCCTTCATGCCCAGAAGCATCAGGCTTTCGGCATCAGCGATCTGCAATTGCGCCGCCTTTTGATAGTGCCCCTTTTGCTGCATCAATTCCCTGTGCGTTCCCGTTTGCACAATCCGACCATGGTCCAGCACGATGATTTTGTCCGCCCGTTGCAACGTCGATAAACGATGCGCCACCACAAACGTGGTGCGATTTTTCATGGCACTTTCCATTGCCGCCATGATTTCATGTTCGGTCTGCGGGTCGATTGCCGCCGTCGGATCGTCCAAAAGCAATATCGAAGGCTCCAGCAATATCGCCCGTGCAATCGCCAGTCGCTGCTTCTGCCCACCCGACAAATTACTGCCCCGTTCCCCGACGAAGGTTTCATACCCTTTGGGTAATTCCTTGATGAACTCATGCGCCGCAGCGATCTTTGCTGCTTTTTCAATCTGCGCCGGCGTCGCTTCGGGGTGACCAAAGGCGATGTTGGCGGCCACGGTGTTGGAAAACAGAAAACTTTCCTGAAACACGATGCCGACGTTGCGCCGCAGTTCATCGACATCGTACCGACGCACATCGATGCCATCGACGCACACCAGCCCCTTTTGCGGGTCGTAGAACCGTGGTATCAGACTCATCAGCGTGCTTTTGCCGCTGCCCGTGGCCCCGACGATCGCCACCATCTGCCCAGGCTCGGCCTTGAAATGCACATCCGTCAGCACCGGGTCGTGGGCATGATACCCAAAGGTCACATGGTCAAACTCGACCGCCCCGCGGGCTTTTTTCAGCGGCACCGGTTCGCGCGGGCTTTGTATTTCCACCGGGGCATCGAGCACTTCAAACACCCGCTGCGCCGAAATCAGTGACATTTGAATGCTGTTGGCGATCTGAGCCGTCGATGCCACCTGATCGGAAAAGCGTTGCAAAAGCGTGGCGAAAATAATCAGGTTGCCAATGGTGATGGCATCGTTGTAGTAGGCGAATCCGCCATAGGCCAGCAGTATCACCAGGTTGAGCTGGGTGATGAACTGTATGCCGGGCATGAAGTAACTGACCATGCGAAAAATCCAGCGTTGCTGATCTTTCACATCACGGTTGGCGGCGGCGAAAGTTTCCGATTGCTGGCCTTCGAGGGCAAAACCTTTCACCACATGAATGCCCTGCACGTTTTCCGACAACACCGTGATCATGCGGTCATACAATTTGCGATTGCGTCGGTAGGCGGGTTTGACCATTCGTGAAAAAACCACAGCCGTGATCGCCAGCACCGGTGTGGTCGCCAGACAATAAAGCGTCAGGGTGGTATTGATGCTGACCATGTAGGTCAGATAAAACGTCAGCGTCAGTATGAGCAGCACCACCTGAATCATGACGCCATCGACAAACTGACGCACATGCTGCACATCGCCGGTGACGCGGTTGATGATCGAGCCGGTTTCGTTGGCGTCATAAAAACGGAACGACAGCCGTTGCAGTTTGTCGTACACCAGGTGACGCAGGTACACGACGATCTGCGTATGCGTCAATCGACCGGCAGCAATGTGCGCCCAGTAACTGATAAACGACTTGACCAGCGCCACCAGCAGAATCGCCCCGGCGATCACCGCAATCACCTGCATCGCCGGCCAATCCGACGGCGGAGCCATCCCCCAGGGCCAGCGCGGCTGCGGGACATCGGGTTTGACCGTATGAAAAACAAAATCAACCCCCGCGCCAACCATGCCCAACCCAGCCAGTTCAAATCCGCGCAGCACAGCGTTGAGCGCGATGACCAAAAGGGCGCTGTAACGAAAGCGCCAGCCGACCTTGGCCATGCGACCAAGCAGCGACCAACTGCTCATATCCCGCGCCGAAGCAAGGTCCGGCTTTGCGGGAGGGGTTTGGGTAACAGCCATACTCACGGTAACCGGCAGCGACAGCAGGGGGCTGCCCCGCCAGTCGGTCAGTTTACCAACTCCACCAACGCCGACAA
>CAYRTH010000206.1:0-3990 GCA_964427135.1 uncultured Phycisphaeraceae bacterium
ATCAGGGGTTGCCCGCTGCGATTGGTCAGTTGTTGCATGCATTGCAGGTCGTAGCTATTGGGGGCCAGGGTGAAGGTGCGCTCGATGTCGAGCACCGGTTGTGACTGAGCATCGACGAGGCTGATGCGGTACTTGGCTGAACCTGAGTTGGCTTTGTCAGGGGGCACCAGCGACCAGGGCACACTGGCCAGGTCATAGCGATAGCCGTTGACGACGATCGAGCGGGCTGCCAGGTGATAGACAGCGGTTTTGCTGCCATTGGGCAGTTGATCGGTGAGCACCGCGTAAGGTTCGTTTTGCAGGGGTCGATATTGATAGTCGGTGAGCGTGGCCCACCAGATGCCCGCCCCGTATGCGGTGAGGTGATAATGGGCTTTGAAACCACTGGCTGGGTCGTTGGAACCGATCACCGCGGTTTCAGCTTGATTCGCGGGTTGCACAGTGAAAGGCGCAGGGGCGATGGTGGGGGCTGCGGTGATGATGGGGGCTGGCGCGGGGGTGGTTGATGGAGCAACCTCGGCTGGTGTCACGGGGGTTTGGGGCTGATCATCCGCGTGTGTGGAACTGATCCAGCACCAAAACAACAACAACGAAAAAAGAATGCAGGCAGGCGTCCGTATCATGGGCAGCATATCTCGCGGGATCGGAGGAAAGCGGGCATGTCGGGGCAAGTGACAGAGTATAACGCAGGGAGGCGAGGGCGACGGATCGGGGCAGTGAGAGAGAATGAATATTGACAAGAACGCCGTTTGGGTCGGCAATGGCGGCAGGCATTGAAAAACCGCAGGTTTCCACCTGCGGCTCTACATACAAACATCGATTCTTTATAGCCGCGGGTGGAAACCCGCGGTGAATTTACTCGATCATTTTGGTTACTTGGATATTCACCCACAGCAGGGAACGCAGGCCTCGGCTTGGCCCCATATTCCACGCTGCAGGGCACGATTGCGCATTTTTTCCAGCGCATTAACCAATATCGTGACTTCCAGTTCCACCAATTCCTGTTGCGGCCCACCGACCACACTGTCGCCCGTGTCGTCGATGAACCGCATTTCCAACAGCCGCTGACGAATCATGGTCGTCAAGCTCTCCGTCGGCTGATGATGAAACTCGTGCACCAGGCCGATCAACTCGCAACGCATGGTTTCATGCGAACAGAGATTGGAAATATCTTCCAGCGCGTTGGGGTGCGTGTCCACCTGGGTGCATTCTTCCTGCAGGGCTTCGATCAGATGTTTTTCGAGTTCGCTGTAGGCGTGCATGTTCTGCCCTCCTTGCGATCGACCCATGGTCGAGGGCGCGGTTCGAAGTGAAAGTTGTCAGCCCCGGTCGCCATCCACACATGCCCCCAAAGTCCGTCCCCCCACACCTCTTCAACATAACCCAACTTAACGCGCGCCGGATACCAACGTCAAGGGAAATATGAATCGTTTGTTCCGATTTTTCCATTATTTGTTTCCGAGCCTGCAACAAATGATGTTTCATGCGCGTTTTACTGCCACCGAGCCCCGCGATAATTGGTAGGTTGTGTTGGGCCGACGGCCCGGGCCAAAGGAATTTTTTCATGGGCGAACCCCCGGTAACCCCACCAAGCCCCGAAACTTCGGATTCCCCGGCCAAGGGTCGGTTGATGCCCATCGAAAAAAACAGCCCGGTATTACTCATCGATGAATCAACCCTCACCCGATCACTGGGCTTGATTCTGGCGCTGGTTGTCACAGGTCTGTTTTTTTGGATCAACCTCACCTACATGGTCGAAGCCCACGGCGGCGTTGACCAAAACGGCTACCTGTTCGGCGGCAAAATCTTTCAACAACAATTCACCGGCGGCTACGTTCCGCGACATCCAGCCACGGGGGAGTTGGACCCCTTTTCGTTTGTCGGACGCATGTGGGTCGGGGCGGACCTGGGCACCCCCGATGAACGCTTTTACCCCAAGTACCCGCTGGGTCTGCCCGCCATGGTGGCGTTGCTTTTAACCCTCGGCGGACCGCACGATGGCGCCGCCTGGTCATTTTGGATCAGCCCGATTTGCATGACGCTGGCGGTGCTGGGTACGTTTTTTCTGGCGCGACTGGTGATTGGTTCATTTCTCGCACTACTGGCCACGATCGTGGTGGCCACCAGCCCGGTGACGCTGGGTTTATCGACCAACCCCAACAGCCACGCATCGACCTTGGCGTTCGTCGTTTGGGGCATGGCCATGCTACTGGCCTGGTGGCGCTGGGGTGGTCTGTGGCGGGGCATGTTCGCGGGTTTGCTGCTGGGGTATGCCCTGACGATTCGTTACACCGAAGGGCTGCTGATGCTGCCGGTGGTGCTTTGTGTGCTGTTCAATTTACGCCGGCGGCAGTGGCAATCATGGACGCAAAGTGTGCTGGTGTTGGCAAGCTGGGCTTTGCCGGGGGTGTTACTGGTGAGTTACAACCTGGTCGCCTTCGGCGCGATCACCGGCTATGACCCGACCAGTGAATCGACCGGCTTTGCCTGGACCTATTTCAACGACAACTGGCAGACGATGCTCCGCCAACTCAACACCCTGGGCCTGGTGTTTCTGTTTCCGCTGGGGCTGATCGGTATGGTGCTTTTGTACGGTTCACACACGCGACTGGCATTGGTACTCACCACTTGGATCGTACCCAACCTGCTGATTTACACAGCTTACTACTGGGCGCCCGACGGGCCGGGCAGCATTGGCTACCTGCGCTTTTTTCTCACGGTATTCCCCGGGTTGGCTTTATGTGCCTATTTTATTTTTGCACCGCACCCGACTGGTTCACGGGTGATAAAACCGCCCGTTTCAACGGCTGATCCACCGGGCAATGATGCCATCACAGACAATCATCACAGCGCCTTGCCGACGTTTGCGCTGGTGCCGCGCCCCGTGGCTGCGCTCGCGGCAGGATTGATCACCGCCCTGGCGATCACCTTTCAATGGCAGGCTGCCCAGCCGTCGTTGGAAAGTGATTATGTCAATCGGCAGACGCTGGTGCAGGGGCGTGATGCGGTGTGGGCGAACGTGCCCGATGGCTCGGTGGTGTTGAGTTCCGATCAGTCGCTTTTGCATTACCTGCAATTCGTTGGCGAGTATCACCTGTACAGCCCCGAAGTGTTCACCTATCCGTTTGTGCAGCGATTGAATCGCTTTGACCCCGATGAACCGCAAGCCTGGCACGCGCAAAGGCAACAACAACTGCTCGAATACTTTACGGAAATGGGGGTGCAACTGCCCGAACCCAACGTGCCGACCAACGATGTGCCGCGTGAGGAACGTGATGCCCGGGCGCGGTTTGATCGTGATCAACAAAAATTGCTCGATGAACAACGCTGGGCGTTGATGCAATCGTCTCTGACGGCGGGGCATCGGGTGTTTGTGATACTGCCGCAACGCTCACAGGGTGACTTAAGGCGGATGGTGCCCGGCAACGCACCGGTGCAGGTGGCTTACGATGGCAAACCCCTGGCGACATTTCAAAACACCTGGCCCAACCCGATTCCGCCGCGTCGTTTTGCCATGGGGCCGCAGCGACCGGTACGACGACAGCCCGATGCTCCGCCGCGCGTCGATCTGCGCAGCAACTTTTATTTCATTTATGAAATCACCAGCAAGCCCGCAAAATGAGTCTGACAAAGCTGTCCATGACCTGCTGGATGGATCGGCATAGCCGCGGGTGGAAACCCGCGGTCAATTGTTGATGATGAACACTCGCACTGGCAGACAAGCTGCCAGTTGTATCAATAGTGGCACCGCTGCCCTCGGCGGTGCGTTTGACAAAGCGGCGGATGTTATCCGCCGTTTGAGTTCGAGTTTGATTGGGCAGAATCAACCGCCGATGCCATCGGCGGCTTTGACCGACCCAACCGGGGAGCCACAGGGGCTGGGTTACCCCACCAGACGCGACAAGTCGCGGCGCTAACTTTCGAATACACTTCCGCCACTCGACCACTCGACCACTCGACCACTCGACCACTCGACCACTCGACCACTCG
>CAYRTH010000207.1:0-2140 GCA_964427135.1 uncultured Phycisphaeraceae bacterium
TAGAGAGTGATATGAGCCTTCGGCTCATTGACAGGCGGGACGCCTGCCCCACCGGATGTGGTTCTGAAAATTCGAAATTCGACATTCGATGGTTTCAACAGCGGGTACTCCCGCTAAATTCACGATTCGACATTCGCGATTCGACATTCACACTGTTACGGACCCTGCAATGCACATACTTGGATTCAACTGTTACGCCCACGATGCCGCCGCAGCGATCATGCGCGATGGTGAGTTTCTGGGCCTGGTGGAAGAAGAACGCTTCCTGCGCCGCAAGCATGTGGGCGACTTCCCCATTCACAGCATTCGCTGGTGCCTGGACCACGCAGGGATCACGCCCAAAGAGCTGGACCACATTGTTTATTACTGGGACCCCAAGCTGGCGCAGAAAGAACGGATTTTTCATGTAATCAAACACCTGCCCCGCAGCCTGAGTCTGGTGAAAAGTCGTTGGGGCAAAGAAGCCCCGATGAAGCACCTGCGCGAGACCCTGACCAAAGAACTGGGCATCGACTGGAACCGCACCAAGTTGCATTTTGCCGAGCATCACCTGACACATGCCGCCAGTTGTTTTCTGACCAGTGAGTTTGATCGTGCCGCGATCATGACGCTGGACGCAGCCGGGGAATGGGATTGCACCTGGCTTGGCGTGGGTGATGGGCTGGACATGAAGCCCCTGAAAAAAATGCAGTTCCCCAATTCGATCGGGCTGGTGTACGGCGCGGTCACCGAGTTTTTGGGCTTTCACTTTGCCAGCGGGGAAGGCAAGGTCATGGGGCTTGCTCCCTACGGCAAACCCGACGCCCCCATCGCCGCCGGCAACGGTAAGTTCAAGTCATATGTGGACGCCTTCCGCGATGTGATCAAACTGACGCCCGACGGTGGCTACGATGTTGACCTTTCATATTTCGAGTACCACGTCAAAGGTCGCCCGCATTGGTTCACCCAAAAGTTTTTCGACACTTTCGGCCCGGCCCGCGCCTTCAACGGCCCGATGAATCAGCACTACATGGACCTGTCCGCCGGGCTGCAACAACGCACCGAGGAAGTCGGCCTGCACCTGGCCAAGTGGCTCAAGGAAAAGACCGGGGCCGATGCCCTGTGCATGGCGGGTGGCGTTGCGCTCAATGCGGTCATGAACGGCAAAATACTCATGTCGGGCATTTTCAAGGATGTCGTGGTTCACCCAGCCGCCAACGACGCGGGCACCGCCATCGGCGCTTGCTTCTGGCTGTGGAACACCGTGCTGCGCAACCGGCGCCAGTACGTTTTCGAACATGCCTACTTCGGCCCGGAATGGTCCGATGCCGACTATGAAGCCGCCATCGCCCAAACCGTGCCCAATGATGGTTCGGTGACGATTGAAAAAACCGAGCAAGCCCCCGAACTGGCCGGACGAATGCTGGCCGAGGGCAAAATCATTTCGTGGTTTCAGGGACGCATGGAAATGGGACCCCGTGCTTTGGGCAATCGTTCGACCCTGGCGGACCCACGTTCCAATGAAATGAAGGACCTGCTCAACGCACGGGTCAAGTTCCGTGAAGGTTTCAGGCCTTTTGCCCCCAGTGTGCTGGAGGAAAAGGTCGGTGAATGGTTTACTTGTGATTATCCGTCGCCGTACATGATACTGGTCTATGATGTAAGGCCTGACAAAATGGGGAAAGTGCCCGCCATCACCCATGTGGACGGGACGGGTCGGGTGCAGGCCGTGAGCAAAAAGCATAACCCGCGCTACTACCGATTGATCGCCGAGTTTGATCGGCTCACCGGTGTGCCCATGGTGCTCAACACCAGTTTCAACAAGCGCGGCGAACCGATCGTGCATACGCCCCAACAGGCGATTGAATGCTTTCTGCAAACGGGCATGGACGGCCTGTTCCTTGGCGATTACGTGCTGGTAAAAAAGGTTGCCAGTGCCGCCAAGTCGATGACCCAGGACGAACTGGTCGCCGCCCACGCCCAGGCCGACGCCGCGGAAGAAGCGCAAGCCTGAAGCAACGAAGTGGTCGAGTGGCCAAGTGGCCGAGTGGTCAAGTGAAGAAAACCCTGCAATGGCATCGCGCGGTGGGCCACTTGTATGTCCCCTCTCCCTCCGGGAGAGGGTTAGGGTGAGGGCGAAATCGCGATTTGAGGGACGGGT
>CAYRTH010000207.1:2150-3982 GCA_964427135.1 uncultured Phycisphaeraceae bacterium
GCCCGGCTCGCTTTGCTCGCCACCCTCTCCCATGGGGAGAGGGAATTAAACCGTTTCCGCCACTTGACCACTGAGTCACTTGGCCGCCTTGAATCGCACACCCCCGGGCTTTGCCCCCGGCTTACTTGGAGAGGAAGAAACCATGGTTGATGTACTGATCTGCAATCCCCCTTCGCCCGACGGCCACATTTACATCCGCGACATGTGTCGCTGGGGACGCAAGTCCCGTGAAAAAATGATCTGGCCGCAATCGTCATTGGCGTATCTGGCGGCCATGGTCCCTGACAACATGACCGTGCGCATCATCGACGCCATTGCCGAGGAAATGAGCCCCGAAGCGTTCAAAGTTGAAATTGAACGCGAGAAACCCAAGTTTTACGTCAGTTACGTCACGGGCACGACCTTCGCCATGGACGCCAAGGGCATTCAATGGGCCAAGCAGATCGGCGCCAATACCGTGGCAGTTGGCACGCATGTATCAGCCGTGCCGCAGAACACGCTTGAACTGATCCCGGAACTGGACTTTGTCATTCGTCACGAACCGGAGATGACCTTCAAGGACATCATCGACTTCACGCTCGCCGGCAAGGAACCAGCCACGATTCAGGGCATGGCTTATCGCGGCGCCGATGGCAAAACCCTGCTGTCCCCTGATCGTCCGCTGCTGGCCTCACTGGACATGTTGCCGATCCCCAAGCAGCACCTCTTGCCGTTGGATAAATATCGCATGCCGTTTTTGGGCAATCGGTATGTGTGGGTGCTGACCAACCGTGGCTGCCCCTACTCCTGCACCTACTGCTTCGAAGGCGTCGTCTGGGGCAAGAGCGTGCGCTACCGCAGTGCCCAATCGATTTACCAGGAACTGGAATACCTGGCTTCGCACAACGTGCGTAACGTGCTGTTTTTGGCCGACCTTTTCACCTACGACAAAAAAGGTGTCAAGGAACTGTGCGAACTGATCATCAAAAACAATTTGAAGGTGCGCTGGACCTGCAACAGTCGCGTGGACACGATCGATGAAGAACAGGCGATCATGATGAAGAAGGCAGGCTGCTGGCTGGTGGCCATGGGCATCGAGTCCGGCTCGCAAAAGGTGCTCGACAACGTCAAGAAGGACGCCAAGGTCGAAACCGCTGCCTCGACGGTGAAAATGCTCAATCGCGTGGGGCTGAAAACCTGGGGCTATTTCATCATCGGTCTGCCCGGTGAAAACAAACAGACCGTGCGCGAGACGATTGATTTTGCCAAGAGCATTCCGCTGGATATTGCGCTGTTCCATGTGGCGATGCCTTATGCCGGGACCGAGTTTTATTTCCAGTCGGTCGCCAACGGTTGGCTGAACACCAACGACTGGAAACACTTTGACATGAACGACTCAGCGGTGGTCGGCTACGACGATTTCACCAGCGAGGAAATACTCAAGGCCACCAAACAGGCGTTCCGTGAGTTTTACTTCCGTCCGACGCAAATGTGGCGGATGAGCAAGATGATGCTGGGCACCGGCGACTTCAGCATGGTCTGGGGAGTCGTCAAAAACTTCGTGTCATGGATTTACGGGAAGAAGGAAGACCGCGTGGTGCCCAAACTGCTCGAGGGCGGCCCGCAACTGACCTCCAGCGTCAACCCCGACGACGCCCGCAAGGCCCTGCACAGCCTGCCGGTGATCGAAGCCCCGCGCACCGATGTGTCGATGACCAAACCACGGCACAAAGCCGCCAAGGAATTCACGCAAAAGGTCGTCGGCGCCGGGACGGAGTCATGAAGAAGTGGTCGAGTGGTCGAGTGGTCGAGTAGTCGAGTAGTCGAGTAGTCGAGTAGTCGAGTAGTCGAGT
>CAYRTH010000208.1:0-3930 GCA_964427135.1 uncultured Phycisphaeraceae bacterium
ATCCAGCATCATGAACCTCGCAGACTCATGAACTTCGACCCGGTTTGTTCGCCGGCTCACAACACACCTTGGCCGGTCGCACCGCGTAAAAACATCGCCACCGCCGCCTCCGGGCTTTGATACTCCACCGGCAGAATGTCACGATGACGAAACCGTGTCCGTAAATTTCCCAAAAAATACGCCGCCAACACCGTCGAAGGCATCTCCGGGCGCAGGTGCTTTTTCACCTGTCCGCGTTCCATGATCGCACTCACCGCACGCAACAACCGTTGCCTGCTTTCCTGCCAATGATCCCCCACCTTTTTCTTCACCGCAGGGGTCATGCCCTCATCCGCGGGCATCATGCGAATCAACTGTCTTCGACTTTCAAAAAACTCGCTGATCTGCCTGGCAGCCGCACACAACTGATCCTCAAATGATTTGCCTTCCTCCACCTGGATCGCTTCGAGCACCTTGCACAAATCCTCAAACCCAGCTGCTGCGGTGGTAAAAAAAAGATCGTCCTTGTCCTTGAAGTATCGGTAAATGGTCCCCTTGCCGACGCCCGCCGCCTGGGCGATGTCATCGGTGGTGATTTCATGAAAGCGCCGGGTGGCAAACAGCCGCTCGGCCGCCTTCATGATCTTCTCTTTTTTGTCACAAACGCACATTGGGGAACCAACCGGTGGATTATCAAACGGACTGACCAGTCAGTTCTAACCTGTTTCGTTCTTCAACGCAAATAGGCCACTGCATACCGTGATTCACCGCCGGTTTCCACCCGCACTATCCGTGCCATGATCGTGACTGTTTGAGCACCAACGACCTCGGCGAAATGTTTGATAAAGCGGTGGATGGTATCCGCCGTCTTCAAGCATCCCTTGATTCACTATTGACCGCATCAAACCAACCGCCGATGCCATCGTCGGCTTTGTACACCCAGCGGGGGGCGGCAGGTCCACATCAAACGCGACAAGTCGCAGCGCTAACTTCCACCGATGATCCACTCGGAATACCCGAGTCCTCAGCCTCCCCTGGGGTCGGCTTCGTCCTCGGCTTGGTTTTAAATTCGAAATCCGAAATTCGAAATTCGAAATATTGATCGCACTCGACCACTGATTTTCTTTCACCGTCTGCCTTTGCGGTGTTTGTCTTTCCGCCGATCGCGCTTCAGGCGAATAAGTTCTTCTTTCACTTTGCGTGCCCCATCGGGCAGGGTTTGCCTCCGCTCTTTCACCGGCTGACCCACCTGGCTGATGATGACAATTTCCAGGTAACGCCGCACCGGGTTCACATTGGCGATGCGCACCACATAACGATCACCAATGCGTATCGACTTGCCCGAACGCATGGCCACCAAGGCCCCGGTCTGCCGATTCAGCCGCCAGCGATCCGCTGGTCCGCCCGGCAGGTCGCTGGACTTGATGTAACCATCGACCAGGTATTTATCCAGTTGCACATACAGACCGTCAGCCGTGATGCCGGTGACCGTGCCTTCATAATCTTCGCCCATGTGATGACGCAGCAAATCCAGCACCAGGTACGTGCGTAGGTCATCCTCCGCAGCAGCACTGTTGCGCTCGGTCTGCGAACAATGCTTGCCCATCGCCCGCAGCGAATCCTCTGAAGGCAAGCGCGGGTCATCCCGCAAACGCATCATCATGCGCTTCAAATCCGCTTTCGTGGGGGCTTGAATCGATGAACCACCTGCCTCCTGCAAAGCATCCAAATAAGCATCCAAGCCGCGATGCACGACCAAATCCGGGTATCTTCGAATCGGGCTGGTGAAGTGTGTGTAATGCTCGCTGGCCAGGGCGAAGTGACCCACCAAATCAGGGGCGTATTCCGCCCGCGCCAACGTTTTGAGTACCGCCAGATGCACTGCATACTGCGCCGGCTTGCCACGTGTTCCGTCGAGTAATCGCTGCAAGTCAAAGCGTGTCGGCCGGGCAGGTAAATCATGCCCCGCCACCTTGGCGAAGCTACGCATTTCACTTAAATCATGCACCGGCGGATCCGCGTGCACTCTTCGAATCATCGGAACATCCAAATTCGCAAACACCCGCGCCGCCGCCTCGTTGGCCTCCACCATGAACATTTCGATCAGGGTGTGCGTGAAGGCATCATCTTCCTTCACCGCATCGACCACACGACCCGAATCATCGAACACCAGTTCCACCTCCGGCAAACCCAGCACGATCATGCCATCCTTAAACCTTCGCGCTCGCAGGGTGCGTGCCAGGTCGTTCATCTGTTTCACGGCCTCGAGCACCGGCTTTGAATACTTGGGTTCCGAACGGGCGTGTTTAATTGCTTCGCGCAGTTCGCCTTCGATCAGGGCCTGTGCTTCCAGGTACGTCAGTCGCTTGCCCGAACGAATGACCGTGCGGGCAAAGTGTTGCGATAAACGCTGACCCTGCGCGTCGTAGGTCAGAAACACCGACAAACAAAAGCGATTGACGCCTTCCTGCAGCGAACACACGCCGTTGGAAAGCACCTCCGGCAACATGGGCACCACTTTGCGGGGCAGGTAGGTGCTGTTGCCGCGCTGGTAGGCTTCTTCATCCAAACCGCTACCGCGTTTGACAAAGTGGGCCACATGGGCGATATGCACGCCCAGTTCCCACACGGCTGCGGGGTGAATCGGGTGCTTCTGATCACGTTCACGGATGCTGGCGATGTCGTGACCACGACTGCCCTGATCCAGCCGACGGATGGAAATCGCATCGTCATAATCCTTGGCATCGGGCGGATCGATGGTGATGATCAGTTCACCGGTCAGGTCCACCCGGTCGGCGGGCACCGCGCCATCGGAAAAACTTTGGGCAGCCGTGCGGGCATCCGCCAGTACAGTTTCCGAAAAACCATCCTTCAAACCATGGCCGCGCATCACGCCGAGGGTTTCGACATCGGGCTGGCCCTGTTCGCCGAGCACTTCGACGATGACACCCACCGCCGGCTTGTCATCGCGGGGGTATTCGAGCATTTCGATAACGACTTTTTCACCGGGCTTGGGGCCTGTCGACCCTTTTGATTTGGTGTGCGCATCACGGACGATGACCGGTTCGCGTAACGTTTGTCCATCGACATCGACGACCCAGTGCGAACCAAGCTTGCGCAGGTTGCCCACGAAGCGGTTCTGGGCGCGTTGCAGAATTTCAATAATTCGACCGATGTAGGGCGACTTGCCCGTCCCCGCCGAGGCCCGATGATCATCGCGCTGAACCTTGGCACGGACGCGGTCGCCGGTGAAGGCGTTCAGGGTCATGTGGGCGGGCACGAACAGGTCGCCATGTTCGACGGGCGATTCGGGAACAATGAAACCAAAGCCGCGCGAGGCTTTGCGGAAAATGCCGACCATCTCCCGCCCCGGTGGCGGCAGCGCGATGCCGTCTTCCGCGCAGCGCAACACCTGCCCTTCCGAGGCCAGTTGTGCCACGGTACGACTGAATTCGTCCAGTTCATCGGGGGCAATGCCCAGTTGGTCGGCCAATTCCTCCGCCCGGGTGGGCGTGTAACGACGGTCGGAAATGTGAGTCAAAATACGTTGGGTAAATCGAGACATAAAAATTAATCCTGAAAAATACGGGTGCTGGTAGCTGGTGGCTGGGGGCTGGGCTAACCCATCTGATGTTGTTTATTCTTCCCAGCACCTAGCTCCCAGCTCCAACTTGATTCTGTTTTGTGACCTCTGTGTCCTCTGTGTTAAAAATTCCTTTTCCCCGCCTGCCTCAAAAACATGATTTGCGATTTTGTCATGCTCATGGGAACATCGCAGCAGGTTGATGTTGGGCGGTTGTAGTTGAAATACACGAATACTCATCATAGGAAGCATCATGGCGACCACGCAGGACATTCTTCAGGCGGCCTCGGCTCTGGGCAAAATGGTGGCGGAACACGAATCCGCCAAGCGGTTGGAATCGGCAGTCAAACTGCTGCAAAACGACCTGG
>CAYRTH010000209.1:0-3882 GCA_964427135.1 uncultured Phycisphaeraceae bacterium
ACCAATTGTCACTATTCGACTTCTAACCGGACAGTACTGATTCGAAATCCGAAATCCGACATTCGAAGTTCGTTTGCCACTCGACCACATCTTCATCCGTGTCACCCGGCCATGTCGCGTCACAGGCCGTAGGCTAAGCGCAACACCAGCAGCAGGCTGATGGTGATCACCATGACACGTACCAGCCCCGGGCCGCGACGAATGGTGACATGGGCCCCGAGCATGGCGCCGAGGGACTGACCAAGGCCCATCGGTAGCGCGATCTGCCAACGAATGCTGCCCAGCAGGGCGAAAATGATCACAGCCGCGAGGTTGCTTCCGAAATTAACCACCTTGGCGTTGGCGCTGGCGGCGTCCATCGGGTCATGCCAGAGCAGCAGGTAGGCGAGTATCAAAAAAGTACCCGTGCCCGGCCCAAGAAAACCATCGTAAAAGGCAATCGCCAACGCCACCGCAGCCACGACTTTGTCACTGCGTTTGCGCGATGGACGATTCGGTACGTGGGCGGTGGGGTGGAACAATAAAAACAAAGCCACCAGCATCAACATCACCACAATGATGGGCGTGAGTACTTTGGGGTTCAGCAGGTGGACTGCGCCCACACCCAAAGCGGAACCGACGAGCGCGGGGAAAAGCGCGGGCTTGATGCGCGATCGGTCCAGCAAGGGTGACTGTGCGTAACGCCAAAGCGCGGTGCCTGAACCAAACACAGCCTGCCCCTTGCTCGTGCCCAAGGCTGCATGCGGGGGCAAACCCAACAGCAGCATCACCGGCACGGTGATTAACCCGCCACCACCAGCGATTGAGTCGATAAACCCGGCCAGCAGCCCCACCATCAGGCACAAAAGCAGCAGCACCCACCACGATTGAATCACCAGGTCGTCCATGTCGGCTGTCAACATACCATGATGACGGATCAATGAATTCACCGCGGGTTGCCATCCGCGGCTATGCGGAACCCGACCGCGGGTGACGCTGTCACCAATTTCGCACATAATGGTGACATGCCCACGCTTTCACTCAAAGACATCGCTACCCACGTCGGCGGAAAAATCGTCGGTAACCCGTCACTGATCATCACCGGCGCCGAAACCCTCGACCTGGCGCAGCCCGGCGATATCACCTTCATCGGTGATGCCAAGTACCTGGCGGCCTGGCCCGGCAGTCGTGCCTCGGCTGCACTGATCGATGAAAAATTGAACGACGAGCCGGGCGAAGGTCGGGCATTGGTGAAAGTGAAAAACGCCGACCTGGCGATGGCGCAGTTACTTGATTTACTGGCGCCCCCGGCCATCAAGCCAGCGATTGGTGTGCATCCCTCTGCGATTGTTGACCCCTCGGCTAGGTTGGGCGCAAATGTGCGTATCGGGCCGATGTGTGTGGTGGGTGCGAATGTCGTTTTGAATGATGAAGTGATACTGCATGCCCATGTCACAGTGTTGGATGAATGCGCGATTGGCGCGGGCACGGAAATATTTTCAGGCGTGGTGATTCGTGAACGTTGCACCCTGGGCAGGCGCTGCATTTTGCACCCCAATGTGGTCATCGGGGCGGACGGGTTTGGGTATCGGCCGGCCCCGGGCGGCAAGGGCTTATTGAAAATCACCCACATCGGCTCGGTGATCATCGGTGATGAGGTTGAAATCGGGGCGGGGTCGTGTGTTGATCGTGGTAAGTTTTCGGCAACGATCATTGGCGATGGATGCAAAATCGACAACCAGTGTCAGATCGCGCACAACTGTCGGCTGGGTCGGTGTGTGTTGCTCGCAGGGCAGGTGGGTTTGGCGGGCAGCGTGACGGTGGGCGATGGAGTGATGATGGGCGGTCGGGTCGGGGTGCGCGATCATGTGACGATCGGTGCAGGTGCGAAAATTATGGGTTACGCAGCGGTGATGGATGACATCCCGGCGGGCGAAACCTGGGGCGGCTACCCGGCGCAGGAAAAACGTCTGGCATTGCGGGAGCATCTGGCGGTTCGTAAACTGCCCGACGTGATGAAAAAAGTCGAGGCGATGCTCGGAGACAAGGTCGGTGATTTGTTCAAGCCATCAGATTCGAATAAACATTAGTTTTTCACCACAGAGGCACAGAAACACAGAGCAGAATGATAATGTGATTCGTGATGAATTATGAAAAAATCAATGAAGCAGATCAAAATAATCGGTCAACAATTTGCTGGGTAGTCGATTGGTTTATCAATCAGCCTTGTTTTACTCTGTGCCTCTGTGTCTCTGCGGTGAAGCATCAAACAATTGAGATACGAAAAACGGCCTCATGACACAAACGACCTCATTGCAGCGCACGATTGCCCGACCGGTGAGCATGACCGGGCGCGGGTTGTTCTCCGGGAAACCGGTCAACCTGTGTTTCAAGCCCGCAGCCGACGATCAGGGCATTGTGTTTGTTCGCACGGACATGAACGGGGCACGGTTACCTGCACTGGTGACCAACGTGGTTCGCCGCCCTCGACGCAGTGCGTTGCGCGTGGGTGAAGCGACGGTGGAAATGATCGAGCATTGCATGAGCGCGCTGGCGGGGCTGGGCATTGATAACGTAATGGTGGAAGTCGATGCGGCAGAGTTACCGGGGGCGGATGGGTCGGCTGAGCCTTATGTGCAGGCATTGCAAGAAGCGGGCATGGTCGAAGGACAAGCCGCGCGACGGGTGCTGGTGTTGAACGAGCCGGTGGAAGTGCAGGTGGAGGATATGACCCTGGCGGCACTGCCGACGGTTCAGCCGGGCATGTCGATGTTGTATGAGTTGGATTACCCAGCGCACCCGGCGATCGGTCGGCAGTTGGGGCGGTTCACGTTGGGCAGCGGTGATTATGTCAACGATATTGCCCCGGCCCGCACGTTCGTGTTGGAAGAAGAAGCAATGGCCTTGCGAGCAGCGGGCATCGGTACGCATTTGACGCCCGGTGAGGTGTTGGTGCTGGGGCGTGATGGGCCGATGGGTGGTAATAAGCTACGGTTTGCCGATGAACCGGTGCGTCACAAAATGTTGGACCTGATCGGCGACCTGGCATTGGTGGGTTGCCCGGTGCAGGCCCGCATCATTGCGGTGAAGTCGGGTCATGCGGTCAATCAAATGCTGGCCCGGGCGTTGTACGAAAAAGCGCAGAAGCTGGCGCGGGAGGATAAAACCCTTCGACGGGGGGTGCTGGATATTCGTCAGGTTTTGGCGGCACTGCCGCATCGTTACCCCTTTTTGCTGGTGGACCGGGTGATTGAGTTGGACCCTTCGAGGCGGGCGCTGGGGGTGAAAAACGTAACGATTAATGAGCCGTTTTTTCAGGGCCACTTTCCGGGGGTGCCGGTGATGCCGGGGGTGATGATTGTGGAGGCGATGGCGCAACTGGCGGGGGTGTTGGTGGCGGAAATGCCTGAAAACAAGGGCAAAGGGCGATTGGGGATTTTGCTGTCACTGGACCGGGTGAAACTGCGCCGACCGGTGGTGCCGGGCGATCAACTGGTGCTGGAAGCGGAAACCGTGCGTTTGCGCAGCAGTTTGGCGCACATGCGCTGCCGGGCGTATGTGGGCGAGGAATTGTCCGCCGAGGCGGAGGTGAAGTTCATGCTGGTGGACAAGGACAAGGTGTGAGCGCAAAGAAGTGGCCAAGTGATGAAAATTTCGAATTTCGGATTTCGGATTTCGGATTTCGGATTTACAAAACCAAGCCGAGGACGAAGCCGACAGGCTGAGGACTCGGGTAATCGATGAAAAGTGGTCGAGCCATGAAGTCATTCACCGCGGGTTGCCACCCGCGGCTATGAAGAGTGATGCCGGGTGCTACACAGCGTCCCGCTTTGCGGGCGCTGTGTGTTTTGTGGCACCGCCGCCCTCGGCGGTGGGCTTGTTCAAAGTGATTCACCCAGCCGG
>CAYRTH010000210.1:0-3867 GCA_964427135.1 uncultured Phycisphaeraceae bacterium
TGAAATTATGCGCTTGTTGCGGGGGCATGATGAAGGATTGACGCGGGGGATGAAAGTGAGCGAGGGTGAGGCGAGCAGTTACACGGTGGTGATCAGTCCGCCGGGGGTTGATCGAACGTTTTTGCATTGCAGTGGGTGTAACGACACGTTTACGAGTGCGGACTTGAATGAGGAGGTGTTGGTCAAGGCGCGGTTGATGCATTTTGGGTATCCGCCGTTGATGAAGAGTATGTTTGTGGAGGGTGGTCGTGAACTGGTGGGGTTGATGGAGCGGGTGAAGGGGCTGGGTTTGACGACGAGTTTGGATTTGGCTTTGCCGGACCCGGGTTCGGAGGCGGGGCAGGTGGATTGGGAAGCGTTGTTGGAAAGGGTGTTGCCGGGGGTGGATGTGTTTACGCCGAGTTTGGAGGAGTTGTTGTTTATGCTGGATCGACCCCGTTGGCAGCAACTGATGAATAGGGGACGGATCGATTTGGCGAAGGATGTGACGGTGGGGTTGTTGGATGAACTGGCAATGCGATTGATTGGCATGGGGACGGCCGTGGTGATGATCAAGCTGGGGGATCAGGGGGCGTATGTGCGGGTGACATCGGAGGTGGATCGGTTGAAGAACATGGGGCGTGTACAACCAACGGATGCGCGGGATTGGGCGAATACGAGAGCGATATCAGCTTGTTATGCGGCCAAGCTGGTGGGCACGACCGGTTCGGGTGATTGCACGATTGCGGGGTTTTTGACGGGGCTGTTGCGTGACATGTCACCGGCAGAAGCGCTGGAACTGGCCACGGCGGTGGGGGCTTGCAGTGTGGAACAGGCGGATGCGACCAGTGGTGTGCCGAGGTTGGAAGCGGCGATGGAGCGGATGAAGAAGGGTTGGAAGCGATTGCCCAGCGTGATGAGCGGATAAAGGGGATAAGTACATTTATTTGCCCAAAGCACCGCGGGTTACCACCCGCGGCTATGAAGCGAAGGCCAACGGCTTTGTTTTGCATCATTGCAACAATGTGCTTGCCTTTCAAGAGACGTTTTGGTATATTGAATCTCAATCTCAACTACTATTTGATATCATGATGAATTGTTGCATGATGGTTCGTCATTGAATTGGTTGGCGGACTTCATTGGGAGTGACTGACGATGTCGCGTACATCAACGGTGGCGGATGCTGGGCTGAAACTTGGCATGGCGGGGGTGATGCAGACGATCCCGTTGCCGAAGCTTGCGCCCATGGCGTGTGCTGCGGTGAGTCGTATTGATGCCAGTGATGCTGACATTGATCGACTTAAAGCCATGGGCGTGTGCATTGGTCGCAAGGTCGAACTGGTACAAGCCGGCGACCCGCTGATTCTGCGTGTGCTGGGGTCACGGTTGGGGGTATCCGCCCGTCTGGCGCAGCAGGTGTATGTCGATGTCTGCACGGCGCAGGAGTGTCAGAAGAAATAGCGTTCCGAAGTGGTCGAGTGGCGATGCAATTTCGAATATTGAATTTCGAATTTCGAATTTGCAGACAAGCCGGGAACGAGGTCGCCGCTTTGGGGGCGACCGAGGGCCCGGGTATTGAAGCGTAATCATGGTTTGATTCATGGAAAGGTCCGGCCCACAAGGGCACGGCGTCAATCCATGACCGAGTCACTGAGTCACCGACCAACAGATTCACCATTGGGAGGCTCACCCCATTACTACCACAGCACCCAGTTCACCGGTTTCGCTGACCGTGCTCAACGCGCCCAAGCCTGCGTCCGGTCGGGCATGTATCGCACTGGTGGGTAACCCCAATGCGGGGAAAACCACCCTGTTCAACGCCCTGACCGGGTTGCGTGCCAAGACCGCCAACTTTCCTGGTACGACCATTGAACATCGCACCGCCCGGCTGACGATCGACCAGCGCGAGTTTGAGTTGATTGACATACCGGGCTTGTACAGCCTGGCCGCAGCCACGAACGAAGAGCGCGTTGCACGGGATGTAGTGTTGGGTCAGGTCCCCGGGGTCACAGCGCCTTCGGGCATTGTTTTACTGCTGGATGCGACCAACCTTGAACGCAATTTGTTTTTGGCAAGTCAGGTGATCGAATTGGGTTTACCCACGGTGGCTGCCCTGAACATGATCGACCTGGCCAAGCGCGACCACATCAAAATTGACGTGCCCGCCCTGGCCAGGGAATTGGGTTGTCCGGTGATACCGGTTTCAGCCCGCACGGGCGAAGGCATCGAGGCCTTGCGTACAGCAATAGGTTCGATGCTCGTGCCTGAGCAAGCGGTGAAACCGGCGCCGCTGCACAGTTGTTCAACCTGTGGCGGCTGTCCGTTTCAGGCTCGCTACGACTGGGCGGAGGGCATTGGCAGCCGAGTGATC
This sequence comes from uncultured Phycisphaeraceae bacterium, assembly GCA_964427135.1. Taxonomy (GTDB): domain Bacteria; phylum Planctomycetota; class Phycisphaerae; order Phycisphaerales; family Phycisphaeraceae; genus JAJXSS01. The sequence continues at coordinate 2,351 of CAYRTH010000210.1, forward strand.
GGTTCGCCGCGCATGACCCATGGTCACAAAACCGAAGCGGTGGATCGATTCCTCACGCACCCGATCGTCGGTGTGGCTGCGTTTTTGTCCGTGATGTTTGCGGTGTTTGCGATGATTTACTGGATGGCGCAGTACCCGATGGACACCATTGACGGGTTGTTTGCCTTTGCGGGCGGCAATGTCGGTTCATTCGTCGATGCCCTGGCTGCGAGCTTACCTGAGGGTTCATTGCAAACCATTGTTGCCAACGATGTGAAATCGTTGTTCGTGGACGGCATCATCGGCGGGGTCGGGGGCGTGCTCATCTTCCTTCCGCAAATCTGCATTTTGTTTTTCTTTCTGTCGCTGCTGGAGGACACCGGCTACCTGGCGCGGGCGGCCTTTGTGATGGACAAACTCATGCGGCGGGTCGGTTTGCCGGGCAAGGCTTTTGTGCCGATGTTGTCGGCTCATGCCTGCGCGGTGCCGGCGATCATGGCGGCGCGTGCGATTGAAGATCAGCGTGATCGCATGGTGACGATTATGATTCTGCCACTGATGACCTGTGCTGCCCGCATTCCGGTGTATGCGATGGTGGTGGCACTTTTGTTCCCGCAACAAGCACTGCTGGGCGCGTCACTGTTCACCGGGGCGTATGTGCTGGGTATAGTTGCCGCGCTGGTGATGGGCTGGTTGTTCAAGCATTCATTACTCAAGGGTGAAACTCGGCCGTTGGTGCTGGAGTTACCCAGTTACAAATTGCCGAGTATGCGTAATGCGCTGCTGGTGACCTTGGACAGGGCGCTGGTGTTTGTGAAGCAGGCGGGCACGGTGATTTTGATTGCCTCGGTGGTACTCTGGGCCTTGGCCAATTACCCCAAGAGCGATGCACCAGTCACAGCCGAGGCATTGATCACACAGGCGCAGACGTTGTCCGCTGCCGGTGAAACTGAAAAGGCGGATGAACTGGTTGCCGAGGCGGACAAGCTCACGGCTCAGCACACGTTAGCCAATTCGATTGCCGGTCGTGTGGGGCATTTGATTGAGCCGGTGATTGCGCCGCTGGGTTACGATTGGCAGATCGGCATCGGCATATTGAGTTCGTTCGCAGCCCGTGAAGTGTTTGTGTCCACCCTGGCGATTGTGTACGGCGTCGGGGCCGATGCGGTGGACGAAGACCCGCAGGGCTTGTATGCGACGATGCAGGGGGCCACCCGCAAGGATGGTTCACCGGTGTTCACCACGGCCACGGGCATTTCGATTTTGGTGTTTTACGTACTGGCCATGCAGTGCATTTCGACCTCAGCGGTCGTCAAGCGCGAAACCGGTTCATGGAAGTGGCCGATCTTCCAGTTTGCGTACATGACGGTACTGGCCTACGTCGGCGCACTGGTGGCGTATCAAGGCTTGAATATGATGGGCGTGGCGTGAAAAACGGGAAGTGGCCAAGTGGTCAAGTGGTCGAGTGGCCAAGTGAAAAACACCAAGCCGAGGACCCGGGTATGGTTTTGCGATGTGGTGATTTTCGAATCATCAAC
>CAYRTH010000211.1:0-3856 GCA_964427135.1 uncultured Phycisphaeraceae bacterium
GATTTGGACCATCATCATCACCATTGTCGCACCTGAGTCATGACCCCCGGCCAAGCCCCATCAAGCGTCGCCCCTACGGATGCGCAAGCCTGGCGTGTGAAGTTGCAGGCTGAACATGCCGGATGCTTCGCCTGTGATGCGCAGGAACCCGGCGCGTTGGGGTTGGTCTGCGCACAGCAGGCGGATGGCTCGGTGACGGGGGTGCTTGAGCCAAGGACATGGATGCATGGCTATCCGGATCGACTGCATGGCGGACTGGTGGCCACGCTTTTGGACAGTGCGATGACCCAGTGCCTTTTTGCCCATGGCATCAGTGCCGTCACCGCCACGTTGTACGTGCGCTATCGTCAGGCGGTGATGCTGGACCAGCCCTTGCATGTCAGGGCACATCTGGAAAAGCGCGATCGGCGGGTGTATGACCTTGGGGCGGAATTGTCGCAACAAGGCCGATGCTGCGCCAGCGCCCAGGCCAAGTTCATGACCAAACCGACACGCTGACCATTTCCGCTTCGACGCAGGGTGCTTTGTGGCACCGCCGCCCTCGGCGGTGAGTTTGTCGAGGGTAATTCACCCAGCCGGGGGCGCCCCCGGGGGCTGGGCTACAACAGACAGGGTGTGCCACTGACAGCTTGTCGGCGCGGGTATATCTTGCGGGAACCTATCACCTTGAATCACTTTCCGCCCAGCTCAAACCACCGCGGGTTGCCACCCGCGGCTATGCGAACAAACACCACGCTTCATAGCCGCGGGTGGAAACCCGCGGTGTTAACTCATCCCTTGATTTCTTGACGTCTTGGCCCCCGGCGGTTTCCAAACAATTTTCAAAATAAGTTGAACTTTACCTTGACAAACCCTCATGGGGGTGATTCAATTGGCTCATATAGTTCAATTATTATTTAACTACGGGGTAAGTCATGTTATCACTCAAGCCTGAATGGGTGGATGCCCAAGCCCGGCGGAGGGAACGGCGGCGTGATGAACACGATCGGCTGCTGGATTTGGCAAAACAACTCCCCGATGCGGATCGTTTGCTGCTGGAACAGGTGTATCGACAGGGCCAGAGCTTCGCCGACCTGGCGCGCTTGATGGGGCAGCGCGAGTGGCAACTGAGGCGGCGCGTGGCCCGATTGTTACGTCGTATTCGCAAACCGCAATACCGCTTTTTGCTCCAGCGCGGCGACCTGCTGGACAAGCCCGTGCGACGATGCGCTGAATTGGCTTATTTCAAGGAACTATCACTACGCACAATCGCAATGATAACCGGGCAGTCGCTGCATCAGGTGCGCCGGCATATGCACGATTTTCAGGTCATCCGTCGGCTGATGCGGTGACATCGATCCGCCCGATTTCCTTTTGTACAAACCCACCACGATTGGAGCCTGCCATGTTGAAATTGCACCTGGAATGGTCCGTGCCCACCGCGGTCGAGCCCTCCCCCAATGTGTGTGCCGTCGCCGCCATGTTCGGGCTGGGGGTGGATGAAACCAAAACCCTGGCGATCGTGCCGCCGACCAGCCTCGCCTTGCACCCCGGTCAAATCGTTTTCATCACCGGGCCTTCGGGTTCGGGCAAAAGCTCATTGCTGCGTTTAATAAACGATGAACTGTCCGCAAAATCGCCCACTTCAAGGGTGTTGCGGTTCGACGGACTGGCACCCCCGGCCGACAAACCACTGGTCGATGGCTTTGCCGACCTGGGCTTGTCGCTGGAGGAAGTGACCACGCTGCTCAGTTTGGCGGGACTGGGCGATGCGTTTGTCATGTTGCGCAAGCCCGGCGAACTGTCGGAAGGTCAGCGTTACCGCTTGCAACTGGCGCGTTTGCTGGCCGAGGTGCATCGCCCGCCTCATCCGTCGGGTGATTCGGGGCTCGCCCATGAGCAGCCCTTGACCGTGATATTGGCCGATGAGTTTGGCGCGACGCTCGACCGTATCACGGCGAAGGTGATCGCTCGCAACCTGCGACGGTGGGTATGTCGGTCACCGCAGCCGGTCTGTTTGATCGTGGCCACCACGCATGATGATTTGCTGGAGGCACTTGAGCCGGAGGTGCTGATGTTCAAGGGATTGGGGGCGGAGTTGGAAGTAGTAACGAGGGGTAAGGATTGATTTCGAATTTCGAATCTCGAATTTCGGATTTGATGAATTTTTTTGACGGAGGTCAGTCGTGACAAACCTGATGCAACGATTGAGCGCATTGCCCGCGGAGCCGATGGAAGCGTCGCTGGAGTTGTGTCGAGGCGGGTGGAAGGACTACCACGCATTAGAGGCACATCATTACAAAGCGCAGCGACCGGCCACGGCCACGCGCATTTTGGCGTTGCGCCATCATCAGCCCGAGGTGGTGCAGCGTTTCAAACGATGTGCGGCTGGATCGGATGCGTCAGCGCATCATGGTGAGCCAAAGACCGTGGCGGTGTTGGTGGAATCGCTGCCGAGTTTGTCATGTCGGATGCGCGATGTGGCGTTGGGGCAGCGTTACGGGTCGATGGTGGATGTCTGGCAACGAGCACAGGTGCTCAATGAGGAAGTGCGTTGCATCAGCCGGGTGGTGGTGCATCCGCAATGGCGGGGCTTGGGGTTGGCGGTGCGGCTGGTGCGTGAGGCTTTGCAAAGCGCGACGACCATTTACACCGAAGCGCTCGCGGCCATGGGACGGGTGAACCCGTTTTTTACCCGGGCGGGCATGACCGCGTACCCCCGGCCAACGCACCCACATGATGCGCGATTACTGGCGGCCTTGGCGCATGTCGGTTTTCAGCCGACGGACTTGGCGCTGCTGTCGGTGGTGCAAAATCGGTTGATGAACATGCCTGAAAAAGTGCGCGATTGGTTGCTTGTGGAACTACGTCGCTGGTATCGCCAGCATTACGGGCGGTCGCAAGGGTACGACGCGGACCCGATGACGCATTGGCGAACCGCCCAGGCGAAGTTGCTCAGTGAGCCGGTGTATTACCTGAAAGACAACCGGACTGGGGAAGTGGTGATGTAGTGAAGTGGTGAAATGGCGAAGTGGTCGAGTGGTTGAGTGATGCAAATCTCGAATTTCGAATTTCGAAATAAAAAGCAAGCCAAGGACGAGGTCGCTGGCCCGGGGGCGACCGAGGACTTGGGTATGGCTGCATTCAATCAAGGGGTATTGCGCATGAATATCGTGACTTTGCCGATCGGACAATTGCAGGCTCATCCGCGGAACAGTAATCGGATGTCGCCGGAGTTGTTTGGCAAATTGAAGGAGCATTTGAAGCGCAGCGATCGGTATCCGCCGATCATTGTGCGACGGCTGCCCGGTGAGGTAGCCGATGAGCAAGGCGAATCAACGCAGCGCTATCAGTTGTTGGATGGTCATCATCGCGTGGCCGCATTGCGCGAGTTGGGGGTGGCCGAGGCGCGATGTGTGGTGTGGGAGGTGGATGATGCGGGGGCGTTGGAATTGCTTGCGACACTCAATCGGTTGCAGGGCAAGGACGACCCCAAGGCGCGGGCGGCCTTGGTGGAAGCATTGCGGGAACGTTGCGGGTTGGACATGCAGGCCCTGGCGGAACGTTTGCCGGAGGATGGGGAGGCGTTGGAAAAGTTGAGTCGATTGCATCAACCGGCGCCGACGTTGCGGGAGCCGATGAAACTGGGGGACATGCCCGTGGCTGTGCATTTCTTTTTGTTACCCGCGGATCGAAGCAAACTCGAAAAAGCGCTGGCGGCAAGCCATGAGCATCGTGAAACGGCATTGATGCAATGGGTGGAGCGGGCGATGAATATCCGACCCTAAAGGGTTCGGCGTCATTCATACAACCATTTTTCATGCGATGGAGTCAACATGAAATCGATCACCACGGTGAAAACCAAGGCGTTGCTCAG
>CAYRTH010000212.1:0-3822 GCA_964427135.1 uncultured Phycisphaeraceae bacterium
CACCACGCCCGCACAGCCCGTCACCCGTGCCCCGCATGTGGTGGGTTTGCTCCGTGATCGGCAAAAAGTTTCCACCGTCGCCGCCTGGTTCATGCGTGAAGTTTCCGTCGGCCGACTGCCTGATTCACAAGCCTGGGCGCAGGCCTTCGGCGGTGAATCCGCCCTGCTCCAACAGGTTTACTCTTCCGACGATGAACTGGCTGTCGCCGCTGCCGCCGGTCTGGTCGCCACCGTCAACGGCCCAGCCGAACTTGCCAAAACCTGGTCCAATGAAGTGCGTGGCCAACCCAACCGTTCCCCCGAATTCGCCGCCGGTATGTGGCAGAAGCTCAAACAGGAAGTGTTCATCCTTCGACTCAAATCAGCCGCAGGCCCCTACCGCCTCTCTCTGCGCATTTACTCCGCCGAGGCCACCACCATCGGTGCAGGCATCATCCAACCCCCCGGCGGCGAGTTTGTTTTTGACCCCAACACCGGCGAATTTGGACCGCCTGCCTCACCCACCGGCACACAAGGCCCCACGCTCCCTCAACCCCCCGGCAAACCTTCTGTCGATGAAGCATTGGGTATTCTCGTACTTCAGGCCGACGGCAAAAAGGTCACCTTCGCCAGTCAACCCCTCAACGTCACCGTCCCCGACACCGCCTTCTTACTTCGGCTGGACAAACCCACCGAACTCAAAAATCTGCCCAACCCCAAGGTCGCGGAAATACCGTGGGACAGGCAAACCGAACCCATCGACCTTTGGCCCCAACCCGACGGCTCATGGCTGGCCCGTTTCCGCCTGCTCGATGGCCGCATCAGTGAATTGCAACTCAAACGGGTCCCCGCCAGTGAAGTGCCCCCCGCTCCAACCGCACCACCAACACCCCCCAAGCCGCCAGTCGCGCCGACCGCACCCGTTGCACCCACTGCACCAACCACACCCGCCCGGTAGTTTTTCATGTGACTGAATTAGAGCAATACGCGTTATTTTCTGACCCCCTCTCCCTCCGGGAGAGGGTGGCAGAGTCTGCGAGGCCGGGTGAGGGCGCAAGCATTTATATACCGCAAATCAAGCATAATTCAAACATAAGCGACGCCCTCACCCTAACCCTCTCCCGGAGGGAGAGGGGACGGAATGGCCCCCACTGCTGATCAAATAATTACGCGAATTGCTCTAACCACGCCTGAACTTCACGTCCGCGTGAAGTTCAGTTTTTTTATTTCCCCCTCCACCCCAACAACACCATCCTGAACTTGGTCGCGCACCAGCAAGTTCAGGCGTGGCAAAACCCATCCATGTTTTCATTCAAATCGCTGGGCGAAGGGTGTTGACATTGACCGCCGCCATCGCTTTTTCACCCGTCGGGGCTGGGGTCACCATCTCCGGCACAGCACTGTGCAGGGCATCCAGTAATTCTTTTTTGCTCACATCCTGCCAGTAATGTCGGCCCTTGCCGTCGGCATACCCACGCAACCGATCAAAGGCCGCGATCACATGACGCATCGTCATCGCATTGGGCCTGGTGGTCTTCCACATGCGCACCGAAGGGTGCGGCGTCGGAATCATTTCTTCGCTTTCATAAGCCAGTTCCTCAAACAACTTTTCACCCGGTCGTATGCCCGTGAATTCGATGGCGATGTCCCGGCCTGGTTCCATTCCCTGCAAGCGCACAAATCGCTGCGCCAGTTCGACAATGCGAATCGGTTTGCCCATGTCCAGCAAAAAAACTTCGCCGCCGCCTGCCGACCCCGCATACACCGCCGACTGAATCACCAACCCCGCCGCCTCGGGGATGGTCATGAAATAGCGAGTCATGCCCGGATGGGTCACCGTGATCGGCCCGCCGCGCGACAACTGTTCCGACCAGATCGGCAGCACCGAACAAGCAGACCCCAATACGTTCCCGAATCGCACCATCGAAAACATCGTGTCACTTCGGCCCGTCAGGTACTGCGTGTAAAGTTCCGCCAACCGTTTGGTCGCCCCCATCACCGAACTGGGGCGTACCGCCTTGTCGCTGGAAATCATCACAAACCGGCCCACTCCGACTTTACATGCTGCGTCCGCAATCGAGCGCGTCCCGTAAAAATTGTTTTCCACCGCAGCACTGGGGTGTTCCTCCATCATGGGCACATGCTTGTGTGCCGCAGCGTGAAAAATGACGTTCGGTTTTTGAGCCATGAGCATGCCCAGCGTTCGCGGCGCATCGGTCACATCATGCAGCACCGTCGCCCGGGGAATGTCCGGGTAACGCCGGGCCAAATCACGATCAATTTCAAACAAAGCGTTTTCCGCCCGTTCCACCAATACGATCCGCGACGGACCAAAACGACAGACCGTACGCGCCAGTTCCGAACCGATCGACCCGCCCGAACCGGTGATCAGCACCACCTTGCCTGTCACCAGGTCACGAATGCTGGTTTCATCCAGCGGGTGCGGCTGGCGATCCAGCAAGGCTTGCGAATCGATCGACCAGAGCGGTGTACGCAAAGGTTGAATGTTGATGCGCTGCGATGTCGTCGGCGACGACGATGATTCGGTCAAATGCAAGTCCCCTGATGCAGCCGTGGTAGGTTCATTGGCACTTGCCCCGCTCGTATCGATGATTGCTTCCAACTTCACCCGCCCTGCCAGTTGGTCCTGCATCGTCGGCAAAAAACGCCAGGTCAACCCCGCTTGCGTGAGGGCCTGTGCAAGGTTCGATAATGTCTGTCCCATCACCAGTGGCAGCGACAACAGCACCACCTGCCCGCGGTAATCAGCCGCTTGCTGCAATAGTTTGTCGAGTCCTTGAATCACCGGCTGCCGACATGCGTTCTGCAAACCATCCATCGGCCCAATACAAACCATGGCCGTGATGACCGGGGCTTCGTTGGTGAGTAATGCACACTGCCTTTGCAGCATCGGCAACGTCTGTGCGTCGCCCAGCAAAACGACCTTGTTGATGACTTGTGCTAATGTTGGTTTTGATTTCATACGATTCACCGACGGTTTATCTTTCATTCCGAAATTCGACCTTCGAAATGAATCATGTGGTGGGGTTCATGTGAGGGCGTGGCTTTCACTCGACCACTTGGCCACTTCTTGAAATACCCAAGTCCTCGGCCTGTCGGCCTCGCCCTTGGCTTGGTTCAGCCACTTGACCACTTCCCCAGACTTATCGGCCAAAAAACCACCTAAACCCGACAAATCGATAAAAAAGCGGACGATTGCGTCCTTGAATTGAACCTGATCCGCAAACTTGCCGATGTTTGGCAATGTCGGTGAAGTAAACCATGTTGGGGGTTGGTCGGAGGTTAACATCATGCCCAGTACGTTTGAACCTGCTGATGCCCGCAACACTCCGCGTTTGCGCTTGCCGGCCATGTACACCCTCGTGCGGGTGCGACCGGTGGGTTACCCCAAGTTTTTATGGACCGGCTACATCTACGACATCAGCCCGACGGGCATGCGTTTTGAACTCGATGTCACCCTCGAACCGGGCACGGAAATCGAAGTGCGTGCCATGTTGCCCGGCACCATGCAGGTCACTTTCGACGCCCGTGGCAAGGTCGTGCGCATTCACGATGATGAACCCGGCCCCTGCCGGATGGGTATGACCTTCGATCACTTCCGCCACCACGCCGACCGACGTGAATTGCAGGCGTACCTTGAGCAATCACGCTGGTCGCAGGCCGCGTGAATTTGAATTTCGAATGTTGAATTTCGAATTTAGGATTTTCGGAACCAAGCCAAGGACGAGGCTGGCAAGCCGAGGACTTGGGTATTCGAAGAAGTGGCCGAGTGGCCGAGTGGTCAAGTGGCCGAGTGATTTTACATTTTGTACTTTATCGTCT
>CAYRTH010000213.1:0-3661 GCA_964427135.1 uncultured Phycisphaeraceae bacterium
CGCATGAAGACGGCGGATGCCATCCGCCGCTTTGGACCACGTCATTCAACTTGATCAGGATGATTTCCGTGCGATCCCGCAAACGGCGGGCCTCGAAGCCTCGGCCCACCCTACACGCCAAACGCCGGGTGGCTTTGATTACCCCAGCCGAGGACGGCTGACTTGGTGCCACTGACCGAGCCGGAGATTCGTCGGCTGCTGCTGGCCATCGTCTGGCCACGCCTGACTAGCAAAGAGCGCGCGCTGACTTGGCCGCACTGACGTCGCCGCCACCAGTCCATCGCCAGACACTGCCACTACCGGGCACGAGCGCCCAACTATGATACGCGGCTGTAGTACTAGCATTGTCGCTTGCTTAGCCTACTGAGGGAACCGAAAGGAAGATACAAGGGTGGGCCGAGGCTTCGAGACCCACCGCTTCACCAACGAAACACCGATCGCCGTGCGACCTCGTTCCCGTCTTGGTATTTGAAATCGACCCTATCTGCTACTCATTGCGCGACCTCGATGCGAAGCATGGAGGCAAACATTTGCACAATCACTCCATCAAGGTGGGTCCACTCACCGACTTGCCTGCCCACCCCGACTTGCGTGAACTTCCCGACTTACTTTCACCGTTTTTTTCGGCTGGACAGTTCCGCGAAATGTTTTTTGGCTTCACCCACCAGGTAAAACGAACCGCTGATGACGATCAGGTCATCGCGGGTCACGGCTCGGGCGGCGAGTTTGAGGGCGTCTTCCAGGGTGGCAGCCGGTTGCGCCATTTTGCCCGCCAGTTCGTTGAAGCGTGCGGCCAGGTCTTCCGGTTCCATGGCTCGCGGATTGTTTTTGGTCTTGGTGAAAATAACCTTGTCGGCCCCCAGCCCGACCTGTTTGAGCATGCCGTTGACATCCTTGTCCGACCCGCAGCCGAAGATCATGATCAGCGAGTCATACTGAATGTGGGCCCCCAATGAACGCACCAGTGCCTGAATCGACGCCCCGTTGTGGGCCCCGTCCACGATGATCCTTGGCTCGCTCCAAACCAGTTCCATGCGTCCGGGCAAGGTCGTCGCCGCCAGGCCTGCAATCACCTTGTCATCCGGGAAGGTAAACCCGTGAGCCTTGAGTTTGTCGAGCATCGACAGCGCCAGGGCACAGTTGTGCGCCTGATGTTCGCCCTTCATCGGCACGGGCAAATGTTCCCATCGGCTGGTGGTCGTGATCACCGATACCCGTGTGTGCGGCCCCAGTTCCTTGTTGGCTTCAAAACGAAAAGAAAAATCGATTTGCCGACCGGTGAACTCCAGCGGTGCCCCGACCTGTTGCGCAGTGTCTTCAAACACACGCGACACGGATGAATCCTGCTCCACGCTGATCACCGGCACACCCTTTTTGATGATGCCCGCTTTTTCCCCCGCGATCGTCGCCACATCGCGCCCCAGTATGTTCATGTGGTCCAGGCTGATGTGCGTCAGCCCGCAGACCAGCGGCTTGCAGACGTTGGTGGAATCGAGTCGCCCGCCCAGCCCGGTTTCCAGTACGACGATATCGACCGCCTGGTCGGCAAAATAGCGCAGGGCGGCGGCAGTCATGATTTCAAAAAAGGTTGCTTCTTCCGCCAGGGGGCCTGCTTTGTGGATGATCAGTTTGAACAGGTCCACCAAATCCCCGTGGCTGATCATCTGCCCGTTGATGCTGATGCGTTCACGCAGGTCGATCAGGTGCGGTGAAAGGTACAAACCCGTGGCGTAACCGCAGGCTTGCAACATGCTGGCAAGCATGGCGCAGGTCGAACCCTTGCCCTTGGTCCCGGCCACGTGAACCACCTTGAGTTCGTTGTGCGGATCGCCGACCGTCGCCAATAACTTGCGCATACGGTCCAGGCTGAACGTCTTGGTGTTGTAGTGCACCACCCGCTGACGTTCATGGTCAGTGTGGTTGTAAAGCCAGCGCATGGCGGAGGCGTAGTTGGTCACATCTTCGGTTTCGATGGCTGTTGAAGCACCGCCGGTGGAAGGACGTGATACTGGCTTTTTGCTGCTGGATTTATTGGAACTGGTGCCTGATTTTGCGGAGCGCACGGCTGATTTGGGTTTTTGAACTTCGGTTTTGCCCGTACTGCGACCGACAGCGGTTTTACTGCTCATCTTTTTTTTCAACTTCGTTTTTTTCAAGGCTCGGGTTTTCATGGCAATCAACTCGACAGAATCGCCTATTATCACTAAAAACATGCTGCGCGTCAATTTGTGAGTCGCAAGTAATTGAATTATAAGGGTTTGCGTCCAATCCACCCGCTCAAGGTGCGTCCGTCGGAACCTGGGTTTGATAGCGCGAGCACAGGCTGCAAACCAGCGAACAACTTTGGCCAATCGTCAGCGGCCAGGGTTGGCCTGTGAGGTGAAGTTGATGCTTTGCGTGGCGATAAGTTGGCGTATGTCGTTGGCTGCGTGGGTGCGAACACTTCACCGATGAAAACCCCGCCGGGTTGGAGGGCGGCCATGATCATCGGTGCCAAGGGTTGGTGCATGAAGCGCAGCATGAGGATGAGTTGGTATCGTTGTGCGGGCAGTTCAAGGTTTCGCCGAACATTTTGCACACGGGTTTGAATCGTCACGTGATTTCGCTGCGCCAAGTCATGTGCCTTGGCCAGGGCATCGGGCAGCAGATCAACGCCTTCGACCTGATATCCCTGCATGGCCAGCCAAACCATGTCACGCCCCGACCCGCAGGCGATGTCGAGTACTCGCCCCCGCCCCCGGTTGGTTTTGAAGTTCACGTCCACCTGATGCAAGTGTTCGATGGCCCGCACCAGAAACGGACTGGGTTGCCAGAGGCGTGGTTGGTGAAATGTCGGATGGGTTGATGATGTGACTTGCTGAACTGTGACATCACTCAAGTCTGGGTGGGGCGGGCGTCCCGCCTGCCAATGGGCATCAGCCCATTTCGAACAACATCGTGCGTCAATCGGAGCGTTTGGTACATTGACAGACCTGACGTCTGTCCCACCAGTACAGTTGTCAAACTGTCTCTGAGTTGATGTGTGCCATTCGCTGGCAAGGTCCACCGCTTCCACCGCATAGCCGCGCTCTTTGAGCCAACTTATCGCCTGCTGCAAACGCTTGGCATCGACATCGCCGATGCGCAAGTGTGTACCCTTGGCGGGCAGTTCATGTGTGCGCTGGGGCAGTTCTTCCAACGGAATGTTCACACTGTCGCTGCAATGACCGCGCTGATAATCCAATTCCAAACGCACATCCAGATGCGGTTGCGGTTCTGACATGACAGCATGGTAATCGCAGAACAACCACCAAGTCTGAAAGCACTTGATAAAAGACCATATCGCCAAGACGCCAAGTGAAAGAGACGCCAAGAAAAACATCAGAATGCTTATTCATGAAATCAACAGCGCAGCCACGAATCATCAAATGATGTTTATTTTATGATGTGGTTTCATTCACCAGTACTTTGTACCAATCACCCAATCCCTTTTCCTCTTTGTGAACTCCGTGTCCTCTGTGTTGAAAATCGGTTCTTGATCCTGCTCTGAATTGTCACAGGTTTCTGACTTGGCGTCTTGGCACCTTGGCGACCTGGCGATAAAGATCGGATTCAATTCGAAATTCCAAATCAGTACTGTCCGGTTAGAAGTCGAATAGTGACAATTGGTTACGATTGACGT
>CAYRTH010000214.1:0-3590 GCA_964427135.1 uncultured Phycisphaeraceae bacterium
ATCGGTTCTTTGAGGTGTTCTATAAAATGCTATATTTTTGATACCAAATTAGTATCAGACTCATGATGCTCAACCCATCGGCTACCAGAGTCGATTCGCATCATTCAAGCGGTTTACAACGGAGCAGACCTGCCACAGGCACCCTTGGCAGGCATCGGCTTTGCCACGGGCAATATCACTGCAACCAGCTGCCAGTGGCACCCGACACGGTAGGTTGGCAAACCATCCTGAACTTCACGCATGAAGAAAGCGTGTATGACCCACACGCTGATGAAGTTCAGGCGTGGGTGACTGAGCATTACCAGACTCGTCATGTCCCCTGGTCCTCGGGTTGGGCCAATTCCTTTTCGCCCAGCAACACAAAACCCTTGCGACGCAGCACCTGCCCTGAAATGGTCTGTTCATCGGTGTGCAGCACGATACCCGGCCGCTGATGCGGACGTGCGAGCAACGGGTAGGCATACAAAATATTCACCTCAGTCTGCACCAGCGCCCGGCACAGGTCCACCAGCGTCACCCCGGCAGGCAACGACACCACCAGCACTTCGGTTTCCGAACACGGCCACTGGGCCTTTTGCAGCAAACTCCGCGCATCATCGGGGCGGGTGACCACCAGTCGTTGCACGGCATAGTCCGCTGAGTCGTTGACCATGAACGCAACCACACGAATCGCCTGCCCGTGGAGCAGGTCCATCAGTTCCATCATGCGCCCGACACGATTGTCCAAAAACACGTTGAACTGCGTGTTCAAGGGCGGCTCGTAGCCGTGCATCGTCTGATCTTCCACCGGTAATTGCGTCATGCGGCACCAATGAATGGATGATGAATACATGATCCATCATCCACTTCCACGTAAAAGGTAATACGTCTCCCTCGTCATCGCCACCACCTGCAAGGGGCGTTGCAAGGCGTTCGCCCATTGCTGCATCTGTTCATCGTAGTGGGCGCTCATGCCTTTGTCGCGTCCGCCCAGGCTGCGGGTGGGGAACGAAACGATGATCCACCGGGCGGGTATATCGCGCAACAATCGCAGCGTCGCCCCCGGCTCCTGTTGTTCCAGACAGGGAGCCACCTTCAACAGCAACGCCACATCGACCTGTTGCGTCCAGGGGGTGACCAGTAAATCCAGCGCGTGGGCTTGTCCGGCTTGCCCCCAACCTTGCAACCACTGATTCACCAGGGCCACCAGCCGTGTATCGATTTCCGTCAGGTTATAGCGCGTACTTCGAGGCAGCCCCATCCATGGCAGGGCAAAACCATGCAGTCCGCCCCCCAGGTCCACCAACGACTCGGGCACACCCGTGATCGCCCACCATTGTCGGTACAGGTCCGTCAGGTCATCGATTCGCTCGGCGGAACTGGTGTGCCATTGCAACACCTGTCGTGCGCTGCGCTCAACCTCATCGTCGTTTTGCCAATCGACTTGGTGCAACAGCTTTTCAACTTTTCGCCAATCGTTGGAAAGGTACGATGCGAACACCTGATGCAATTTACGCTTGGCAGCTTTGATCGCTTCGTCGTGTTTTGCGTAACGCAAACAGGCCCACATCGCAGTACGCTGCAACGTCTGCGGGCACAGGTGGGCATACTTGCGTGCCTGCTGGAGCGCTGCGACGACTTGGTGTTCATGACTGGCCGGGGGTTGCATCGTTCAGAGCATACCGCCCCGCATCAAGTCCACAGAAAAGCGGTTCGGCAAATGTACCGTTTGATGCGCCAATTGCGGATATTTTGCTTTGAGATTCGGACTTCGCCTCTAAGATGAAGATATCAGGACTTGGCTCATAGCCTATTCTTATATATACGTCACGATTTCTTGTGGGGGTGTCACATGTCTGAATTGCACCCGATGACCCAGCGTACCGCTCGGCAGGCTGCCTGGCAGATTGCCGGCATTTATGCTGTCGTTTCCGCTGTGTATATTTTGTTTTCCGATTACCTGCTCAGCTTGTTGGTTCAGGCCCCGCGTGAATTGGCGTTTTATTCCATGATCAAGGGCTGGGCGTTTGTACTCATCACCGCCCTATTGCTCTATCAACTGGTGCGTTCGTACACCGGCCAACTCGAACGGCGTGCCCTGCACCTGGAAGCCGCCCAGCGACAGGCACAGGCCAATGCCCTGGCACGCCAACACTTGCTGCGTGAATTGGATCATCGTGTCAAAAACAATCTGGCCAACCTCTTTTCATTGGTGTCGCTTTACGAACGGCAAGTTGCGGATCAATCAGCACTGGCGGAATTGATTCGCAACAAAATATTGGCACTCAAGCGCACCCATGAGGCCCTGGCGATCAATCATTTTGCCGGGCTGGACCTGCGTCGCCTGGTGCTGGCCATGGCCGATGCGGGCACTTCATGGGACAGTATCGCTCCACGACTTCAACTCAATATTCCCGAACTGCACGTCACCCTCCGACAAGCACCCGCCCTGGCGATGGTGTTTCACGAACTGTTCACCCATGCACGCCAGTATGGGGCACTGTCCACCCCCACCGGCAAAGTCACCCTTGATGTGGATGTGCTCACCACCAGCGCCGACGGCACCCGTGTTCGCATTGCCTGGAGCGAGACCGGCGGATCGTCCCTCCTGGGCTCCACCCATCACACGCACAAAGGTCTGGCCATGATCGAAGGTCTGACCCGTTTCGAACTGGCTGGCAGCGCCACGTTTCATTCCTCCGATCATGGGTTTTCATGCACCCTGGTCGTTCATTTCGATCCCCCGACCGATGAAAGC
The DNA here is from genome assembly GCA_964427135.1 of uncultured Phycisphaeraceae bacterium. Taxonomy (GTDB): domain Bacteria; phylum Planctomycetota; class Phycisphaerae; order Phycisphaerales; family Phycisphaeraceae; genus JAJXSS01. The sequence continues at coordinate 2,738 of CAYRTH010000214.1, forward strand.
GATGATGACCTGGAACCCATTGCCGCCGATGCTTCAAATTCGTGATCCCCTGGTCTGTTGCCTAGCCAACAATCATGAGTTACAACGATAAATCGTCACCGTTCATTCACCCAACTGCGTTTAAGGATTTTCAGATGAAACCCGATCGGCATCGCATCGTCGCGGACATGGAACGTTCCGGCATCGTCGCAGTCATTCGGGCTGACTCGCCCAATCAACTGGTCGATGTCTGCAAAGCCCTGCGTGACGGCGGCGTGCTGTTTTCCGAAATCACCATGACCACCCCCGGCGCCCTGGACGCCATCGCCACCGCCCGCGCTGCCCTGGGCGACGATGCCTGCATCGGTGTCGGTTCGGTGTTGGACCCGGAAACCTGTCGGGCTGCGATACTGGCTGGGGCGCAGTTTGTGGTATGCCCGGCCCTTAACGTTGAAACCATCACCATGGCGCACCGTTACGGCAGGCCTATCATCCCCGGTGGCCTGACCCCCACCGAAATCATCACCGCTTTTTCAGCCGGTGCCGACGTGGTGAAGGTGTTCCCCGCCAACGTATTCGGCCCATCGTATTTCAAAGACCTGCTTGCCCCCATGCCACAGTTGAAACTGACCCCCACCGGCGGCGTCGATCTTTCCACCACCACCGATTGGATCAAAGCCGGGGCCGTGTGCGTGGGTGTGGGTTCATCGCTGGTGAAAAAGGAGTTACTCAAAAACAAGGACTGGGCAGGCCTGACCCAGTTGGCCAAACAGTTTGTCGAAAAGGTGCAACAGGCGCGGGGGTGAGTGGAAGTGGCCCAGTGGCCCAGTGGCCCAGTGGCCCAGTGGCCCAGTGGCCCAGTGGCCCAGTGGCC
>CAYRTH010000215.1:0-3571 GCA_964427135.1 uncultured Phycisphaeraceae bacterium
CCCCCTCTCCCTCCGGGAGAGGGTGGCCGAGTCATCGAGGCCGGGTGAGGGCGCAAGCATCTTTTTACTGTAAATCAAGCATCATTCAAACATACGCGACGCCCTCACCCGAATGAGAGCGAAGCGAACACTCCTACTCTCCCGGAGGGAGAGGGGACAGAATAGCCCCCACTGCTGATCAAATAAGTACGCAAATTGCTCTCGTAGCCGGCTTGATGATGTTTACAACAACCCCGATGTCGGTTCAAAACCGAACATCAGGTTCATGTTTTGCAGGGCTTGACCCGAGGCGCCTTTGACCATGTTGTCGATGGCGCTGCAGACGATGACTTTGCGGGCAGGTTCGTCGCCACCGTCGAGGGGTTTGCTGCCACAGGTGACCAACCTCACAGATAGGTCGCAGTAATTGGTATTGCGCACCCATTTGACGTTGGGGAAGTCTTTGCGTACCCGCACGAAAGGCTGGTCTTCGTAGGCATCACGGAAGGCATCAAACAACTCGGCTTCGGTCACATCATCGTCCATCGGGTCCAGGTAAATGGTTTCGAGAATGCCCTGATCCAACGGCAGTAAATGCGGTACAAAAAGCGCACTCACTTTTTCGCCCTTGAGGGTGGTGAGGGTTTGTTCAATTTCAGGTTGATGTCGATGCGTACCCGCCCCGTAGGTGACAAATGATTCGTTCATTTCCGGAAAGTGCAGGTTGGGCTTGGCGGTGCGACCGGCCCCGGTGATGCCGCTGGCGGCGTTGATGATGATGTCGGTTGTATGCACCAGGCTGCGCTGCAAAAGCGGCACGATCGCCAATGCTGCGGCTGTGGGGTAACAGCCGGGGTTGGCGACGAGTTTGGCGGTGCGGATGTCGGCAGCGAAAAACTCAGGCAAGCCGTACACCGCCTGGGTCAGGTGCTTGTTGTCAGTGTGGGCGTGTTCGTACACCTTTTCGTAGAGGGCTGGATTATTCAAACGGTAGTCGGCGGACAAATCGATGACCCGCAAACCAACATCAAGCAAGCCCGGCACAATGGCCATGGCCGCCAGATGAGGGACACATAGAAACACCACGTCGGCGTGTTCGGCCAACCTCAGCGGATCAATCGGCCCGACGATCACATCTTTGGGCAAACGATTGAGCAATTGCGGAAACTCGCGTTCGACCTCCGGCAACTCGGCGCGCTGACTGGCCAGGTAGGTGAGTTTGGCGTGCGGGTGACGCAATAACATTTGCATCAGAAACAGACCGGTGTAACTGGTCGGTCCAACGATGGCAACTCGCAGAGTATTCATGTTGTGCATTGTAAAAACTGTGGCGGTGCTTTGCAGGGCGATGACGAGAAGTGGTCAAGTGGTCAAGTGGTCAAGTGGTCAAGTGGTCAAGTAAATGATAGTGATGTGCAGGACCAATGGGTGCAACGTCGCGGCATCGCATTTTTGTGGTAGCAGGGGCGCATCGGTTGGTTACACTAACCAGATGAACCAGCGCTGGTGGATATTGGGTGGTGCGTCGATGCTCGCAGGGATGGTGCTTGCCCTGACTTTATTCATGGGCACACCCAACGCACCGGTCACAGAGCCACAGACCAACACCATTGCACCGGGGCAGACCCCCCCGCCGTTGCGATCGACGACCACACAAGGTTCAACCCCAACATCGGTTGGCGATGCGATGACCACCCCGGGGGCGGGGGCGGGGGCGGGTTCGGCGCAGGGGTACATTTTGCGGAGCACGACGCGCGCGGGTACGCCGGTGGAAATCACCGGTCAGTCACTGGACCCGTTACCGCAGGGTCAGTGGAAAGTCGGCAGGCCGATGACGCGGATTCAACTGAGTGAACATCAGTTGATTCAGATTCAGGCCGAGGGTGGTACGGTGACCGCCCCGAACAATCAGGCACGCAGTGGTGAATTGCGCGGTCATGTCACTTTGTTTTATTTTGAAGGATCACCGGGGCAGGCGTTGGACACATCGTATGGTTCACCCGATCTGGTAATGCGTTTGCGGTTGGAGGATGCACGGTTTGATTTGGAACTGGGGCAAATCGATTCGGACGGGCCGGTGGAATTGGATCATGTTCGATTTGTGTTTCGCGGACAGGGGTTGTCATTGACGTTCAACCAACTGCGCCAGCGGATCGATCACCTGGAAGTGTTTCAAGGTCGATCCCTTCGGCTGAAGGTGGACGCAAAAGCTGACGGTTTGAGTGATGCAGGGGGTCGGTCGGATCAACCCCATGGTGATAAATCGCAGCAGAATGATGCACACCTTCCGGTGTATTACCAAGCCCAGGTATTTGATAAGGTGCAGGTGACCAGCCCACAGGCGGACCTGAGCGGCGATGTGCTGCGTGTGCTTTTTGCGATGACCCGTGAGCGTGGCAGTCAGACAGACAAGCAAAAAATCAGTACGGGCGGTCAGCGACCCGTTCCTCAAACCAAGTCGGACGATGTAAAGCCAAAAAACAATGCGTCAGCTGGGATGAAGGATGCGGTGATTTTTGAACCGCAGGCCAGTGATGTGGTGGTGCAATGGGCCGGGCGACTGGTGGTCGAACCTTTGGCGGAAAAACCAGCGGAACTGGCGGGGGCTGACGATATGCAACTGGCCTTGGCGGGGGTGCCTGTAATGATGGTGACCCGGGAAAACGATCGGGTACGCAGCACGTTGGTGGAGTATTTGTTGTCGGGTGATCAGTTGCGGTTGAAAGGCACAGCCATGCAACCGGTGGTGATCGAATCAAGTGAGTTGGGCGTGGTGACGTTGCCTGAACTGGTGCTGGAACAGCGCACGGGCAAAGGTGAAATCATCGGCGGAGGTATTTTACGCGGGGCAGCATCAAGCACAGCGACACAAACAAACGATACGAGCAGCGCACGTAATACAAAATTGTCACTGGCAACGACGGCATTGCCTGCGGGCATGAGCATCGCCTGGAATGATCGCTTGCATTTGTTTTTTGACAAAAATTCATCCTCGACCCACCACACACCAAACAACCCGGTGAAAACAGCTTCGACCCGGCTTGGTCCGTTACAACAGGCAAGTTTTCAAGGGGCAGTGAAAGTCATCGACCCGCGTTTGCAGATGCAGGCGGATGAATTGAGTGTCGTATTGAGTGAACCTGTGCCAGGCAGGCAAGGCCAACCCGTGGGCAAACCGACGATCCAGCGCCTGCGGGCGCAAGGTCGGGTGCAGGTGCAAACCACCCCGCAGGTCAGCGCTGATGAAAACGATAATAACCAAGCAAGCGGACGGCATGGGGGCGATGCGCTGGCGATGACGTGTGATCGGTTTGAAGTGATCATGGCCCCGGGGGCAAATCAGCAACCTGAGCCGGGGGAATTACGGGCTGCGGGCAATGTCGATGCACAGACTTCAACACATCGCATCGAAGCAGGCACTTTGTCTGTATTGCTGCAACCCGACGGGCATAATGCAGCACGTGGCACCCCTGCCGAGGTATCGAACATGCAGGTCGAGCGCATCACAGCACTGGGTCAGGTGCGCGTGACGGAAAGCAAACTCAACGCACAGATCGTCGGCAAACAGGTGGAAATCGACGCGATCAAAGAA
>CAYRTH010000216.1:0-3555 GCA_964427135.1 uncultured Phycisphaeraceae bacterium
TCCGTCCATGCCTCTTGTATCGGCTCAATCGGAAGTTTTCATACAGGCTCTCAGGCAAAACGGCGTGACATGCAGACCCAGCGGATAAGGAATCACGCTTTGTCCGTCCGCGTCGCGCCAACCGCCGGATAGGGGTCGGAAACAGATCGACAATCCGACCACCTGCTCAAATCCATGCAACACCTGCCCCAGCTCCCCGCTCAGGCTGCGAGTCAGCGTGATAGTGTTTCGTGGTGCCATGGTCATATTCTAGCTAAATAGGTCGAAAATAGCTGAAATATCCAGATGATTGACCGATTATTCTCTTGTGTGCTAGCGGGGGCGAATTGATGATAAAAAAAATCGATCATCTGATGGATGGTCGATCAAACCATACCGGTTGGCCGGTCCAATGAGCAAAGGGCACATGTCATGACGACTGCGATGCTGCATACCCCTGGTTCCTTTGAAAATATTTTTCAGCAACCGTTCGAGGTGCTCGTCCTGGGCGGCGGGTATATCGGTCTGGCGGCAGCGCTGCACCTGCGCAGTCAGGGACGCAAGGTGCTGCTGGTGGAACCGGGAGGCGATCCGGCGTGGGAATCGGGGAGGGCGATGTTCGCTCATGCCGGTGATTGTGCACACCCCTTGTGGCAAGCACTGGTGCATGAGGTGGAGCGTCGCATGCCCGCCACGCAACGTCATTGGCTGGATCCGGCATTGGCGGAGGTGGTCGCCACCCAGATGATGGTGCAAGCTCATCTGACGACGCTTTACTACGCGCGGCCGGTGATGGTTGAACAGAACGGCGAAAAAATCACCGGCCTGATTCTGGCGACCAAATCCGGTTTTCGTCGGGTGGTGGCGGAGCGTTATATCGATGCCAGTGAGAGCGGGACCCTGGCGTGTCTGTTGCAACCGGGTATAACGCCGCGTCCACCTGCGTTTGGCGTCATGTCCGCGTACCTGCAGCGCACCGACTGGTCCGACGGCCACGATGCACGCTTCGAATCAACCCCCTGGCAGACACAGCGACAGTTGCAATGCAAGGTGACGTCGATGAATGCATCGTCGGCACGGGCAGCGATGATCGAACTACTGGTGAACGATGCACAGGCTCGTGAGTCGCTTTTGAGTCACATGGGGGTTCAGCCGTTCCCGATTTACAACCCGAGCCATCACCCGGTGGTTGAATCGTCGAAATGGCCCTCGAATTTATACCTGGCGAGTCCGGGTTGGGTGAGCGATTCGCTGACAAATCTGGCACAGCGATTTACTCTGGGTTTGTCGGCTGCGGAACGTGTCATGCAACTGACACCGGCAAAAGTATTGGCGCAACAGTTCGATCAGCCGATGCCGCCGGTGCCCGATGATTTGCCGGAGCTGACAGCGGATGTGCTGGTGGCCGGAGGCGGTACGGGCGGTGCGCTGGCGGCTTGTGCCAGTGCTCAAACAGGGGCCACGACGCTTTGCCTCGAGCCACTTGCCTTTCTGGGCGGCATCGGTACCGGTGGCGGAATTAATGCCTACTACTTCGGCGTCACCGGAGGCATGCAGCAACAAATCGACCAGCGAGTCAAAGAGTTGATGCATCGCGGTGGCCGACTGTTTTCCGGTGGCTCGTTCCACCCGGATGTGAAAAAACATGTATTGGAACAGATGCTGCTTGAAGCGGGCGTGAAGGTGCATTTGGGGACGATGCTGGCGGAGGTGGAAAAAGAGGGTGAACGGGTCGTAGCCGCGCTGCTGGCCGATGAGCATGGGCTGCGACGGGTGCGTGCCAAGGCGTACATCGATGGCACAGGCGATGGTGATTTGTGCGCGATGGCCGGGGCGAATTTTACCCACGGTCGTCATGGAGACGGTTTGCCTCATGCCTACTCGCAATCGGGCGGCATGTTGCGCGTCAAAGAGGATCAGACGATGGCTACTACCATCGTCAATTTCGACGCCGGCTGGTGCGATGCCACCGATGCGCAGGACCTGACCCGTGCCCGGATGGTGGGTCTGCTTCATTACCTGCGCGACCATTACAACAACCTGGAACGACCGACGTACATCGCCCCGGCCATCGGGTTGCGACAATCAAGGCAGGTGGTGACCGACCATGTGGTGTCGCTGGATGACCTGGTGATGGGCCGACGATTCGACGATGCGATCGGTTACAGCGGTTGTCACTATGACAATCACGCGGTGGATTACGATCAGGAATCGGATGAGGCGATGTTCTGGATATGGCTCAATCGCAACTGGCGCAATCCAGTGGCGGCACAGATGCCCTATCGCATGTTGTTGCCCCGGGGTTTGGCGAATGTGTGGATTGCCAGCCGATGTGCCGGGGTGTCGCAGGATGCGCATCACTCCTTGCGTATGCAGCGGGATATGCAGCGGATTGGCGAGGCGGCAGGGATCGCGGCAGCGTTGTGCGCCAAGACGGGGGCAGGTTCACGGCAAGTGGATCAGCAGACGTTGAAACAATTACTGATGGAAAGCGGGGCGCTCAAGCCGCCGGAGCAAACCCCGGAGGCGATTTTTGGCTGGGTGTTGGAACCCCAAGTATATGAACCGGGGTATTTCGAGCGCAGTTTGCAACAGGCCCTTGTGGATATGGACGCGGGCCGACCAGGGCGAAGTATCTGGTGGTTGTATCGTCATCGGGAAGAGGCGCAGGCTGAAGTTCGAAATCGCATCGGCAGTGAAAAGGCGATGGTGTCATGGTTGGCGGCGGGTATCGGTGCGCTGTGGGATGATCCGGCGGCGGAGCCGAGGTTAATGCAGGCAATTGAAATGATGGAGTATGGTTTTGACGGAGCACAGGCCGTGGTGGCGGGGAAATTGCGCTGGTACGAGGAAACTTTGCCGGAGAAAAATCGCAGGCTCGCGCCCAACTGGCTGGTGGCGACGGGGTTGCTGCGTTGTTGCGGGACGGCTGCGTGTCTGCCGGTGCTTGAAAAATTGATCGAGCGGGATTTACCGGTGATCGGTGTGCGTACCACGATCGCTTCCACACTGTATCGCCTGATCGAAAAAGGTCGGCTGACAGATGCGCAACGTTTGCAGCCGTGGCTGGATCGGTTGCTGACGGGGACGTTTACCGATGAACAGGTTCCGCCACAACGCATGTTGGGGGCGATGGCTCAGGCGGCGGCCCGGGGCCAAACCGATGAGGCGCAGCGCCTTGCAAGCGTGAACCCGCATGGGCTTTGGATGAGTACGCAGACCAGTGAGGAGCATCGCTGGCGTTTGCATTACACCGTGGCACAAGCCCGTGTGGCACTGGGCTTGCCGATGCAGACGGAGGCGGAGGTTTACCTGCGTGACCCGCGCAAGCTGGTGCGTGATGCGTTCATGCGTGTGCTGGCCAAACAAGGGGTGAAACTGCACCTGCCCATGCGGGAAAAGGTGACGGTCAAAACGACGCAAACGCGGCGAGCGCCCGGGTGATTGCAATTTCGCATTTGAGCGTTCTGAAAAATCCCTCTCCCCGTGAGAGAGGGGGTCTAAAAATGACGCGAATTGCTCTAGCTGCTACGGACATTCTTCCTTCATGATCGGGTGCCACACAGCGTCCCGCAG
>CAYRTH010000217.1:0-3535 GCA_964427135.1 uncultured Phycisphaeraceae bacterium
AAAAGAAGGCCGACAACTTCCTGGGATTCGTCTGGCTCGCCGCAGGCATCACCACCCCGGATGAATGTCCGTAGCAGCTAGAGCAATTCGCGTCATTTTTTGACACCCTCTTCCGAAGCGAGAGGGTGGATTAAAGCGTTCCAATGATTGGCGCAAGTTGCTTTGGTAGGTTGCCCTTGATCCAAACGATCTGGTATGGGCGTGCTTGGAGAGTCCCGATGATGCCATCATGCTATATTGGCGGCATGTCCACCCAGATAACAATACTCGGCGATGGGGCGATGGCCTCGGTGTGTGCGCTCTTGCTGGAAAGTCAGGGGCAAGAGGTGACCATGTGGGGGCCGTTCCCTGATTACATGGACGAACTGACGCAGACTCGACGTAACCCGCGCTATTTGCCGGGGTATGTGCTGCCGCAGGGCTTGCGTTGCACGGGGGACGATGCCAGCGCGTTACGTGAGGTGCAGTTGATCGTCAGTGCGGTGCCCACGCAGTACATCCGTGGGGTCTGGTCGAGGCTCAAAACGCATGTGCCGACCGGGGTGCCGGTGGTGTCGGTGGCCAAGGGGATTGAAACGCAAACGTTGCTTTGCCCAACGCAGATCATCGCCGATGTGTTGGGGGAATCAGGCGATGGTGCCACGTCAAACGCACGATCGTTGGCGGCATTGTCGGGGCCTTCGGTGGCGGATGAACTGGCGCGCTGTTTACCAGCCACGGTGAGCGTAGCCAGCCGTGACATGCAACTGGCGCAGCAGGTGCAACAGTTATTCAGCACGCACTGGTTTCGCGTGTACACCAACCCGGACATCATCGGGCTGGAATTGGCCGGGGCGACTAAAAACGTGATTGCAGTGGCTGCTGGAATACTCGATGGGTTGCAGGCTGGGGTGAATGCAAAAAGTGCGCTGCTATCGCGCGGCTTGGCGGAAATCGCCAGGCTGGGGGTGGCCATGGGCGCCAAGGCGGAAACCTTTTTCGGACTGGCGGGCGTGGGTGACCTTGCCACCACCTGTTTTTCACCGACCGGTCGCAATCGCACCTGTGGCGAAATGCTGGGCAAAGGTAAAAAGCTCGACGATGTGCTCAAGGCCATTGCGGGCGTGGTCGAAGGCGTACCCACTACCAAAGCTGTGGTGCAATTGGCGCAACGTTATCAGGTCGATATGCCGATCAGTCAGTCGCTGCATCAGGTGTTGTTCGAAGGCTTGGACCCGCTGGAAGGCATCAGCCGACTGATGAGCCGATCACCCAAGGCTGAAACCTTGCGATGACAAAAGTGGCCAAGTGGTCGAGTGACCAAGTGGTTATGTGCCCGGGGGTTTGCACGTCATTGGGTACACAGAGCCTGCTGCGCGGGACGCCCCCGGTAGTGTGGCCCCCGGCTTTTTCAATAAGTTCACTTGACTTTTGTATTGGTGCGCATTAAACTTGTATATATGGAAACCAATGATCGTGGCAACACGGCCTCGGCACCACGGTCGCACCGGCGTTCCCGGTCGGCGCAAGCGGTGTCGGAATCGGTCGAATTGTCGCGCGGCAACCTCAGCGCCCCCGATCTGGTGCGGACGCTGCGGGCGCGTATTCTGGCGGGGGAATGGGAACCGGGGGTGCAACTGCCGACTTGGAACGACATGGAAAGCCAGCTCAAGGTGGGTCGTACCACGCTGGCCAAGGCAGTGCGTCAGCTCAAGCGTGATGGTTTTGTTTATTCATCAAGCACGCGCGGCACATTTGTCAGTCCGCATCCGCCGCATTTGTTTCGCTATGCCCTGGCGTTTCGTGGCGAGCCCAACAGTGATGGCTGGGTGCGATTCTGGTGGGCCTTGGCCAACGAAGCGACGACTTGGAACCTGAACAACAACAGTCATCTGGTTACTTATTTCGGGGTCGCGGGATCGGATCGATCACCGGCACATCAACGATTGATGGACGAGGTGCAGGCAGATCGGTTGGCGGGGGTGATTTTCGTCGGTCATCCGCCGGAGATTTCGCAACAGTTATTGGATCACCCCTGGCTGGCCAAGGCGGCGATCTGTGGCGAGTCAACCCATGCGGGGTTGGCGCGGGTGTACCCGAATCGAGTTTCGTTCATTGAGCGTTCCTTGCAACACTTGCGTGCTCAGGGCTGTCGTCGGGTGGCGGTGGTAACGGGGGGGCATCCTGAGTTTGTCGCTTACGATCGCGCCATCTTGGACCATGGCATGAGCACACGCAATTTTTACCGGGTGGCTGCGGCCTTGCGTGACCCTGATTCAGCCCGACACATCGTAGGTCTGCTGCTGGATCGGCCTGAAAACGATCGCCCGGATGCTTTGATCGTCACGGATGACAACCTGACGGACTCGGCCATGGCCGGGGTGCGCGATTCAGGTTTGCGGGTCGGCGAATCGCTGCATGTGCTGGTGCACTGTAATTGGCCGGAGGTTGGCAATGCCTATCCGGGCGTCACCCGCCTGGGGTTTGATGCGACAACCGTATTGCGTCAAGCCGTGGCCTGTGTCGAGGCATTACGGCGTGGTGAAAGTGTGCCCAATCACACGCCCGTCCCGGCGGTGTTTGATCATGAAATCACGATGACCAAAACATCCAAGGTCCGCGTTTCCGAAAGCATGGATTACTGATTGACTTACCAGGCAGGAGTGCCGGAGCGTTCCGCACTTGAGCCGTCATGTTCACGTCATTTTTTGGAGGAGACTCATGAAGTTCATCGATCCATTCCGCTGGTTCGCACTTTCGACTGTTGCAATGAGCGCCACTGTGGCATCGGCAGCCACGCTTGTACAAACCGATTTCAACACCGCCACGGTGGGAAGCTACGCCAACGGGGCGGTGATCAACAGTGCCGGAGCCGGGATTGAAAAACTGACCGTGGGCAGCGGCACCAACGTGGACGTGTCGGTCGTGAGCCTTGGAGGTGGCAACAACGCGTTGCAATTCACAGAAAACTCCACCACTTTCGTCACCGATGGCAGACCTTTTGTTTCAGCCCCGATCACCGGCGTGTCCACCACGGCCACAGGCAACAACCAGTTGACCACCCAGTTCACCTACACCCGGCTGCTGGCCAGCACCACCAACGTCCCGTTGTTCCAATTTGTAATTAACCAAGGTACAGCCCTGAACCCCGGTACCGGTTCCATGATTATTACCGAGGTGTTGGGCACCGGCGTGGTGCGCTACTTCAACGGCGGTACCAACACCACCAGCGCGCTAACGCTGACCGCTGGCACAGAGTACCTTTTCGAGATCGCAGCCGACCTGTCCAGCGACACGCAGGACACCTGGTCCCTGCGTATCGCTACCGTGGCTGACCCCACCCTGGCCCTGCTGGACCTGACCAACCTCAACACCCGTAGCGCCAATGGCTCACCGGGCATCGTGCTGTTCAAAGCTGGGGCCAACACAGGCGCTGCCAACCCCAGTCCCTTTGCCCAGATGGACAACCTGTTGGTGCAGGCCCAGGCGATTCCCGAACCGGCTTCGCTGGCCTTGCTGGGACTTGGTTCGATGTTGATGTTCGCCCGTCGTCGTA
>CAYRTH010000218.1:0-3335 GCA_964427135.1 uncultured Phycisphaeraceae bacterium
ACCTGCCAACCTTCCCCATCGGGCCAGACCGGTGTCGTCGGTTGCACCACCGCCTTGCCCTGCGCATCCCGCACCATCCGCACATACACGCCTTGGTCCTTCACACCTTGTTCATCACTGTGTCGTATGCAATACAACTCCCCGACCACCGGGGCTGTCATCACCGTTGGCTCGTCCGTGGGCAATTGCAAACTTGATTCCCCCTCGCGTAGCACCGTCAGTAATCGATCATCACTCCCCTGATCCGGCCGTTCGACGGGGCCTATCACCTGCCACCCCGCCTGCGGAAACCCAATCGTCATGAGCGGGTCCCCCACCAAAAACAAAGCTCCGCGTAATGTCGGGCAACCAGCCGTCCACGCCTCCGCCAACGTCGCCCCTGCCTGCAATCCTGCCATGATCGACCGCACACTCGGCCAATCCGTCGGATCCGTCGGCAAACTCGCTGCGGCCGTCGCCACATACCCCGCCGCCAATGCCGCCTCGCACCATTGGTTCACCCCCGCTTGTCGTAACGTTGTACATGTGGGTGATAGTGCACTCACCGTCACGAACAACACCCGTGCCGCGCTCGACCCTGCAAAAAAACCAGTGACTTGCCCCGGTTGAACGGGGCGAACCCCGAAATAAAAACCATCACTCTCCAACTGCGGCCAAGTCATCCCCTCACCCGGCACACGCATCGGCAGTCGCGCCTTTTGCCCATCAATCGACGATGACCAATTCAACAATTCCGTTGTCCACGCCTGCGCCTGCGTCGGCGGTGACACCATCGGCTCCAACCACAGCCCCGCTGACTCCCCATCACCCAACCCCAGCGCTGACAAAGTCCCCGCACGATCCACTTGCGCGATCGCCTGCTCCAATGTTGGTTGATCCATCCGTGCTGTGAGTCGCTGCGTACCCAATGCGTCAGCGGTGAACCTCATGAACCCCGTCGCCTGATACCCCGGGTTCACCTCCGCCCCCGGCGTCGGCCCCGCCTTTTGCAATAACGCGGTGGTCGGTTCCAACACCCCCGCATACGTCACATACCCCGGCACCCCAAACCCCAGCAACAAACCCTTCACCTGTTCACTCATCCCATGTCGCTGCAAATAGGCCGTGATGACCGCATCCATCGCCGCGTACTCGGCTGGGCTGATCACCTCCGTCGTCGGCAGCGCCAACCCGCACAGGTTCATGTGCGGTATGCCGCGCTGTTGTCGATAATGTTCCGCCCATGCACACGACTCATCGTTACTCGTGTTGTAAATCACCAGCCATCGTGCCGGGTCATTCATATACGGGCTTTTCGCCGCCACCCGCACCGGGCCGATGTAACTTTCGCTTATCACCCATTCGTCCAGGTGGTACTCACCCACCAATGAATGATCTTTGTAAAACCCACCCAATCGCACACTCGCCGTCGCAAGGTCTTGCGGTGCGGTGTTCAGTTCACTTTGCAACACTCCGTTGATCCACAGTTGCGCAACCCCATTGCCTGTATTCACTCCCACTTCCACACATTGCCACTTGATCGCCGGTGGCAACGTCGCCATGCTGGTCATGCCCGTTGGTAGCCGTAACACGACTTGTCGCAATCCGGGGTTCAGGTCCAGGCTGAAACTGCGCTCCCCATCGTCACGCAACCCGCGCATGAACTCAATCAACCCATGACCGCCGCCGATCATCTTCATCATCACCCGGCTGTGCAGCGTCGCCGTCGCTTGCGCCCACGCATGACCGATCGACGCACCATCACTGCCCACATCCATCACCACGCCCACGCCCGCACCCACAACGCCCTGTGCGTCGGCTTCGTCGAACCTTGCTTCACCCAGTTGGCTCAGTTGCACACTCATGACCCTTGCACTCCCAGTTGATACCGCAGTGCGATGCGCTGAGCCGGCAACATCTGTGTATAAACAGCCGCCAGCGCCACCGCCCCCGCATGACCGCGCCATCCCCCGTAATACGCCCGGCCAATCGATCCGCCCGTCAATATCAGCGACGGCGCAAAACTCGACGCCTTGGACGCTGCCAGTTGTCCGTTGATGTAAATGCCCTGAAATGAATTCGCTGCACCACTCGACACGCATACCACATGAGTCCACTGATTGTCATAACCTGTCAACCATGCCCGCAATCGCCCTTGAGTCGTACTTTCGTTGCCATAATCCCAGTACAAATGTCCATCCGACCAGCGTGCCGTAATGTCACATTTCTGAAATTGTGATCCACTGCCTGATTGCAGACTGAATGTTCCGTTCATTGCCACCGGCGGTGTCGTCGTAAACTTCGTCCACAACTCCACCGATATCGCCGAGCCTACCGGTATCACCAGCGTCCAGGGCAGTGACACGTACTGTTCCACCGTCCGATCAAATACCCCGGGCGTAATTGCCATTCGCGACATCGGCCCCGGTCCCTGATACAACACACTCGTCGTTGCCTGGCCCTGATGTCCATTCCCCGACAGGTCCTGCCACATCGTTCCCTGGCCCGGTGAAACCCATAAACCCATCGGCGTATCCGCCAGCATCGCGTTCAACAACCCCTGATGAACCGTCGGCCCTTCCGCCAACTCCCCCCAAGTCGGCACCGCAAAATCAATATGTTTGTTCGCCGCCATGTCATAACCCTTCCGTCACGATGTTCGCATCGTTCACAGGTCGATCACTACTCACTCACAACGCTCGTCATCATTTCAACCCCGAAACTTCAAACCCGAAACAACGCCTCAAACCGTCGATCCATCACCTCTGTGACCCTTCCCCCCGCCAGTGTCACCTCCGCCAGTTTGATATGTTTTTCCACCGGCCACCCTTGCGCCGACTCCCCCGCCACCACACTCGCACTGCCTCCGACATTCGCCAACCACACATGCGCCGTCGCGTTGTTGTACGTCGCCAAATCCATCGTTCCGCCTTCATACACCAGCACCACTTCATCCATCGTCACCCTTCCGGGAGCAACGTACACCTTTGTCAACGCTTCATCACTGCGATCCACCCGCAGCGCCCCCGCCGATGCCAGTGCCAGTTTGTGCAGGCTGTTCACCAGCCATTGGTAATACGGCTGAAGTCCCTGCGCCGGGTATTCCATCCCCGTCACCGATTCTCGCTGCCCCACCAACCCTCGCAATTCCTCATGGTTCATTTCACGATAAGTCATGGTCAATCTCCATCAAAAAACGCCTGCTCCCAATCACCCGCAAATTCCGATCGACAATCTGTCCGCAAATCCCAAATTCGAAATCATGACCACTCGACCACTTCCTGCCATACCCAAGTCCTCGGTCGCCCCCGGGGGCGGCGACCTCGTCCTTGGCTTGTTATTAAATTCGAAATTCG
>CAYRTH010000219.1:0-3284 GCA_964427135.1 uncultured Phycisphaeraceae bacterium
CAGGTCGGTTTCGCATTCGTCCTTGAACGAGCAGACGAGGATGCCGCTGCGACCACCACCCACGCCGATGGCCCATGCCAGGGCGAGTTCACGAGCCTTACCGGTAGCATCCTGATGCACCGAAAGCAGACACGGAACCCCCCCGCCACGTTCGAATTCGCTGCGCACCGTGTGGCCGGGGCCTTTGGGGGCGACCATGATCAGGTTCACGTCGCTTGGCGGCGTGATGGTTTTGAAATGCACATTGAAGCCGTGCGTCCAGCCGAGGGTCATGCCCGGGCGCAGGTTGGGTTTGACTGACTTTTCGTACACCTCCGGTTGTACTTCATCGGGCAGCGTGAAAATCACCACATCCGCCTGTTTCACGGCTTCATCGACCGAAAGGGGTTTAAAGCCATGCTCGATGGC
This sequence comes from uncultured Phycisphaeraceae bacterium, assembly GCA_964427135.1. Lineage (GTDB taxonomy): Bacteria > Planctomycetota > Phycisphaerae > Phycisphaerales > Phycisphaeraceae > JAJXSS01. Next base: position 409 of record CAYRTH010000219.1, read on the forward strand.
CAGTTTGCCGTTGGCCGAATCGGGTCGGTTGGCGACGATGACCTTGACCCCCGAATCGCGCAGGTTTTGCGCGTGCGCATGGCCTTGTGAGCCGTAGCCGAGCACCGCCACGGTTTTGCCGGATAAGGGTTGAAGTGAGCCGTCCTTGTCGTACAACGTTTCGATGGCCATGAGGGTCTCCGTGGTCGGGGGTTTGCGGGGTGAACAGAGCCGCACAATTTATAAGCAAGTGCGCAGGGTGTAAAGCGAACAGATGGCGGGTCACGAACTGCTTTGACATCCGCGTAACCCGGTCGTAGCGTGTTCTGTCTATGCTCGCACGTTACCTATGCATGATGTTTGTCACGTTGACCGCACTGTGTCTGCCGGCGTGCACTGCGCCAGCTTCACCCGCACGATCAAATGCCCCCAACACCGTCACCCCCTTACCGCAGCAACCATTGGCGCTGCTGTCCGGTCAAGCGATCACCGCCCCTGCATTACAATCAGCATTGCTGGAAACCGCTGGCGGACAGGTGCTGCTGGAATACACCCTCGACCGCCAACTCGAATCACGTTTATCACAGCTCGGTCTGACCATCACTGACACCGACATTGAAGCCGAGCAATCGCTACTTTTACAAACCCTGGCGAGCAACCCCGATCAGGCTCAGCGGACCTTGAATCAGTTGCGGACCCAGCGCGGGCTGGGCAACACCCGATATCGTCAACTACTTTGGCGCAACGCCGCCATGCGTCGAATGATCCGTGAGCAGGTGACCATCTCCGATGCCGCTGTCCTACAAGCCTTTGCCCAGCGTTACGGGCCACGTTTTGAAACCCGGCTGATCGTCACCGACACGCTCACACTGGCAGGCGACATCAGCCGTCGCGCCCGGGCGGGTGAATCGTTTATCGACCTGGCGATTGCCCACAGCAGCGATGCCAGCAAAGCGCAGGGCGGGCTGCTTCCGCCGATCAATTTGCAGGACCCAACCTACCCCGCTGCGGTGCGTCAGGTGGTCGGTCAAATGCAGGTGGGTGATGTCAGCGACCCGGTGGCATTGGACCGTGGTTTTGCGATTCTGAAACTGGAACGAAAAATCGAAGGTGCGGACCTAAAATCAGCCGATGTGAAAGAAGAACTCGAAACGATCGTAAGCAGGCAATTGCAGCAAATGCTCATGCAACGACTGGCACGCGAAATGATTTTGCAAAGCAACCTGGTCATCATGGACCCGGCCCTGAGCAAAAGTTTTGCGCAAGCCAAGGCAGCATTACTGGCGGAGTGATACGAATTGGCCGAGTGATGGTGATTTCGAATTTCGAATTTCGGATTTCGAATTTGCAGAATCAGACCGGAAGCCGGGTGTTTGGAAATGGATCAAACAGTCAAATGAGTAAGTTCTGTCTAACTACCAGCGACCAGTACCCAGCCCCAAACAACCACCCGCGGCTATGAAGAAAAAGATAAAGTCGAAACGACCAAAAAACGACACGCCCTCTATTACCAACAAGGTTCACCATGAAAATACAAGTTGCAAGCCGAATCGAACGTTTGCCGCCCTACATGCTGGCCAAGCTGAAAAACATGATTTACGATCGACGGCAGACCGGTGCCGATGTCATTGACCTGAACATGGGCAACCCTTCGGATGCACCGCCGGACCCGGTGGTGGAAAAAATCCGTGAAGCGGTGCTGGATCCGCGCAACAGTCGTTACTCGGTGTCCGCCGGCGTGTACAACCTGCGCAAGGAAATGGCGCTCAAGTATCGGCGTAAATGGGGCGTCGAACTGGACCCGGCCACGGAAGTCATCGCCACCATCGGCTCCAAGGAAGGTTTTTCACACCTGTGTCTGGCGCTGCTTGGCCCTGGTGACACGGCTGTCGTGGCTGACCCTGCTTTTCAGATTCACACCTACGCGGTCATACTGGCTGGCGCCAACGTGGTGAGTGTGCCACTGGGCAATGATGATGCCTTCATCGGGCGTATCGAGTCGGTACTCGACAGCATGACGCCCAAGCCGAAGATGGTGATTTTGAATTACCCGCACAACCCGACCGCGATGACGGTGGACATCGGCTTTTTCGACAAAATCGTCAAATTGGCGGAAAAGCATCAGGTGATGGTGGTGCATGATTTTGCCTACGGCGAAACCTGTTTCGATGGTTACAAAGCCCCCAGCTTTTTGCAAGCCGACGGCGCCAAGGAATACGGCTGCGAAATTTGCACGCTCAGCAAACCCTACAACATGGCTGGTTGGCGCATCGGTTTTTGCTGTGGTCACCCGGAAATGGTCAAGTCGCTGTCCACCATCAAGGGTTATTACGACTACGGGATTTTTCAGTCGATTCAAATCGCTGCGATCATTGCCATGCGCTGCGGGGACGAGTTCGTACAGAAGCAGGCGACGGTTTATCAGGGGCGACGTGACATGCTCGTGAAAGGTCTGCGCAAACTCGGATGGGACGTGGAACCGCCGCGGGCTTCGATGTTTGTGTGGGCGAAGGTCAAGCCCGAACATCTGCAACCCTTTGGCGGCAAGTCGGCTGACTTCTGTCTGGCGATGGTCGATCAGGCGGAGGTGGCCATGACCCCGGGTGCTGCGTTTGGTGAACGGGGCGAAGGGTATGTACGCCTGGCACTGGTGGAAAATGAACAGCGCTTGAAACAGGCACTGCGCAACCTGACCCGGGTGCTGCAAAAAACCACCGCGACGGTGTAAGTAATGAAGTGGTCATGTGGTCAAGTGGTCAAGTGGTCAAGTGGTCAAGTGGTCAAGTGACGGAACTGTATTTGATGGTTAGCGCCGCGACTTGTCGCGTCTGCTGGTCACACTACCGAGGGCGGCGGTGCCACAATCATCAACCCAATGCCTGTGTTTGTAGCCCAGC
>CAYRTH010000220.1:0-3280 GCA_964427135.1 uncultured Phycisphaeraceae bacterium
GTTTTCATACAGTCCCTAACACGCATATCTGGCCGTGACTGCATGAAGTTTATAAGCGACCCTTTCGATAATCAGCGATGAAGCCAATTCACGATCGCGGTCTGTGGCTGCGGTTCGTGCGGGGGGGGGTATGGCGGAAGTGTCCGGCGCGCGTGACGACTGCCGACCTATGTCGATCACGGAGGCTGATGGAAACACCACTTATGTTGATGCCCCATCGCCCGATATCGTCGCCCGGAAGGTTCATCAGCCCCGGCTTTTTCCGGTCGGCTGCCGGTTTCACCCTCGTCGAAATATTGATCGTGGTGGTGATACTGGGCATTCTCGCTTCGATCGTCATCCCGCAGTTCAGTGATGCCACCCAGGCCTCGCGCGAAAGCACCCTGCGCATGGACCTGCACCGCATTCGTATTCAACTGGAACTCTACAAAGAGCACCACAACGGCTACCCACCCCTTGCCACCTTTGAAGCCGTGATGACCCGTCCAACCAATGCCGCCGGCGATGTTGCACCCGCAGGCACTGCCCCCGGCACCACCACTTATTCGCATGGCCCCTATCTCTTGTCCCTGCCCCGCAACCCTAAAATAATGGATTCACAACCACTGATCGGTAATGGCGAACCAGGCACCAGCCATTGGCACTACGACGCAAGCTCAGGGGTCTTCCGCGCCAACGATTCCGCACTGTCACTGTTGTATTAAGTATGCTTGTGGTATGAAACGAGCCGCGACCGTGAGGGAGCGGTCAGTCAAACACAACCTTATACCTTGCCAACCTCGGCGACAGTCGGCACATGATTTCATATTCCGAACTGCCCGCCCGTGATGCGACTTGCGGCAACGCACAGGGCGAAGCCTTGTCCGCACTGAGCAACTCCACCAACACCCCCGGCCCAGCCGACGTCAACTCTGTCAGGTCAATGACAATCTGATCCATGCTCACCCGACCCAGCACGGGCGTTGCATGCCAATCGTTTTTCACCTGCACCATCACGATGCCGACGTTCGACAGTGACAACGGATACCCATCCCCATAACCCGCCGGCACCACCCCCAGCACACTGTCACGCTTGAGTTCATGCGTTCGGCCATAGCCCACGGTTTCGCCCCTGGGGTATCGTTGCACATACACCACCCGACTGCGCCAGCGCACCACCGGCTGCAAGGTCATGGGTTGCGCAACCCGCCCATGATGCATCAAATCAGGCCCATAACCCCACATGCCCAGGCCAATCCGCACCATGTCCCAGTGATATTCAGCCCCGTGACAAGCCCCGGCTGTCGCAGCCAAATGTTTTAACACCCCGGGTTGCTGCAACGCTGGATGTGCCTGCAACACCTGTAAAAAACGCTGCCGCTGGGTGTCGTCGAATGAACCATCGGTGTGAGCCGTGGCCAAATGCGACATCACCCCCGCGAGCGGCACATCCGACCACTGTGTGATTGATTCGAGTACTGTGCCCAGTTGTGACGGCGACAACCCCCCGCGACACATGCCCGTATCCACATGCAAATGCACCGGCACACGTCCGCCAAACTGCCCGGCCAAATGATGCGCCGTTTGCACATCCCCCGGCTCGTTGATCGCCCAATGCAATCGTGACTGCTTGATGGCTTGTTGTAATGCGGCGGTGCTCGGCCAACCGGGAGGTTCTTTTTGCGATGTTGCGGACATCGGCATCAGTACAAGCAGCGGCACACTGATACCCGCTTGTAGTAATTCGATTGCCTGCGCTGGCGAATACACCGCCAAAAAATCGACCCCGGCTTGCTGCAAATGCTGCACGATCGTCACGGCCCCCAGCCCATATGCATTGGCCTTGACCACCGCACACACTTTCACCTGCTTGGCGTGATGCGCCGTTGATGCGGGGTTAACCAGCGTTTGCCACCAACGCAGGTTGGCGGATAAACGGGACAGGTCCATTTCCAACCAGCTTGCCTCGTCCATGAGCTTGTGGGTCCGTTTCAACAAACAGTTTTTCAACACAGAGGGCACGGAGGTCACAGAGCCGAACGGGGCTGGGTGCTTGGTGCTGGTGGCTGGGTTAAAACGCCTTTGTCATTTTCGACCCAGCTCCTGGCCCCCAGCTACTTGGTAACCCTGTAATACGTTTTTCCCTGCTCAACGAGTCATTGGCTTCACCCACGGTGTACCAGGCCGTCAAGGTTATTGTCTTTCACTCGACCACTCGACCACTTAACAACCCGATCATTTGCCTCATTTCACGGTTCCTGTTGCGACTGGGTGGCCATGGTGAGGGTTTTCTTTTCCTGCGTGGTCAGACTGTGCAGTCCCTGTTCTTTCACCTTGGCGAGAATGCGATCGACCTCGGCTTCGCGTTGCTGTTTTTCCTTGAGTTCTTTTTCTTTTTTACGGGCCCACCGTAACTCGCTCCAACTGCCGCCACCCTTGGACGTGCCGCCGCTGTCAGATTGTGTATTGGAGGCATCACCCCAACCGGCATATTTTTCGCGCAGACTTCGCCTTGCAGCCGACCCTTGCGCCCAATTGATCAGCCAGGGTTGTTTGACCATCAGGTAACCCAACAACGCACCGCCCAGGTGTGCCGCTTCGCCGCCCGCGTTGGCGCTGCCCACCAGTATCGACAGTGTTGCCAACCCCAAAAACACTGCCGCCATGGTGCGTAGTTTCATGGGGATGGGGGGAAACAGCAGCATGACGCGCATGTTGGGGGCGACCAGGGCGGCGGCCATGAGTATGCCGTAAACAGCACCCGAAGCGCCGATGAGTCGTGAACCCATCCACGTCGGCAGCGTGCCGGTGAAAGTCAGCAAGGTGAACACCACCGCCCCACTGACCCCGCAGAGCAGGTAAAACGCAATGAATCGCCTGGCGCCCCACCAGCGTTCGACCATCGGCCCGAAAAAGTACAAGCCGATCATATTGAACACCAGGTGCAGTATGCCGCCGTGTAAAAACTGATAGCTGACCCAGCGCCAGGCTTGCAGTTCATACACGCCCTGTTTGATGTTGAAGTTGCCCCAGTAGAACAGCGAAAGGGCGTTGGCGCGTTGACTGCCAGTGAATATCGCATCCAGTACGAACACCGCACAATTGATGATCAGCAGCCAGGTAGTCACCGACATCGTGGAAAACTGCCCCCGAAAAGGGTGCTCACTGTTTTCGGAAGCATCACGGTAATAATCGCGGTCTTGCCAGCCCATGAGGTTACGAATTCCTTGTTTGAAAATCTGTCAAACGACGGTTGATGATCGATCATTCGTCACTTGACCACTTGACCACTTGACCACTT
>CAYRTH010000221.1:0-3234 GCA_964427135.1 uncultured Phycisphaeraceae bacterium
CCGTCCATGCCTCTTGTATCGGCTCAATCGGAAGTTTTCATACAGGCTCTTAGCCCCCGGTCAATGACCGGGGGCTAAATGTAATGCAAATGACACTCAGCGCCCGCTGCGCGGGACGCAGTGTGGCACCCGGCAAAGGAGAACCGGTACTTGGGTAATTATTCGAGGTACGTATAACCCTTCAAGCCCTGTTCGTAAAACCGCAGCAACACGCGGGATTCGTCGAGGGTGAGTTTGCCATCGCGCAGGGCGCGTTCGACGTGTTTGCGCATCGAGCGCATCAGGTCTTCGGAATCAAACTGCACATATTTGAGCACTTCCTGCACCGTGTCGCCTTCGACGACTTCCTCGATCATCGGTGAGCCGTCTTCGCCCAGGCGTACGTGCACGGCATTGGTGTCGCCCAAAAGGTTGTGCAGGTCGCCCAAAATTTCCTGATAAGCGCCCACGAGGAACGCGCCCAAAAGGTAGTCGCTGCCGTCGTATTCGTGCAGGTCCAAAACTTCTTTGGGTTCACGCCGACCGATAAAGCGGTCGATTTTGCCGTCCGAGTCACAGGTGATGTCCGCCAGGATGCCGCGACAGGTCGGTTCGTCGTTGAGCCGATGCAGGGGCATGATCGGAAACAACTGGTCAATGGCCCATGAGTCGGGCATGGATTGGAAAATCGACACATTGCAAAAGTAGGTATCCGAAAGCAGTTGGTCCAGCCCGGCAAACTCCTCCGACTGGTAATTCAAACGACGAATGATTTTCAGCACCTTGGTTCCCAGACCGAAGAACAATCGCTCGGCCAGGCTGCGATGTTCCAGCGAACAGTAACCCAGGTTGAAAAGGTGCAGGGTCGATTCCTTGGCCAACTGCGCATCGTGAAAATATTCGGTGAAGTTGGTTTCGTTGATGCCCTGATAAGCGTCGAACAGGTTCACGACCGGGGCGGGCATTTCATCGCGCTGCGTGTCGGTGAGCCGATCGGGTAATTCAAAGCGTTCAAAACCGGACCAACCGAGCACGTTGAACACCAGCACACTGTGATAGGCGACCATGGCACGGCCGGATTCGCTGATGATCGTCGGATGCGTGACACCTGCTTGGTCGCAAATTTCCTTGATATGAAACACCACATCGTTGGCGTATTCCTGCAGCGTGTAGTTGATGGAACTATCGTCGTTGGTTTTGGTGCCGTCGTAATCGACGCCCAGTCCGCCTCCGACGTCGATGTATTGCAGGCCTGCGCCCATGCGTTGCAGTTCGACATAGACGCGTACCAGTTCGATGATGGCGCTTTTGATGTTGTGAATGTTGTTGATCTGGCTGCCCAGGTGAAAGTGGAGCAGGTTGAGGCAGTCGCCCATGCCGTTGTTACGCAGGTAGTGGAGGGCATCAACGACTTCGCTGACAAACAGGCCGAACTTGCTGCGTACGCCGCCGGATTCCTGCCAGCGACCAGCCCCGCGGGCAGCGAGTTTGACGCGCACGCCGATGGAGGGTTTGACGCCGTGCATCTTGGCGTACTTGGCGATCAGTTCGAGTTCGCTGAACTTTTCGACGACGGGGATGATGTTACGACCGACCTTGGTGGCCAGTATCACGGCTTCGATGAATTCATCGTCCTTGAAGCCGTTGCAAATGATGGGGGTTTTGTCATCTTCGACCAGACCCATGATCGCCAGCAGTTCGGGTTTGGAACCGGCTTCCAGGCCGAAGTGGTAGGGTGTGCCGAAGTCGAGTATTTCTTCGACGACGTGGCGCTGCTGGTTGACCTTGATGGGGTACACGCAGCGATACTGTCCCTGATAGTCGTGGTCTTTGATGGCACGGGCGAAGGTCTGGTGCACCTGTTCGACGCGATCTTTGAGCATGTCGGTGAAGCGGATGAGTAAAGGCAAGCCGATGTCGCGTTTGCGGATGTCATCGACGAGTTGGTAGAGGTCGATGCTGCGTTGCGGATCACGGGTGGGGTGCACAGCCACGTGACCTTCGTTGTTGACGGAAAAGTAACCCTGGCCCCAGAGGTCCACACTGTAGAGATGCGCAGCATCGCGTGGCGTCCAGGGACGTTTGATGGCAGCGGGGGTTGAACCGTTGGTAGCGCCGGTACCGTTGCCGTCGTTGTTGGATGGACTGGTGGCGCTGGGGCTGGCGGAACTGGTCATGGGCTGGTTGGTTCTCCGTGACGAGGCGGCGCTTGAAGGCAAGGCGTAAGGCGGGTGAGTCGGAGTGTGGAGGGTGGTGTGTGACGTAGCGAGTGCCCGCGGGTTCTCCATATCATAAACATGTCGGCTCAAGACGAAAGGGCATTGCACGAAAAACAAGAGAAAGTTTTTGCAGGTTTGCGGACTGTGACGGCCATGGGCGGCGCGGTGGAATAATCAAGTGCCGTGGAATGATTGAGGTTGCGAGCATGGCCAAGTCGAAACATCAAGCCTAAGGTATGCCACTATGGAAGCAACCCCGATACATACAAGGATCGCCCAGTGGGAAAAAATGACAGCGGAAGCCCCCGACGCCATGGCGTGGTTCAGTCTGGGCAATGCGTATAAGGATGCGACACGCCACGCCGACGCGGCAACTGCGCTGGCCAAGGCGATTGAATTTGATGCGGGCATGTCACGAGCGTATCAACTGCATGCGCAGTGTCTGATCGCACTGGGGCGTCATGATGAGGCTGCGGAGGTTTTGACCAAGGGGTATGTCGTGGCTGCCCAGCGGGGGGATGTGATGCCGCAGAAGGCGATGGAATCGCTGTTGGAGAAATTGGGTAAGCCGGTGCCCAGGGTGCAGGTGAAGGAAGCAGCGCCACTGGGCGGTGATCAGGTGATGGATCGCAAGACCGGTCAGCCGGGGACCAAGCTGCCCGATCAGCCGATGCGTGGCCCGCTGGGTAAGTTCATTTTTGAAAACTACAGTGCGGAGACCTGGCGTGAGTGGATTCGCACCGGGACCAAGGTCATCAATGAACTGCGGTTGGATTTTTCCAACCCGGCCCATCAGAAAACCTATGAAACCCACATGCTCGAATGGCTGGGCATCAGTGATGATGAGTTGAAACAGATCATGCAGAAGTAAGTGATCATATGGTTGAGTAGGGATGTAAAATGAGTGTGGGCGCTTTGCGTCGGCGGTGGTGACGCCGTGCCCTTTAGGGCCGGATGTTCGAGAATTAGAACCGGGGCTAAAGCCCTCGGCGTCAATGTTGGTGATGTATAACACCACATGTGTGGGGTGTTAGAG
>CAYRTH010000222.1:0-3210 GCA_964427135.1 uncultured Phycisphaeraceae bacterium
GCGGGAAGCCCCCCCAAAGATAAGGGTTGCATGTCGCAAGACGAAAGACCCCCGGAAGACTACCGGGTTGATAGGCCGGAACTGTAAGGGTAGAAATATCCTCAGGTAACCGGTACTAACGGTCAATCACTTGATCGCACCGACCCCCGACCGATCCCATGATCGCGTCCGGGTCGTGCACTACTTCGTCTTTTTTGTTTCACTCCTCAAAAACTCGATTCGTCCAATATCCGCTTTTGCCGCGATTTCCCGCATTCCACCTTGTCAACCACTCCGCCCACGGAAGTGTTGTGTTGAACCTTTAACGGTTCATCACCCTTCCAACAGGCGGTACGGTTGTGACCGACGAAAGTCGTTTGCAACCTTTGCCGGTGACCATAGCGGTGGGGAAACACCCGATCCCTTCCCGAACTCGGCAGTTAAGCCCACCGCGCCGATGATAGTGTAACAGCGCGAAAGTAGGTCGTTGCCGGCTTTTGGCCTCCCTCAGGTAAACCTGACGGAGGCCTTTTTTATTGCTCAATTTGGCCTTTGAATATTTGTATGCAGTTTAGCGCGCTTCCCAAAACAATGTAGCACCGACTGGAATGACGAAAAGACAATACCCCGCTCCCTCACGGTCGCGGCTCGTAAAACAAACGCTGGCAATTCACATCATCATGGCTTGGTCAAGCAAACCTCGGCGATGTCACCTACAATGCGGCGCGTTTTTTACTCAACCATGCGCCCACTATCAAAAGGGATGTTCGATGCAGATAGCCGCCAACACTGTGGTGTCCATTGATTACACGCTCACCGATCCGCAGGGTCAGGTGCTCGACACCAGCAAAGAACGCGGACCCATGGCCTACCTGCACGGCGTCGGGCAGATCATACCCGGGTTGGAAAAAGCCCTGGATGGCAAGTCAGCCGGCGAATCCATGACCGTCACCATCGCCCCTGAAGATGCCTACGGCCCGCGACAGGAAGAACTGGTCATGACCGTGCCCCGTGAACGCTTTCAGGGCGTCCAACGCCTCGAAGTCGGCATGCAGTTTCAAGCTCAGGGACCGCAGGGAAAGCGCGTCGTCACCGTCGTCGGCTTCGAAGGCAATGATGTCAAGGTCGATGCCAATCACCCCCTGGCTGGTGTGCAGTTGACCTTTGCGGTGAATGTGGTGGAAGTGCGTGCGGCCACCACGGAAGAAATCGACCACGGTCACGTGCACGGCCCCGGCGATCACCATCATCATTGATTGAAGTGGCCAAGTGGCCAAGTGGACGAGTGTTGAAAAGTACCCACGCCTCAATGCATGGGTGGGGCAGGCGTCCCGCCTTTTGAGTCGGTAGGGCAGGCGTCCCGCCTGTCAATGAGCCGTAGGCTCATATATTTGATGACATGGGCTGTCGCCCATTCGACAGGCTAGACGCCGGGTGCCACTGGCAGCTTGTCTGCCAGTGCCTTCAACCATCAAGCAAAGAGTGCTTGCAACTCATTCAATGCAAAAGCCCAAACACTGGCAGGCAAGCTGCCAGTGGCACACATGCGGTGTGATTGTCAGGGGTTGACACCCCCAGCCGGGGGCGGCTGGGCTACAAGACAAAGCCACCCACCCCGGCTACGAAGAATGAGTCTTTGTTTGCATATCCGCGGGTGGAAACCCACGGTGTTTTTTTGAAGCCCTCATACGAATGATTCATCATATTGTGCCATTGATCGGGCCTTGATCAGTACGAATCAGTCATTTGCAAAAAAGAGTCATTCTATTGCTTAACTGATGACCCTTCTCAGTCGATCTCCCTAATACCAGGGTGATGGAAATGGCTGACAGCGGGTGTGACCAATGTCAGCAGGCCTCATCCGGGGGGGCGTAGTCAGGGGTGGGCTTTGACTGCATTTCCTTTTGTGGTCCCTCGATTGATTTTTTAGGGAGGCTGGATATGTTGCGCCGTATTCGTATCGGAACCCGTCTGATCGGGGCGTTTTTACTGGTTGCCATCATCACGGCTGTCGTCGGGATCAACGGCCTATGGGGCCTGCAACGCACCACCGATTCCCTGGAGCAAATGGGCGATGTCAATTTGCCCGCCGTGCAAAATTTATTGGTGGTCAAGGAACACGCCAACGAGATCGTGGCAGCACTCAACCTGCTACTGAATCCGCATCTGACCCACGAGCAACGTCAGGAGCAGTACGCCTCGATCAAACACGCTCGTGAACAGTATGAAAAATCATGGAAGATTTACGAAGCTCTGCCTCGGGATGCGGAAGAAGACAAGCTTTGGCAATCATTCACATCCTTCTGGGGTCAATGGCGAGCCGACAACAGCCAATATATGCAGATGATGGCCGAGCTGGACAAGCTCAACCTTGGCGACCCGATGTTGCTCAAAACCAACATCGAACAGTTCCGCGGCGCGCACTTTCTGCTTCGTGCCAATCTTTATGCAGCCATCCTCACCGGCCAGAACTTCGATGGCGGCGAAGACCCCACGGCCTGCAGCTTCGGCAAATGGTTGGCATCCTTCAAACCCAATCATCCGGAACTGCAATCCCTGATGCACGAAGTGCACGACCACCACGCCCAGTTCCACGGCAGCGTTAAGCAAGTCAAACAACTCGTCCAGGCAGGTCAAAAAGAACAGGCACAGACGCTGATGGAAACCAAAGTGGTGCCCGCCATTGCCGGGACGCTCGACATTCTGGAACGCATGGGTCACGAAACGGACCAGGTTGTCGCCAAATATCAGAAAGCGGAGCAGCATCTGCTGGTGACCAGTATCGTCGCCCGTGACAAAGCCGTTGACTTATTGGATGAGATTATCGCACTCAATGATAAGAAAGCCCATGAGGCGAATGATGCCGGCGAAGCGTCTGCTCATCGCGCCATGATCGTTTCCATCATCGCAGTCATCGTCGGCGTACTGTTGGCACTGAGCTTGGGGTTCATGATTTCACGGGCGATCACCAGGCCGATTCACCCCTTGGTGGCACGGATGAAGGAAATCGCAGCCGGGGATTTGCGCGGGGCCGACCTGCCGGTCATCAATCACGATGAAGTTGGCCAACTGACCCAATCCGCCAATGACATGTCCGCTGCGTTGCAAAAGGTGATTCAAACTTTGTCATCCACCGCGCACGATGTCGCCAGCTCTGCCACGCAGATCGCCGCCAGCAGCGAACAGATGGCCAGCGGGATGAAGGAGCAATCGCAACAGGTGACGCAGATT
>CAYRTH010000223.1:0-3196 GCA_964427135.1 uncultured Phycisphaeraceae bacterium
AAGGGGCGTCCGATGCGACAAGTCGCGGTGCTAACTACTACCGATTCCGCTTGCCAATGCGTCAAAAACACCTGTCTGGTGACCTGTTTCAAGGTCTGTATTACGCATCCTTGATTTTACCCGTTGACCTTGCGATGAAATCGTACTCGGTTACAATCATTGCTGTACCCGATTACGGAGTTGACCATGTCCATCACCATCTACGATATCGGAGCCCGTCTGGGGGTTTCCCATGCCACCGTGAGCAGGGCACTGCGCGATGATCCGACGATCGCCCAGGCAACCCGTCAGAAGGTGCAATTGGCTGCGCAGAAAATGGGGTATCGCCCCAACCTGACCGCCCGCAGCCTTTCCCGTGGCAAAACCCAGTTGGTCGGGTTTCTGATGCACGCCTACCTGGATGAAGCCCCGCTGACCAAATTGCTGCGCCTCGATCATTTGGCGCAGCGTGATCACTATCGGCTGCTGGTGACGCGGACCGGGGGTGATCCGCAAACCGCGCTGGTCGCTGCGCGGGAATTGGTGGATCGCGGCGTTGATGGTCTGCTGGTTTATGGGCTGCCTTACGAAACCCCAGCCGACATCGGACGCAAAATCAGCAAACTGGCGCCCACGGTTTTTTTGGACGACCAGCTTGGTTTTGAAGGTCATCATGTGCTGTTGGATCGCGCTGCGGGCATGAAGCAGGCGGTTCTTCATATGGTTCAATGCGGGCATCGTCACTTGCTGTTTTGCCGGGCGGGTTGGATCACGGATTCACCGGTCAATCGTTTTGCAGGCTTTGCCGCGGCATGTCGGGCCCATGGCCTGTGTGTCGATGATCGAATCATTCAGGTGGCCCAGGGCGGACACACCCAGCCGCTTGACACGCACGAGTTGCCACAACGATTGCTTGAAGCCCTGCATCGCTTTCCGCAGACCACCGCCTTGTGCTGTACCAACGATGCCCTGGCCATGGCGGTCGGCACCGCGCTGCGACGCATGCAGCTGCGCATTCCCGATGATCTGTCCCTGATGGGCTTTGATTCACACTGGGCCACGACGCACTGTGAACCGCCACTGGCCACGGTTCGACAACCGGTGCAGGCGGTGGCCGATGCCGCCTGGTCGATGCTCACAGCACTGATGAGTGATCACAAAGTGCAACAGTCGCCCGCATTGGAAACGGAATTTCTGCTGCGACCGTCGATTGATGCCCCGCGTCGTAAACGTTTGAAGCTGACCTGATGTTCATACCTAACCACCCAAGGAATGACCGTATGCAACTCAACATCGCCCCCGACAAAGTCCAACTGGGCCAGCGCGCCGCCGAGCATGGCTTGCGATTGATCCGCCAAACCCTGGAGCAACAGGGCAGTGCCAACATCATCGTTGCCACCGGTGCCAGTCAGTTTGAAATGCTGACCCACCTGATCAAGGCGACGGACATCCGCTGGGACCGCGTGACCGCGTTTCACCTGGACGAATACGTCGGCATGGACCTGACACACAAAGCCAGCTTCCGTTTGTACCTCTGGCAACGATTTGTCACCCAATTGAACCTGCCGCTCAAAGCCTTCCATTACCTGGATGGTCAGCACGATGCCCCGGCTGAGGCAAAACGTGTCGGCGCGATCATCGCCCAGCACCCCATTGATGTCGCCTTTGTCGGCATCGGCGAAAACGGCCACATGGCGTTCAACGATCCCCCGGCTGATTTCGCCACCGAATCGCCCTACCTGGTGGTCAACCTTGATGAAAATTGCCGTAAACAGCAACTGGGCGAAGGCTGGTTCCCCACTCTGGCGGACGTGCCCAAGCAGGCGATTTCCATGAGCATTAAGCAAATCCTCAAAAGCAAATCGATCATTGTCAGCGTGCCCGACAAACGCAAGGCGCAGGCGGTGAAAGATTCGGTGGAACGGCCGATTGATCCGCGATACCCATCGACCTGCCTTCAGCCCCACCCGGACGTGACGATTTACATGGACAGCGCCTCATCATCCCTGCTCAGCGACAAATACAAGGCGGAGGCGAAGGTTTGATGAACCCCTTGCAAGGTTACGTTGATTTGCAGGTCAATGGTTACGCCGGCGTCGATTTCAACAGTGACGATTTGTCGGCTGAGCGATTGCATCGTGCCTGTGTGATGATGCGCGACCATGGCGTGAGCCAGGCGCTGGCCACGATCATCACCGATGACCTGTCGGCCATGGGTCGTCGTTTGGCCCGGCTGGTGCAACTGCGCCAAGCCGACGCCCTGGTGCAACAGGTGATCAGTGGGCTGCACATTGAAGGGCCGTTTTTGAACCCTGAGCCGGGCTATCGTGGTGCGCACCCGGCTCCCCACATGAAACCGGCCAACCTCAATGACATGCGACGCTTGCTCGACGCTGGGCAGGGCTTGACCCGTATTGTCACGTTGGCGCCGGAACACGATGCAGGTTTTGCCACCACGCGGATGCTGACCCAGGCGGGGGTGGTCGTTTCGGCTGGTCACAGCAACGCATCGCGGGACGACTTGCAACGGGCACTGGATGCGGGCCTTGGCATGTACACGCATCTGGGCAATGGTTGTCCGATGAACATGCACCGTCACGACAATATCGTGCAGCGTGTGCTTTCGCTGGCAGATCGGTTCAAGGCCCTTTGTTTTATTGCGGACGGTGTGCATGTGCCGACGTTTGCTTTACGCAATTATTTGCAGTTGGCTGGTGCGCAGCGAGCGGTGGTGGTGACCGATGCGATGGCGGCTGCCGGCCTTGGTCCGGGAAGGTTTCGCCTTGCCTCGTGGGAAGTGCAAGTCGGCGAAGATGGTGCCGCCTGGGCACCGGATCGAAGTCACCTGGTGGGTTCAGCGATGACCATGCGTCAGGCTGGCCTTTTACTACACGACAAACTTGGGCTGACCGAAGCGCAAGTGTTAGCTTTGGTGCGGGACAACCCGGCACGCCTGTTGGCTGGCCGGTGAAGCGAATGTGTCAACTGCCATTGCCCTCATGCACTTCACACCGACGTGAATTACAGGCGTGGTCGATTTCAAAATCGCCTTGCTCCACCTCACTCCAGTGCGACCGTTTGGCCATACTCGGGCACCTGCACCTTCCACCCACGCAGTTCATGCAATGCTTTGGCCAATGCTTCTGCCGATTCCGCTTGCCCATGCGTCAAAAACACCTGTCTGGTGACCTGTTTCAAGGTCTGTATTACGCATCCT
>CAYRTH010000224.1:0-3193 GCA_964427135.1 uncultured Phycisphaeraceae bacterium
CGATGAACCCGGCGCCGCCGGTGACCAGACAGGGGGTGTTTTCGAAGAACGACCCATGATGTTTTCGCCAATCGGTCAGTGACATTGGGTGTATCCCTGGGTTGCCGTTGGATGCCTTAGTTTATCGGTCATGAATCGCGGCATGATGAGTTTTTGGGATTATCAGAGCCACGAGCGGAAGCGAGTGGTGTTTGTTGATCCATCAATCCACCGCTCGTTGCCACTCGCGGCTCTGATCGATCACCTCGCCATCACGTTTCTTCCGTTTTGCCAAACCGTTCTTTCCACGCTTGCGCGAAGGTGCCGACGGCTGCGTGCAATCGACTTTTCACCGTGCCCAGTGGAATGCCCAGTTCACGGGCGATGTCCTTGTAGGGTATCTGATGAAAGTAGGCGAGCATGAGTATTTCGCGCAGGTGTTCGGGCAACGCAGCGACGATTTGCTGCACCCTTTGCCGGGTTTCCTCCTGCGTGGCACGGGCATCGGGCAGGGCTATTTCACTGTCCATCAGGTCGAGCACCGAACGCCCTTGATCCGAGCCATCGTCGAGCGTGGTGGTGGTTTTCCCGCCTTTGCGTTGCACCCGGCGCAGGTGATCACGCGCCTTGTTGGCGGCAATGGTGAACAGCCAGGGTTTGAAAGATCGGTCGCCGTCGAAGGAATCGATGGACAGGTGAATCTGCAGAAACGCTTCCTGAAAAATATCTTCCGCCGCGGCACGATTGCCGACGAAGCGAATCAAAAAGTGAAACAGTTCGATTTTGTACCGGTCGATCAGGGCAACAAACGCCTCCTCCCGGCCGGCCTGGTAGGCTCGCGCCAGTTCCTGGTCCGTCATCTGCGCCAGCGGTTTGGTGGGGGAGTCGTTCATGTCCGTCAACGATAAGTCGCATCGGTTAGCGCCGCGACTTGTCGCGTCTTGGTCCAATCATCGCGGTATCACCCGATCATGATCCATTCTCACGCCAGTGGATTGATCACCAGGCCCGTCGCCAGTTTGGGGTAAAAGAATGTGCTTTTCTGCGGCATCAATTCCCCCGCCCTGCTCACCTCCATCACCGCAGAGAGCGGCGTCGGTTGCACAATCACGCCCAATCTTGTTTCGCCCGGCTGCGCTGCTTCAGTCAGCGTTTTGAGTTTCACCAGTTCATGCGGGAACTTCCAACCCACCGTCACCCCCGGGGTACAGCAGGTCGGCTGCACGATTTGTTCCACGAGCAAGTGCTGCACAATCGCCACATCCAGCGTGCGCCAAGCCGGGTGACGCTCCCCGAGCGTCGTCGCCAGCGGGTCGCTTTGCAGCGTCGTCGCCACCCAAAGTTTATTTTGCGGATGACTGGGGACATACAACCCGATGGCATGAGGGCCTTGCCGGGGCAGACTGGCTTCCAACGTCGCCAGATCACCGCCCAGAAACGGTTTGGTGGCAAAGTGTTCACCCAAGGCCCGATGAAATATGTTCCACGTGAAACAATCCAACCCGGTCAACACCCGATGCGTTGGCAGCACGATCATGCCCGGGTCTTCCATTGCCACCAGCACAAACATGCACCAGGGCGCCCTTTCCGGTGCGTTGCCCTGCACTTGCTTTTCTTTCAGGTAGTTGATCGCGGTGTTGTAACGATGATGACCATCCGCAATGTACACCTCCGACGGTGCCAACACTGCAATCAGTGACTCGATGGCCGAAGGTTCGCTGACTTCCCAGACACTGTGCAACACGTTGTCGTTGGCGGTGGTGCCGACGAACCTGGCCGGTTGCTGGGTGATTTCGCTCAATAACTGCTGCACCTGTTTTTGGGGGTCACGGTACAAGCCGAAAATCGGCGAAAGCTGGGCCTCGCAGGCGCGCATGAGTTTGAGGCGGTCTTCTTTGCCCGAGGCAAACGTCGCTTCGTGCGCCCAGATGCCGCCCAGACCGGGGGTGGGACAGGGGCCAAAGTCCTGCACTTTCAGGTTGGCGATGATGCCGCGACGGTGAAAGGTCTGGTCCTGATGCGTGAACGATTGTTGATAGATGTACAACGCCGGGGTGGGGCGTTTCTGCAAAATACCCTGGGTCAGCCATTGACGATACTGCTCACCGGCCTGGGTGTAAACCGAATCCGGGCCGACGACTTTTGGGGGCGTAAAGGGCAGATCGATGGCCACGATGTTGTGCGCATCACGCGCCAGCAATTCACGTTTGGGGCCTTCGTCCAATACGTCATAGGGTGGGGCGATCAGCGCTGAAATGTCCGCAGGGCTTGTCGTCGAAGGCCCGGCGACAGCGCGACTGAAAACACAAGCGGGAATGGGTCGAATGTCTGGCATGGTGGGCACAGGTTACCCGTTACCAACGCATTTGAGAAATGCCGCCCGATTGGACGAACCATCCTGAATGTGTATCCTGTACCCAGCTTCTCATACTCACCTGGTTTTAAGAAAGGAACACGACATGCGTACGACCGTGCTGCTGCTTTTGACCGGTTCATTGATGATGCTGACCGCCTGTGCCGATGGCACGAAGACCGACGCCAAGGCAGTCAAACCTGCGCTGCCCGGCAGCACCCTGGCCATTCGTGTGAGCGCCGGCGCCGACAAGGATTTCACCGACAAAGCCAACCTCAAATGGGTCAAGGATCAGGAATACAAAGTTGGCGCATGGGGTCGCGTGGGTGGTGACACGGTCACACGTCCCGCCGAGTTGGCCATCAAAAACACTTACGCCCCCGAACTGTACCGCCATGAAGCCTACGGCATGAAGGCTTATCGCTTCACCCTGCCCAAAGGCTCGTACACCGTGCAATTGCACTTTGCCGAAACCTATGAAGACATCACCGCCGCCGGCGAGCGTGTGTTCAGTGTGAGCATCGAAGGCAAACCCGTGCTCACCGACCTGGACCTGTTCAAAGCTGTCGGCGCCAACACCGCCATGATCAAGGCCTATGACGTGAAACTGGTCGATGGCGTGTTGGATATTGAATTCACCGCCAAGGAACAAGCCCCGCTGATCAATGCCATTGAAATTCTGCAACCCTGAGTTGCGTGGGCCGGATATCACTCAAAACGCAAACAGACACCGCCGAGCAGGGCGGTGTCTGTTTTGCTATGGGAATCAGGCGTGTTTCTCCAACAACCATTGATGCCGAGGGCTTTAGCTGCTAGGGACATTCATCCGTCATGATCGGGTGCCACACAGCGTCCCGCAGG
>CAYRTH010000225.1:0-3191 GCA_964427135.1 uncultured Phycisphaeraceae bacterium
AAAAGAAGGCCGACAACTTCCTGGGATTCGTCTGGCTCGCCGCAGGCATCACCACGCCGGTTGAATGTCCGTAGCAGCTAAAGTGTTGATGAAGGTTAGGACCGCTCTCTCACGTTCGCGGCTGGTAAAACCTATCCGTATAGATATGCCCTGGTATGACAGTCCCTCAACTGGTTTTTGCGACCGTCAGCGGGGTGAGTTTTTCCACCTTGCCCGCGGCGATTTTGTCAAAGCCGCTGCCCAGTTCGCCGATCGGGTCGGGCGGGACGACCTCGACAATCTTTTCACCCAGCTTGGCCTCGCCCCGACGCACCTTGTCCTGAAATTTGCGACATTCTGCTAACAGCGCGACGAGTATTTCTTCCTCCGGCACGTTGGCGACTTTTTCACCCTGCACATAAATGATGCCGCGACGGTCGCCGGCGAAAATCGCCACATCCGCCCCTTCGCATTCGCCCGGCCCGTTGACGACACAACCCATCACCGCCACCTTGATGGGCAGTTCAATTTCCTCCGCCAGTTTGACGCGCACATCCTGCACCAGTTTGAACAAGTCCACCTGAATGCGTCCGCAGGTTGGACAGGCAATCAATTCAGCGCCCTTGCGCTCGCGCAGGCCCAGAATGTAAAGCAGTTCAAGCCCATCTTCGACTTCGTACACCGGGTCATTGGCGTAGCTGATGCGAATGGTGTCGCCGATGCCTGATGCCAGCAGGTGACCCAGGGGCACGACTGAGCGAATGGTGCCGGTTTCCTTGGGGCCTGCGTGGGTGACGCCCAGGTGCAGCGGGTAGTCGAAACGCTTGCTGATTTCGGTGTAGGCATCGATCACCAGCAAGGGGTCGATTGATTTGGCGCTGATGACGATGTCGTGAAAATCTTCCTCGTGGAAAATGTCCAGGTATTCTTCGAGTTTGGTGATCATGATGGCCAGCAGGTGGCCGTGTTTGTTGTTGGAGAATACCCCGCCCAGTTCCCTGAGTCGTTTTTGCTTGTCACGACGCTCGACGATGGAACCTTCGTTGACCCCGACACGAATGGGTATTTTTTTCTGTTTGCAGGCTTGAATGACATCTCTGACTTGATTGCGGTCGGAGATGTTGCCGGGGTTGAGGCGGATTTTGTGGATGCCAGCGTCGATGGCTTCCAGTGCGCGTTGAAAGTGAAAGTGCACGTCGGCAACGATGGGTATTTTCACCTGCGGAAGGATTTCGCGCAGGGCGTCGGTGTCTTTCTTTTCGGGGACAGCCACGCGAACGACATCGGCCCCGGCGGCGGCGAGTTTGTTGATCTCGGCAACGCACTTGTCGATTTCATAGGTGTAACCGGCGGTCATGGACTGCACGGCCACGGGGGCATCACCCCCGATTTTGACATAGCCATGGGTTGGGTCACCGAGGGTCACCTGACGGGTTTTGCGACGATGAATCATGGGTATTGTTCCGGGAGGGTGTGCGCGGGGATGGCGACATGAAAGTATAGCGGGTTCATGCACCTTTGAGCATGGAAAAAAGCCCAGGCATGGCCATGCCTGGGCTTTGGAAACGAATATCACCATTATTTTATTCAGAACTTGACAAAGAAACTGAAGCCCGAATGACGCGGCGGGCAGACGACCACGGCTGGGGGCGGACAGGGACGGTGGTAGTAGATCACCGTCGGGCGATACACCGGTCGGCAATACCAGCTTGGGTAACCATGGGTGACGATCACCGTGGGGCGATGATAGTGGTGGTAACGACGACTGGTGTGAAAGTACCCGCTGTGGCCTGTGACGTAAGCGGAACTGTGCGATGAATGACGATAACTAGACCAGCCGTCGTCGTAGGTTTCAACATGACGGTAACCGGCACGGGTAACGGGGTTGTCAAAATGATCGTAATCGGTTTGCGGGGTGCGGTAACTGGTGGTCGATGTTTCAAAGGTTTGCGGGCTGGCCAATACGATGTTCGATGATTCGACGGTGTCAAAAGCAGCGAATCGTTGGCGGTTTGAGCGCTGTGTGTGGGGTGTGTCCGTCATCAAGGTGACCGATTCACGGCTGCTACCCGTGGCAGTCGGAGGACGCCAGGCCGGGGCGGTGATGATGCGCGGCTGTCGTGCTGTGTCACGTGGTTGAATGCTGATCACGGAAAGCTGCCGGGCATCGCCAGCGATGACAACATCACGACGCATTTCGTGTGAGCGCTGCATGGCGGAGGGCGATGAGGCGCTTTGAGCAAGTGTTAATGATGCGGGAAGTGCGATCAGTAAAACGGTCAGGGGCAGGTTCATGGGGTTGTTCATGGCGAAACTCCGCAAGGGCGATACCATGTCATATACGTTGATTGTTGGTGGCTGGATCGGTTCGGTCAATGGTTGACTGGGCTGACTGGATCGGAGTGGTGAAGGAACCAAGCATGAATCTGCAAGGTAAGTGTGACCTGTATCCGGTGAAATTCAAGCCCATTTACAAGGAAAAAGTGTGGGGGGGCAGGCGGCTGGAGAAACTAGGGCGAACTTTGCCGGGGGCTGCTAACACTTTGATCGGCGAATCGTGGGAATTGGCGGACCTTTCCAGCACCAGCGTCAGCGGCGGCGGTGGGGGGGCGGAACGTTCCATCATTGCCAACGGCAAACTGGCGGGGCAGTCGCTGCACGATTTAATGAAAGTTTACGGCGAAAAATTGCTGGGTCGGTTGAAGCCGACCGAGGCGGATGATTTTCCGTTACTGGTCAAATATTTGGATGCCTCGGAGAATTTATCGGTGCAGGTGCACCCCAGCCCGGCTTATGCGAGAGCGCACCCGGAGGCGCATTTGAAAAGTGAAGCCTGGTACATCGTCGCAGCGGAACCGGGAGCGGTGATTTACAAAGGGATTGAAAAGGGTGTCACGCCGGAGGCTTTGCGCAAGGCAGTGCTGGCGGATGATCGGGCGGCTTTATTGGCGATGATGACGGCTGTGCCGGTGAAGGCGGGCGACTGTCACTATTTACCCAGCGGCACTTGTCACGCGCTGGGGGGCGGTATTTTGGTGGCGGAGGTTCAAACCCCCAGTGACACGACGTTTCGCGTTTACGATTGGGGACGCCAAGGGCGTGAACTGCATTTGGACCAGGCGATCGAGTGTATTGATTTTGGACCGGCGCAGACTGCGCAATATGAAAAACGATCGCACATTGCGGGGTTGCACACGACGGTATCAAGGCTG
>CAYRTH010000226.1:0-3063 GCA_964427135.1 uncultured Phycisphaeraceae bacterium
GGCGTTGCGACATGCCCGCCTATTTCCGTTTCGGGGTTGGCACCAGCGATCTATTGCCTCAGGTATTGGAACATTTGGCTGTCCGCAAGCCGATTCTGGTAAGTCACCCGCTGATCCTCAAATCATGCGCTCCGTTTTTGGATGCGGGCATCATGCAGCGACCGATGTTCGGCAGTATTGATCACGAACCCGATGTGCAAACCGTCCAATCACTACGGGCCATGGTTGAAGAGCAACAGGCGGATGCGATCATCGCCATCGGCGGAGGCAGTGTGTTGGATGCCGCCAAGCTCGCCGCCGGATTGGCTGGTCATGCGCTACCCATTGCCGATGCGTTTGGCAATGACCGACTGCCCCCGCGTAAAGTGCGTTTGATTTGTCTGCCCACCACCGCAGGAACCGGCAGCGAAGTGTCCCCCAACGCGCTGATTCGTGATGCTCATGGCAAAAAGCTGGCGGCCATCAGTCCGGTGCTGATGCCCGATGCCTCGCTGATCGACCCACGACTGCACACCGGGGCACCGCGCAGTGTCACTGCTGCCTCAGGGATCGATGCCCTGTCACACTGCATTGAAGTGTACGCTAACCGACTGGCCAATCCTTTTGGCGACCTGCTGGCGCAAGAGGGTATTGGGCTGATTGGTGCGTCGTTGTCGAAAGTGATGATCGATGGGGCCGACCTGCAGGCTCGCCGCGATGTGGCACTGGGCAGCGTGTTTGGCGGCATGTGTCTGGGACCGGTGAACACGGGTGCAGCTCATGCGCTGTCGTACCCGGTTTCCAACCGTTTTGGTTCCGGTCACGGGGTGACCATTGCCGTGCTATTGCCGGCGGTGATGCGTTTCAACGCCCCGGCCATGCCCGGTCGTTACGCGCAGATCGCACGGTTGCTGGGGGCCCAAACTTCCACTGCAACCGACCCCAGCGAATTGGCGATGCAAGCGGCGGAACTCGTGGCCGGATTGTGTCGCACCTGTCAATTGCCATCACGGCTGCGCGATCTGGGCGTCACCTACGAATCCATTCCCGATATGGCGGTCGAGGCGGTCGCCATCCGTCGCTTGATGGATCGCAATCCGCGCTGCATGTCGGCACAACAAGCACAAAAACTACTGGAGGACATCTGGTAATGGCAATTACTGAGGCCGGCTCGATCGGTGGTGTGATTGTTCCGATGGTCACGCCGATCAACGCAGATGGGTCCGCGGACCTTGGGGCGGTGGACCGTTTGATCGATCACCTGTTGACCGGTGGCGTGCACGGTATTTTTTTGTTTGGAACCACTGGTGAGGGGTTGTCGGTTCCGCGTGCGATACGTCAGAGCGTGATGGCGCAGAGCGTCAAACACGTGGCTGGGCGAGTGCCGGTGTATGTGGGTGTGAGCAGTTGCGCCACCGGGGATGCCATTGAAATGGCGCGGCTGGCCGGCGATGCCGGGGCTGATTTTGTCGTGGCGCATGTGCCGTTCTGGTCGGGGCTGATCGACCAGCAAACCGATGGGTTTTTCCGACATTTGGCGGAGGCTTCGCCCCTGCCGCTTTTGCTTTACAACATTCCCAAAATCACGCCCAGTCGGCTGGAACCGGCCTGCGTGGTCCGACTGGCGGCCCATCCGAAAATCGTCGGCCTCAAGGATTCGGCAGGCGCTGCGGATGAGCAGCAAGCCATGCTCGGTGCGATTCGCCGGACGGGGTTGGATGGCAAACGATTCCCCGTGTTGCTGGGCGCGATGAACCACTTGGAACAGGTCACGGTGGACGACTATCAGGGCATCATCCCCAGTTCCGCCAACCTGAATCCAAAACTGTATGCCGACCTTTGGCACGCCCGCCAGCAAGGCGACACGGCCACGGTGATGCGCCTGGCCAGGGAATCAGCACAACTTGGCGAACTGTATCAGGGGGGTCAATCACTCTATCAATCACTGGCCAAGCTCAAACAATTGCTCAATCGGCAATCGCTTTGCGGCGCGACGTTGCTGCTGGCGAATTGACGCATCACCGGGGCAGGCCGCCTGATCAAACCGACAACGCGCCTTGGTCGGCCAGGCGCACGGCAAAATCCAGTGCCGCCACGAGGCTGCGGGTGGATGCGACTCCTTTCCATGCGATGTCGAAGGCGGTACCGTGATCGACCGAGATACGGATGATGGGCAGCCCCAGCGCAATGTTGACCCCGCCTTCAAAATCCAAAAGTTTCAGCGGTACGTGACCCTGATCGTGATACATGCACACCACCGCATCGAAGCGCTTGCGACGTACCGCCAGGTAAAACAGGGTGTCAGGCGGGAAAGGGCCTTGCACCGGCAAACCACGTGCCTGTGCCGCCTTGACGGCGGGCACGATTTCACGGATGTCTTCGTCCCCAAAAAGGCCGTTCTCGCCAGCGTGAGGGTTCAATCCTGCCACGGCCACGCGGGGTTTGGCAAACAAACGGGAAGCTGCCTGACAGGTTAATTCGATGATTCGCAGCACGCGCGGCTGTTTGACCCGTTCAATGGCTTCACGCAATGAAACGTGCGTGCTGACGTGCGTCACCACCAGGTCATCGCTGGCCAGCATGATCGTCACATCCGGCGCAGCACAGACTTCGCCGATGAGTTCGGTGTGCCCGGTGAACGTCGGGTCTGTCAGGCAGGTTGCCTCCTTGTTCATCGGCAGCGTCACCATGGCGGTGATCTGACCAGCCAGGGCGGCACGAGCGGCCGTCACCACATATTCACGTGCCGCCGCGCCCGACTTGGCATTCACCTGCCCCACCTGCAACTCTTTTGCATCGAGCAAGCCCGAATCGATCACGTTGAGCTGCCCATCCACGTAGTCCGCAGGTGACTTGGTGCGACGTAAGGCAACTCCCAGTTGCAATTGCCGATTGCACAGTTCGAGCACCGACATGTCCCCGTACACCACGACCTTATGCCGAAGTTCCCCGGCTTTGAAGGCGCGCAGCAAAATATCCGGACCGACACCGGAGGCATCGCCCATGGTAATTCCAAAAATCATCGTGAACCCCTTAGAGCCTGTATGAAAACTTCCGATTGAGCCGATACAAGAGGCATGGACG
>CAYRTH010000227.1:0-2976 GCA_964427135.1 uncultured Phycisphaeraceae bacterium
CTAATGCGAACTGGCGCAGTCGGAGCCGCGAACTGGCGCAGTCGGAGCCGCGAACGGTAGTGAGCGGTTCTTCAGCACACCACTCGCTTCCGCTCGTGGCTCTGCGCTACGCCGATACCCGCTCGTGGCTCTGCAACATAACTTAATCCAGTGATTCCCCTTGTTCATGCAATACGTAATGGATTGCTGCTCTGACTTGCGTTTCAGTCCATAAATAGCGCGTACTTCCATGTCGAGACCAAACACGAATCGAGTTGTCGAACCCGAACTTTTCCCGTAATCGTCGAGTTGCCCATGCCTTGCATTGCATCATGACTTTTTCGACAGCAATATCCTTCGCTGTTATCACGACATGAACGTGATTGGTGCGTACATGCAATGGATATATTTGCCATTGTTTGACTTGGGCGTGTTCACGGAGGGCTTGGTCCACAACATGGCGCATCGGTCTGTCAAAATGGATTGGTTCACCGATCATTTGATCCTTTTGTTTTTGCAAGATGACATCATTTCCCTGCAGCATGGGTTCGCCAAAGTGATTGTGCTGGCGATCCACGTATCCTGACGATCGTCCCGGCAACCATGAGCCGTAGGCGTGTATAGTGATCAAATAGGCTAGAGGTTCGCGGGTCATAGGCGTGATTGTTTCATGAGAAAGGAACTTGAGCAATCAATACAAAGTAAACCACATATGGCCTCGAAGAACAGGCATAGTCGGAGCCGCGAACTGGCGCAGTCGGAGCCGCGAACGGTAGTGAGCGGTTCTTCAGCACACCACTCGCTTCCGCTCGTGGCTCTGCGCTACGCCGATGTTCGCTCGTGACGGTTTGCAGCCTGATAGAATCATCTGTCAACCCATGCTTACAGATAAACCCTGCATTTTCGACCTCAATCCAACATCACTGCGAGAGCTGTGTTCACAGTGGGGCTTGCCCGTTTATCGCGCCGACCAGGTGTTGGATTGGGTGTATCAAAAGCATTTGGCCGACCCGATGCAGATGACTTCGCTGTCCAAACGCGATCGTGAACTGCTGGCCGAGCACTTGTCATTCACCACCGGATCGGTCGTCCGTCATCAGGTGGCCAGCGATGGCACGCAAAAATTACTCATTCAGTGGGCGGATGTCACTGGTCAATATGTGACCAGGCTTGCGCCCCCTCTCCCCCCGGGAGAGGGTGGCGAGGGCGCTTTGGCGACCGAGCCGGGTGAGGGCGGATATGCACCAGTTGACTTCAATTCAAATCGTTCAGCAGAGCGCCCTCACCCTATCCCTCTCCCGAAGGGAGAGGGGACAAAGCCAACCAATACATCACGATCCGGCCTTGCAGTTTTGTCGAATGTTCAAAACCGTCAGACCGAATGCGTGATGATTCCCGCTGAATCGTGGGAAGGCGGACGCACCCGGCGCACCGCCTGTGTTTCCAGTCAGGTCGGCTGCCCGGTCGGTTGTCGCTTCTGTGCCTCCGGTTTGGGCGGCCTCGACGGCAACCTCACCGCTGGTCAAATCGTCGAACAAGTCTGGCGGTTGGGTTCACTGCCCGGCGTCGGACGCATTTCCAACGTCGTGTTCATGGGTATGGGCGAACCCCTGGCCAATTTTTCAGCGGTCACTCAAGCACTGCACACCCTCATGGCGGACTGGGCCTTGGGTATTTCCGGTCGTCGGCTCACCGTCAGCACCGTCGGCTTACCCGCACAAATACGTCGCCTGGCGGAATTGGATTTACCCATCACCCTGGCGATCAGTCTGCACGCCCCCAACGATGACATTCGTCGCAGCATCATTCCCTGGGCGCAGTTTGTCACCATCAGCGAACTCATCGAAGCGGGACGATATTATTTTGATCGTACCGGACGTGAGGTGACACTCGAATACATATTGCTGGGCGGGGTCAACGATCAACCCGAACATGCGCGCGAATTGGTGCAGGTGGTGCGCCGATTGCGAGCTATCGTGAACCTGATCCGTTATAACCAGGTGACCGGGTTGCCCTACCTTCGGCCGAGTGATCAGGCTGTGCGACAGTTTCAGGAATTATTGGTTGCGGGCAAGGTGAACGTACACATTCGCGCCAGCCGGGGACGTGATATCGCCGCCGCCTGTGGCCAGTTGCGTCATGAACATCGTGACGGTCATGGGCTGAATGTGGCACCGCCGCCCTCGGCGGTGGTTTGACAAAGCGGCGGATGGCATCCGCCTTCTCCATGTGATTAAGGTGCTATCGACACCACCAAAAACAATCCTGAACTTCATGGATGACCATGAAGTTCAGGCGTGGTTAAACAAAACCCAAGTATTCAGTAGCGAAACACTTTGATGCAAATACGAATTCATCACGGGGTCACCTACCATTGAACATGACCGACCACGACCTGATTTTTTACGACGCGGACTGCGGTTTCTGTCAGCGCTGGGTGATGTTCGTACTGAGCCGTGACTCAGCGGGTCGATTTCAATTTGCCCCGCGTTCGGGGGTCACGTTTGAAAAAACGTTCGATGCATCAATATGTCAGCAAATGCCTTCGAGTGTCGTGGTACTCACGCATGACAAGCGGGTGCTGTTACGTTCGTCGGCAGTGCTGCATATCATGCGCGAGCTGGGCGGAACAAGCCGAGTGCTGGCACAAGTCGCCGGTGTCATTCCCGCAGGTATCCGCGATTTTTTTTACGACAGCATCGCCCGCATTCGTCGTCGGCTGATTCGCCCAACCACCTGCGCCCCGCTGGGCGCCGATCAGCAATCGCGCTTTTTGCCCTGACACGACGGGTTGATTCACGACAGAAAAGTATTCACCGCAGAGAACGCGGAGAGCGCAGAGAGAAACTGACAATAAAGCAATATTTTATTTGCTCATCTTTTTCGGATCATCTCTGCGTTCTCTGCGATCTCTGCGGTAAAAAATCGAGGTGCGAACAAAACAGGCAAACGATTTTTGAAACGTATTGAGTCATCAAACGCAATTCAAAACTGTCT
>CAYRTH010000228.1:0-2915 GCA_964427135.1 uncultured Phycisphaeraceae bacterium
GTGCAACCCTGAAGCAAATTCAGGTAACGCTTTTCACCCGTCACCGTGTTGTGCCCCAGCATCAGTCGTCCGTTGGGTTCACGATGCGGGTATTGCAACATTTCACTTTTCCCGCCGCCCGACGCCCCTTCATGCGTCAGCGTCAGAATGTTGTCATAGGGCGTGATCACCTGCACCGTCGAGCCGTGAATGGTGACCCAGCCTTCCTGTTCGCCCAGGTTCAAAAGCACGCCATAAATACCCTTTTTCGCACTGGGCCCCGGGTACAGGTTCAGCGAAAACAGTTCATGCACCGTGCTGGTTCGCCGATGCACCACAATCTGTTTGCCCTCGCAGAGCGTGTGACGGAACGGCGGCGCCAGGTAAATGATTGCCCGGGGCGTAAAGTTGGCTGGCACCTGATCAGGTGTCAACATGCCTTGCAAATCCGCCAACCCGGCGGCGAAAAAACCGGCGTTTTTCGGAGCGATCAAAATCGCGTCGTAACCCAGCTCCGCCGAGCCTGCCATGAACGGCAGCACCAGCAACTCCTGCTTGGCCAGCCAGTTCAAAATGTCCTTGCGCACCGGCTCGAACGGTTGCTTGAAGCGATCCTCAAACCGCGGCTTTTCCGTTTCCACCGTGTCGGCAATCACCATGCAATCCGGGTCTCGCCGGCGCATGTACGGATCAAGGTAATTCACCCCCACACCATTACGACAACGCACCACCGACACCTCGGCCACGTATCCCCTGCCCGGCACTTCGTAACCCACTTCAAAATGTTCATTGCCTTTGCCGCCCATCGCCCATTCCACCAAATCGTCGCGCGTGCGTGGAATGCTTACACTCGGTGCGCTCGTAAGCACCTGCCGAACTTCCGCAGGTAGTGTCATCTGCTTCCATAATCCGTTCACATCAGCTTCGTTTGCGGGCGTAGTATGAGCGGTCATCGTGGTGACTCCTTTTTTTACAATACGGTTGTGACAATTGGGTCATTAGTGGGCATAAAAAAACCGACTCTGCTTGCTTCCAAAGCTGAGTCGGCCTAATTCGCGGCTGGGTCGCTAAACCCCTCCACAACTTCTGCCTACCGATTGATCCGCTGATTATAAATGATCGTGAACGATTGTCAATCCTCCACGATCGGCTGCTGATGCAAAGTTAACACAATGATCTGTTCACCCGTCCGCGTGCTGATGTCCGTGTGAAAACAGCGCACCGGCACACGCACGATATCCGTCACCCCTGCGGTCAGCATCGGCCTGGCGCGGTGAAACAATTCCAACCGCACCTGCTTGATCAAATCGCGCCCACGTTGCGTCGTGTCATCCTTCACCAATTGCTGCTCAGCAGGCGTCAGCGTCCCGCGTAAACGCACCATCACCATGTCTTCCAAAATAAACGTGCGCGTTTCCACCGGTCCACGCCCCATGTACTCACGCACAAATCGCGTCACAAAGGCGCTCACTTCCGACTCCAATTGTCCGCGCGTTCTGCTCATGGTGTCAGTCTAACGCATCAACCCGTCGTGCGCACCCCAGCCGCCACCCCTTGAATCGTGATACGCAACAAATCCTTGAGTCGATTCTGTTCGTTTTCATCAGCGTGATGTTTCTGCTTTTCACGCAACCTGCGCAACAACTCCACCTGCAACAAATTCAGCGGGTCAATATACGGCCCACGCACCGCAATCGATTCCTTCAACCAGGGCGTGTCATCCAATAATTCCTTGATCTGCAAAATGTCGAGAACCAACCTGCGGGCAGCTTCATACTCATCACGAATCACACCCCAAATGTTTTCGCGCAGCGTCGGGTCTTCCATTAACTCCGCATACTGCTGCGAAATACTCATGTCCGTTTTCGCCAGCGCCAGCGCCGCATTATCCAGCGTCGCTCTGAAAAACGGCCAACCCCGGTACATGGCACGCAACATCGTCAGCCCGTCTTTTTGATCGCGCTGCAAATAAACCGCCCCCGCGTGACCCAGCCCGAACCAGGCCGGGATCATCTGCCGACTTTGCGTCCACGAAAACACCCACGGTATCGCACGTAAATCCGACAGTTCCTTCATGCCATGCCGACGCGACGGCCGTGAACCGATCTGTAAATCAGGGATCAACTGAATCGGCGTCGCTGATTCAAAATACAACATGAAACCCGGATGCTCGATCAACTTCCGATACCACTGATAAGCTTCGTCCGCCAGTTCCCACATCACCATCGCCCAGTGTTTATCCGGTTCGCCCGGCGGCTGGGTCATCGCGCTGAGCGTCGCCGACACCACCTGTTCCAAATGTCGATGCGCTATTTGCGGGTCGTCGTATCGATCCGCCAATACCTCGCCCTGTTCGGTCATGCGCAAACCATGCTGTACCGACCCCGGCGGCTGTGACTGAATCGCCCTTGCCGTCGGCCCACCACCTCGACCCAACGACCCACCTCGACCATGAAAAAAGGTTAGCGCCACTTGCTGCGCTTCCGCCACCTCCAGCAACTCTCGTTGTGCTTCGTAAAGGTTCCAACAGGCTGCCAGGTATCCGCCGTCTTTGGTGCTGTCCGAGTAGCCGATCATCACCATCTGACGATTGCCCAGTGCTTGCAGGTGACGACGGTAAGCCGGGTGTTCCAGCATCGCTGCCAGCATGCCAGGCCCACGCTTCAAATCGTCAATCGTTTCAAACAACGGCACAATCGGCAACGGTGCCAGTTGATTCTCCATCCCCTCTCCCACCGGGTGACTCGCAGTGTTCGCTACACTCACATTCGGGTGAGGGCGTGCCTCTGTCCCCTCTCCCTCCGGGAGAGTTGAAAATTCGCCGTGGCGAAGGCTGGGGTGAGGGCGTGCCTTCACTGACTCATTTCGCTTATCACGACCCACCCCCCCCGCCATCGGACTCAAACCCGCCCAGCACGTCAACCACAACACCGTCA
>CAYRTH010000229.1:0-2662 GCA_964427135.1 uncultured Phycisphaeraceae bacterium
AATCTGCGTCACCTGTTGCGATTGCTCCTTCATCCCGCTGGCCATCTGTTCGCTGGATGCGGCGATCTGGGTGGCAGCCGAGGCCACGTCACGGGTGGTCAGGGCCACCTCGGCGATGATGTCGTGCACCTTCTGCACAAAGGTGTTGAACCACTTGCCCAGTTGACCGATTTCGTCCCTGGCATCCTGATCGACGCGCTTGGTGAGGTCGCCTTCACCCTGGGCAATGTCCTTGAGGCGTTCGACCATCAGCGCGATCGGCCGGGTGATGGCCCTTGACATGAACACACCCAGCGCGATGGCCAATAGGGTGCCCAAGGCGATGGAAACCAGGGCCGTACGCTCCAGAAACAGCGCCGTGGCCAAACCATCTTCCACCGCCGATTGGCTGACTTCAACATTGATCTTGACAAGCTGAGTTAGCAGTTCACTGACCTTGAGTCGTGATTGATAGACATCGCCCAGCACGAAGGATCGAGCTTGGTACTGCAAATCAGTCATGGCATCGACATCGGCAGGACCCATAGCGTCCATCTTCTGACACATTTTGCGAAAGTCGCCGACCAGGCTGCGCCACTTTTCAAAAGCGGGGACAAACTCCTTCCAGACTTTGGCTTCCTCCTCGGTTTGAGGCAGGGGTTCATAGACTTTCCAGGCTTCGTCGATTTTTTTCCAGAAGGCATCCAGCCGAGCGTAGGTTTTCTCCAGTTCGGCTTTGGAGAGACTGCGATCCAACATGGTGCGATTGCAGATCACCACGCCGTTGGCCGCCGAGTCGATTTCGAGCAGGCTTTGCACACTGGGCAGACGGACTTCACCGATTTCATGAATCATTTCGGCGCTGTGGCCCAGGCCCCAGTAGCCGATGCCGCCGACGATGGCGGTGATGGCGGAGACCAGTAAAAACGACACGATCAGGCGGGTGCCGATGCGAACGTTACGTAACATGTCGAGCCTCCCTGTACAAAACACGACGGGACACATCATTGACCAGTGGCTGGGGCTCGCCCCAAAACCACACCCCTGGTGACCAAGCCAGGTTCCGACATGGTGCCAAGTTGATCACACTCGACCAAGCACTTGTCGGGCTTTCCTCTTGCGAATATCGACGCAGAGTTAAAGGGAGTTGATCCGGTCCTGATGAAACCAGACAAAATCGGGTGAAACTATTGATGCAAGTCAAGATAACCAATGTGTTATGGGGATGACCAAGCAGCGGAGGATGTCGGCTGTGCTCGTGAATGTGGCACCGCCGCCCTCGGCGGTGTTCTATAGCAATTCGCGTAATTTTCTGACCCCCTCTCCCTCCGGGAGAGGGTGGCCGAGCCTGCGAGGCCGGGTGAGGGCGCTCCGCGTTTTCATACTGTAAATCAAGCGTAATTCAACCGTAAGCGACGCCCTCACCCAAATGAGAGCGAAGCGAACACTCCTACTCTCCCGGAGGGAGAGGGGACGGAACGGGCAACACGACTGGAAAATAATTACGCAAATTGCTCTATCGGCGGCTTTACTCACACGGCCGAGGGCACCCCGGTGCTGGGCTACCAATAAAAAACCGCACCGGTGATGGTGCGGTTGATGTAGATCAATTCGGGGTCAACAGTCAAAGGATGAATCAGGCTCGACGACGACGCAGCGTGGTCATGCCCGCCAAGCCCGCCAAAAGAAGCAGACTGGTGGGTTCAGGAACAAAGTTGCTGGGCACGGAAATACCCGTGTCGTTGCTACCAGGCACCGGGGGATCGCCCAGACGAATCGGCTGGAACAACCAGCTTGAGCTATAGGGCGAATTGTCAGAACTGGTCGCCAAGGTATCGAAGCTGAACCCGCTCAAGCTGTCACCGGGAAAAATCGGGGCGGTCGGTCCAATTTCACTCCCCGTCACCGTGAACCAGTGAATCAAAAAGGGCGGATTGTCGTAGGCGCTGAACTCCAGCGGATACGGATTGTTGCCGCCGTTGGCAGCGACTTGCGGGTCTTGGGTGGAGTCGTATTCCCAGATGTACTGGCCGTAGGGGCCTTCGACATTGTTGTAGTACTGAGTGCTGGAATTGACGCCTTCGATGATTTCGTAATCCCAGCCGAAGGGGCTTTGAATGTTGAAAATGATCGAGGTCGGGTTAGTGAAGGAAGGCAATTCCCAGTTGACGATCAGGAATTGGCCGCCCTGATACCCGCTGTAAGGGTCGGTGGTGTTGACGACGGTGAATTCGTAACGCGAGACGCCGTTGCCCTGATCGGTGATGACCGAATCGACGCGTGATGAATATTCCGGGCCGATTTCCGTGAGTGCCATGGCCTGGTTGCCTTGCGACAGCGCCAGGGAACCCAAGGGCACGATCACTGCTGCCAGTGCGGCTGCTTGTGACCCTTGCAAGGAACGAGCGAGAATGTCACGGCTGCGCTGAATGAGCGCCTGCATCGCTTCTTGATTCATGATAATGACTCCCCTTACGACTTGGCCGGGCTGAACACCCGGTTCCTCCTCTTGGGCCTGGTAAGCCTGCACAGACTCTCCCCAATAACCCAAACGATACACTCAACATAGACCGCATTTTCGGTTGGGTCAAGCAAATCAAAGGACTTTGCATATAAAAAGTGCAAATCGGTCGTCTCATGGAGCAAAGCAGCACCGAATGGGCCACGAGGCCACGAAGCACAC
>CAYRTH010000230.1:0-2595 GCA_964427135.1 uncultured Phycisphaeraceae bacterium
GGCCACTCGGCCACTCGGCCACTCGGCCACTCGGCCACTCGGCCACTCGACCACTCGACCACTTCTTTCCGCACTCGACCACTCGACCACTTCTTTCCGCACTCGACCACTCGACCACTTCCTCACGCATTTGACCCGCACTGCCAACCCGTTCATAATGATTGACTTGCCGAGATACCGACGAAAGGCCGCGTGAGCCCCGTCAGGCGCTGGTCGGCAAACATTCAACCCACCTACGTTTCACAAAACCACGCGCCACACAACTGAATCATTCATCAACCCCGTCACGGTTGTTCATCGACACGTTGACGAACCACGGAGCTTTCATCATGACTGATGCCCCTGTCACCCCATCCCTTGATAACGCCAGCGTCGATACGCTAGTGACGCAAACCCCAGCCCCCGACGCCAAGCCCAAGCTGGAACAGAGCGTCACGGTCGGTGATGCCGGGCCTGCGCGCAAATCGATCAGCATTGAAATACCCGCATCGCGTATTGAAGCCAAGCTCAAGGAAAACATGGGCAAGCTGAAAACCGATGCCGCGATACCGGGCTTTCGTCGTGGCCGGGCACCGATGCGACTGATTGAAAAGCGCTTCGGCGATTCGCTGCGTGAAGATGTGCGCGGCCAACTCATCAGCGAAAGCTACAGTCAGGCGGTCGAGGAACAAAAGCTCGAAGTGCTCGGCGAACCGGAAGTCAAGGACATTGACAAACTCAAACTGCCCGACAGCGGCCCGATGACCGTGGTGGTGGAAATCGAGGTCGTGCCCAATTTTGAACTGCCCGACCTGGCGGGCGTAGCCATTCAAAAACCCAAAATGGAAGTCACCGATGCGCAGGTGCAGGAGGAAGTGAATAACCTGCAAAAGCGTCATGGGAAAATGAATGCAGTCACCCAAGGCGGCGCTTTGGTGGACGATTTTGTATTGGTCGATCTGCGTATTCTCGAAGGTCAGAACGCCCAGGCCGACGCCCCCGAAATCGCGCATCACCCGGGCACCTATGTGCTGGTGACCGGTGAAACGCAGCAATTCAAGGGGCAGGTGGCGGGCATCGCCATTGATGACCTTGGCAAAACCATGCTTGATAAAAAAGCTGGCGACCTGATCACCCTTTCGATCACCGGCCCGGCCGGCCACGAAGACGAACGCATCGCCAACAAAGCGGTGACACTGATGCTGCGGGTGGACAAAATCGAACGCATTGAACTGTCACCGGTGGACGATGTCGCCAAACAGATGGGCATGGAAAACGCGGAGGCCCTGACGACCCGGATCAAGGAAGTGCTGCAATCACGCAATGAGCGTTCACAGAAACAAGCCATGCATCAGCAACTGACCGCGATGCTGCTTGAAATGGTGCCGATGGAGTTGCCCGCCAACCTCAGCAAGCGGCAGACGGCTCGACTGCTGCATCGTCAGGCGGTGGACATGGCCATGCAGGGCGTGCCCGAAACCGACATCGCCCAGAAGATTGCCGAGGCCAAGGCTGGCAGCGAAGAACAGGCGGCCCGTCAGCTCAAACTGTTTTTCATACTCGACCGATTGTCCAAAAAGCACAATGTCGATGTGACGGAAAACGAAGTGAACCAGGCGATTTACATGGTGGCCATGCAGCAGGGTCGCCGACCTGAAAAACTGCGTCAGCAAATGCAACGCAGCGGGCAGATCGAACAGGTGTATCTGGAAATCCGTGACACCAAGACGCTGGACAAGGTGCTGGAAACCGCGACGATCAGCGAAGTCGATAAGGTTGAAGCAGCCAAGTAAATTCATGGGTGAACTCGGGTGCCACACTGCGTCCCGCGCAGCGGGCGCTGTGTGTGTATTGTGGCACCGCCGCCCCCGGCGGTGTGTATCAAGGGTGATTGACCCCAGCCGAGGGCGGCTGGGCTACTCAGATCGTCGGCACATAGCGCCCTTCGGGGCGCTATGTGGCACCCGACGTGGGCTTTATAATCCACCTATCAACCTCGATCACCCCCATGCTGACCTCATTGGCACAAACCCCGGCGACGACGCAAACCCAATCAATCATGGTATGGGCAGGGGTGACGCTGCTGGTGGCCCTGGTGCTCATCGTGATCGGGGTGGTCGTTTATCGACTGTTCAACCGCGCTGATGTCGGTGATGATGATTCACAGGTCGGCTTCAGCCTCGAAGACCTGCGTATTTTGCATCAACAGGGCCAACTGACGGATGATGAATTCAACCGTGCCCGTGAAAAACTACTGGCTCAATTCCCCACCAATTCTCCACCTGGCCAAGGCCCGGATAACCCTGACAAACCCGGGAAAACCGCTTGGCATGATTGACAAGGGGCAGTTTGATAGAATGTAACTCACGTTGCGCAGTCGAAAAAAAGCAGACTGCAACGTAACTTGCAGCAGTCAAGGTGATTGAGCCGATGGTCGATCATGAATAGAGAGCAGGCTTTGACCTGAGCATCAGGTCGTCGCCCCGCGTGGACTGCTGCCCACCCCACCAACGCTACGACAAGGACGGTACTCATCGCATGGAAAACAACACTCCCGGTGACAGTGGTTTCAAGGGACGCAGGGTCACCACCTGCTCATTTTGCGGCAAGACCTCG
>CAYRTH010000231.1:0-2464 GCA_964427135.1 uncultured Phycisphaeraceae bacterium
TGTTTGTTCGAATCCTGCCGCTCCCATTTTAGTGTTTATCAGGCATTTGGTCGGTTGTCGCAGGGTGATGCAAGCCGATGTGTTTCGATACCTGCGGATAAATGTACTTATGCTTGTCGAGTAGGCTTGCCATCCCGATTCATGGAAAGACTATGCATCAACGGTTGTTACCTAATTTAACAAATGAGGTTAATTCCAACGAAAGACCGCAGAAACCTTGCCTTTAGCTAAAACGAGTATAACCTCAATTATCATAATCGCGCCATGAATTGATCCTTACGTTGCCATTGGATGGCCGTGGTGAGGTATCGTGGCAAAAGAGGGAGGATTGATCGATGTTGATGTTGAAAGAAAAGAAGTCCGCTGTGAAGCATGCGATGATCGCCATGGCTGGGATGGTTTTCGCATCTGGGCCGGTGTTGGCCAGTTCGTACGATATGGGGGAGATACTCCATGATATCTCCGCTCCAGCGGCCGACGGTAACATCGTTGAAGAGTTCGAGGGCAATCCGACGTTCTATCAGCTGACCGGTCAGTCGGCTTTTCTCCAATCACTTCAGAGCAGCGGTAGCAGCGGCGGTCAACTCGACGGTGCCAGCGGGTTCGGCTTTATAAACTTTGTCGAAGCATTCCCCCCGGTTGATTTCGAAGATTATTTGACGTATGCCTACTTCGGTGTCATCGAGCTTGTTGGTACAAACTTTTCAAACGATGAGGTAGTTCTCACTCAATCCGTGGTCGTTGGTTTCCGGGACGGCGCGGCCAATGACCCGGTGGGGCAATCATTTTTCGACGTGTTCGGGCTTGATCTGAGCGTGGTCTTGAACAAGATGACCACGGAGTTCGACTCCGCCGAGTTTTTTGCTCTAATGAACTTGATTAACAACAATTCCGACAATCAGGCTACGACCGGACTTTTCAACGTGACGATCGATCCCAATACGATGATCGGGATTTCGGAGCCGGTGCGCAGCGGTGAAGAACTTCGACTCATCGCGTTCGTCGGTGGCGGCAACAGTGACCTGGGTGTGAATGTCGGACGGATTGATTTCACGCAGTCGCGCATCACGATCATTCCCGAACCGACCTCGGCACTGCTATTGGCGGGAATGGGTTCCATGCTGTTACTGCGTCGGCGTATGGCATGAGTCGGTCGCCGATTGATAAATTGTGAAGACCAAGCCCGGCCACCTCGGCCGGGTTTTTTCATGAAGGCTCGGCCCGCCCTCGGCTTCTGCATGACAATACTCAGCCGGGTAACATGATGTTTCGCCGATGCAAATCGTATCCAAGCGGACTACCTGACGGATGAGGCAGGGCGATGCGAAGTGACGACGCGAATGGGTGTGGCTTGACATTTTGGAAAGCTGAAAAGGTTGCGCCATATTACCGTTGTACATTGGTTGGCGAGGTTGATACCAGATGGTTCATTCCAGCGTGCTTCAATGGTGAAACCCATGGCAAGGTGCGTATGCAGATCAAAGACAGCGACATGTCGCGGCGCTGACCAACCAATACCCATGAAGGAAACAATGCATGGTGACGCTGGTGATACCCTGTTACAACGAAGCTCAGCGTCTGCCGAGGGAGGATTTCAAGGCGGCCCTGCAAGCGCAAGCGGATTTGCATTTACTGATGGTCAACGATGGCAGCCGTGACGCCACGTTGCGATTGTTGGAACAACTGCGTGACCAGCTACCCACGCAGGTACGGGTACTTGATCTGCCGATGAACGTCGGCAAGGCGGAGGCGGTGCGGCGAGGGTTATTGGCGGCATTGAAGCCCCAAATCGGAGCACAGGCTCAAACGCCTTCGGCACCTGAATATGTCGGTTACTGGGACGCGGACTTGGCGACGCCGTTGTCGGAGTTGCCCAGGTTTGTGGAAGTGATGCAGGACAAGCCGGGGGTGCAATGGGTGATGGGTTCACGGGTGAAAATGCTGGGGTGGGACATTCAGCGGTTGCGGATGCGGCATTATGTCGGACGAGTGTTTGCGACCTGTGCGGCGCTTGCGCTGAGTTGTGAGGTGTATGACACACAGTGTGGGGCGAAATTGATGCGTATCAGTGATGGGCTGATGAAAATGCTGGATCAGCCGATGCTTTCGCGCTGGCTGGTGGATGTGGAATTATTGCTGCGACTGCGGCAGCATATGGGCGGAGGGCAGGCACAGGCATTGGAAACGTTGGTGTATGAGTTACCGTTGCGACAGTGGCGTGAGGTGGGTGAGTCGAAGGTCAAACCGATGGACCTGTTTCGATCATTGGGTCATTTGTGGTCGCTTCATCAGCAATATCGCACGACCAAGGGGTGAGCATGACAACGTTGGGTTTACGACGCTTATCAAAAACAAATATGCCATGGTGGCTGGGTTGGCCGACGGTGGTGATATTGCTGTTGGTGCATGCGGTGCTTTCGTACTCGGCGGTCAGCACGAAATGTGTGATTGGCGATGAGATGGC
>CAYRTH010000232.1:0-2283 GCA_964427135.1 uncultured Phycisphaeraceae bacterium
CGTCTGGCTCGCCGCAGGCATCACCACCCCGGATGAATGTCCGTAGCAGCTAGGGCCGGATGTATGAAGAGCAAATCCGGGGCTAAAGCCCACGGCGTCATTTTTTGTTAGTTCAGGCGTGGGTGATATGCACTTGACTCCTTGCCACTTCAGGTCGTCACTTGCGTTACCATGTTGCAAACCTCACGGGGCATCATGGTTTGAACTTCACACGATTCATTTTGCATCTGCTGGTTATCCCCCTGATGCTCACCGGCCATGCACAGGCGCAACTGGAA
The DNA here is from genome assembly GCA_964427135.1 of uncultured Phycisphaeraceae bacterium. Lineage (GTDB taxonomy): Bacteria > Planctomycetota > Phycisphaerae > Phycisphaerales > Phycisphaeraceae > JAJXSS01. Next base: position 279 of record CAYRTH010000232.1, read on the forward strand.
GCAGTCCGTTTACAGATCGCAAGCACCGGTATCGGGGTCGGTGCTTATTACCAGACCGGCTCATGGACGCCGATGGTGGTGACACTGGAAAACCCATCACCGCAACCCCGGCGGGTGCTCTGCGAATGGAGCGTACCCGATGCCGATGGCGACCTGGTGCTTTACCGCCGATGGGTGACGCTGGGTCCAGGCCCCGGTAATGTGCAACGGGCATGGATGTATGCGATGTTGCCCGCCACGACATCCCCGCAAGCACTTGCCAATGTACGGGTGCTGGAAGTCGGCCCTGATGACCCGATCGACAGCACAGGCGGTCGCGTACTGGCTCGGGCTGCGATACCACTGCCGCGCCGAGTCGAACCAGGCAAACGCCCCATCGGTATCGTCGGCCTGCCACCGGGGTTGATGGGTTTGCGACCTTACGAAACCCTGCCAACCCAGCACGAACCACTCACCTTGATATCAGGGTTGTCAGCGGCTGAATTACCCGATCGCTGGTATGGCTTGTCGATGTTTCACACCTTGATATGGACACCCCAGGCCGGCGACCCCGGAGCGATGGATGTCAGTGAACCATCACGCCAGGCGCTGCGTGAATGGGTGGAGCGCGGCGGGCATTTGATCGTCATATTGCCCAGCGAAGGCGAATTATGGACCGGTTCACCCTTGCGTGATTTATTGCCGGTGGAACGCGGTCAGATACAACGTTTGGAAGACGTGCGCACGTTGCAACTGCCGATCTGGCTGGGTCAGCCGATCCGCGAGGGCGATGATCGTTTTGCCGTACGCTGGTTTGCGTTACCAGCGGGTACCAAAGCCACGGCTGTGTTGAAGGATGATCAAGGTCGGCCTTGGGTCGTGGCCGGGCCGCAGGGTTTGGGTCGCGTGACGATGATCGGTTTGGACATTACGGATCGAAGGCTGGCGGCACTGCAGTTACCCAATCCTTTCACGCAGAATTACAACCCGGTGAATGTGCAGCTTTGGCCGACGCTATTGGGTTTGCGTGGGCCGGTTTACACGGATGCGTACCTGGTCGCGGAACGATTGGACAATCCCCCGCCGAATATGCGCTATCGCTGGGTCGATGTGAGCGGATTCGTGACCGGTTTGGTGGCCATGCGTGAAACGGCGGCACCGGCTTTATTGGCGGCGATCATTGTATTTGGCATTTACTGGCTGACTGCCGGGCCGGGCAGTTACGCCTGGCTCAAACGCAGGGGCAAGGTGCGTCATGCCTGGCTGGTGTATGCGGGATTGGTGCTGGTGTTCACCCTGCTGACCTGGGCGGGTGCGTTTTTCATGCGACCCGGGCGCAACAGCATCGCCCATTTTTCAGTGATCGACATTGATGCGGTGACAGGCGTGACACGTAAGCAAAGCTGGCTAGCGCTGTATGTCCCTGAACACGGCCGGGTCAACTTGCAATTGGGGCAACCTGAAAACAGCAACAATCCGACGATCAGCACCACCAGCCCCCCACTCAATACAACCCTGCACGACACCCTGTCAGCCCCGGGGTTATTGGCCGACAGTCAGGGCGGTGAGTTCATCGACCCGCAGCGTTATGTTGTCGATGCAGCCAACCCCAATCAAGCCGCTGCACCGATGCGTTCCACCGCCAAGTTGCTGGAATTGAGTGTGCTGGAAAAAATAGACAACCACATGCCGAGCTTTGGCGCATTGACCAAACGCGCACACGGCACATGGCCCAGCCCGGTCGGCAAAGTCACCCTCGGACCAGCCGGCCCCGTGGGCGAGTTGAAGCACCAATTCCCCGGCACGTTGCGTGATGTATTGCTGGTGTACATACCCGGTGACGGACAGGAACCGTGGGTCTGGCGACATCGTGAAGCGTGGGAATCAGGACAGACGCTCAAAATCGATGGCATTCAGGGACAGCGCATGGTGATGTTGCCGGTGGCGCCCAGTGATAAAGATCGGCCGGAGTTGAGGCAGTGGCGCGGGCATTTGGGGGATTTGATGCGAGTGCGTGGGGTGAATG
>CAYRTH010000233.1:0-2204 GCA_964427135.1 uncultured Phycisphaeraceae bacterium
ATGGTCCGCCGACTCAAACCCGCAGCATAGCGGTTTTCATACAGGCTCTTAGGGAAAATGGGTAAGTGTTGTAATGATTGTGTGGGTTATGATGGAACCATATGATGGAGCCATGCACGAAGCAGGGCTGCGGAAAAGTTGGAAGAAGCGGGCCGAAAGTAGCCAGGTGGCCCAGTGGCCCAGTGGCCAAGTGGCTGTAGCAAGTGGCCAAGTAGCCGAGTGGTCAAGTGGCCAAGTGACCGTAAAACCCCCTCTCCCTCCGGGAGAAGGTGGCGAGCCGCTGGGGGCGAGCCGGGTGAGGGCGCAAGCCACTGACACAGCAGATGATCATCACAACCTAGCCACCGCCCTTGGTATTTCACCGTTGCTGGCAACGTTGCTAAATCAGCGCGGGTTGCATGACCCGGAAACCGCCCGCCGATTTTTGGAACCCAAACTCACCGACCTGCATGACCCGGCGTTGCTACCGGGGTTGGATGTTGCAGCGCAACGACTGACCAAGGCTGTGCGCGATGGCCAGCCCATCGTCATTTACGGCGATTACGATGTCGATGGTGTCTGTGCCTCGGCGATACTCTGGCACATGCTCAAACTGGCCGGGGCGACAGTCACCACGTATGTGCCGCATCGCATTGATGAGGGCTACGGCCTTAACACCAAGGCACTGTGCAAACTGGCAGGCGTGAACGCCCCGACCCTCACCAGTGACCCCGGCGAGGGCGACGAGGTTGCCAACGATGACGCCGTTGACACCGACAACACGATCACGGTCACGCAACCGCCGCTGATCATTTCCGTCGATTGCGGCATCACGGCTATCGAACCGGCCAAATTCATGGCCGACCACGGCATCGATCTGATCATCACCGATCATCACGAATTCAACCCACAACAACTGCCTGCGGCGCAGGTGTTGGTACACCCGCGTTTGCCGCAGGCGCAAGGTGAGCCGTATCCGTTCCCGGACCTGTGTGGGGCGGGCGTTGCTTTCAAACTGGCCTGGCAATTTGCCCGCGTATGGAACGGGTCGGATCGTGTGCCCTCGAATTACAAAACCTTGTTGCTGGATTTGCTCAGTTTGGCAGCGTTGGGCACGGTGGCGGATGTGGTGACGTTGCTGGGGGAAAACCGCATCATCACCGCGTTTGGGTTGGGTCAGATCAAACGCACGCAATTCGTCGGGTTGAACGCATTGATTGACGCTTCGAAATTGCGCGATGAAAAAATCGATGCCTATCACGTTGGTTTTGTACTGGGGCCAAGGCTCAATGCCTGTGGTCGGATGGGTCATGCCCGTGAGGCGGTGCACCTGCTGACGACAGCCGGGGGTGATGAGGCGACGAAAATCGCCAAATTTTTGTGTCAGCAAAACGATGTGCGTCGCGCGACGGAAAAAAGTATTTTTAACGAAGCCAAATCACTGGTCGAGGAACACGGCTACCACGGCCCGCAGCAACGCGCGATTGTACTGGGCAAGGAAGGTTGGCACGCCGGGGTGGTGGGTATTGTCGCCAGTCGGTTGGTCGAGGCGTTTCATCGGCCGGTGGTGATGCTCAGCGTGGCGGATGGTCATGCCCATGGCTCGGCACGCAGTGTGCCGGGGGTTTCAATGCACGAAGCGTTGTGTCATTGTGCTCCCCATTTAACCACCTTCGGCGGCCACGCCATGGCGGCGGGATTGAAGTTGGAAGCAACCCATATTGAAGTGTTTCGCCAATCACTGGTGACGTTCATCAATGCAAAACTGCCCGTCGAGGCATTGACCGGCTGGTTGACCATTGATGTTGATTGCACGCTCGACGATCTGTCTTTCAAGCTTGCGGAACAGGTGCAAAAAATGGCGCCGTTCGGGGCGGGCAATCCCTCGCCGTTGTTTTGTTTACGCAACGTGATACTGGCCGGGCCGGTGCGTCGCATGGGGCAAAGCGGCAAACACCTTCGTTTGTTGTTGCGTTCGCTGGTTGGGGGCGGTGGGCGTCATGCCGAGGCGGTCTGGTTCGGCGCGGGCGATTTGGAAGACCAACTGGTCCCCGGCTCACGACTGGACATCGTCTTTCGGCCGGTGATTTCCACCTGGCAGGGTCAAAGGCGGTTGGAGTTGCATGTCGAGGATGCACGAGTTAACGGGTGATTTCGGATTTTGGATTTCGAATCAGTACTGTCCGGTTAACGGAGGGATGGCGATTGGTTTAACGCCTTGATTG
>CAYRTH010000234.1:0-2024 GCA_964427135.1 uncultured Phycisphaeraceae bacterium
GTCCTCTGTGTTGAGTTCATTTATCTTGTTCTTATTCGTCTTCGTGTCCTTCGTGCCTTCGTGGCCCATTATTCATGTTTTCTGATTTGTGCTGTAAACACCCTATACTTCAAAATAAGTATTACGATGCTGCGCAACTTATTCATCATTCTGCTCGTGCTTGTCGGTCTATCGACCTGGCTATGGGTCAGTGGTGCCGGTCGGGGTGATGCTGATCTGCGCTATATCAGTGCGGTCGAACTGCGTACCCTCGACCCGCAGCGGATGACCTGGCTGGAAGATATTCGCGTGGCTGAATGCATGTTCGAAGGCCTGGTCCGCGTCCAAGTCCCCAGTCTGCAAATCGGCCCGGCGGTCGCCAGCCATTGGTCGATGTCCCCCGACGGACTCGCCTACACCTTTCACCTGCGCCCCGAGGCTTGCTTTGCCAACGGCGACCCGGTGACGGCGGAAGATTTTCGTTACGCATGGCGACGGGCCATGATGCCCGATTCCGCCGCCGACTACGCGCAATTATTTTTCGTCATCAAGGGCGCCCGTGAATTTTTCACCTTCCGTTCACAACAATTGGCCCTGTTCGCAAAATCATCGGACACGGGTCAGGGCAGCGCGAAAGAATTACTCGAACAAGCCCTGCAATATTTCGATCAGCAGGTGAGTATCAGTGCCCCCGATGCGCATACGCTGGTGGTCACATTGGAAAACCCCTGTTCATACTTTTTAGAACTGCTGGGGTTCATCACGTTCGTACCGGTGCATCGCGCCAGTGTTGAAGCGCAGATGACGTTGGATGAAAGCACGGGTTTATGGACGCTGGACCCGATGTGGACGCGACCGGGCAGGGTGGTGGGCAACGGGCCTTATGTCTTGGAACGTCGGCGTTTCAAGCGTGATATTCGTTTGGTTGCCAACGAGCATTACTGGAATCGCGCCGCGATGGGCAATCAAAGCATTTTGATGCAAATCGTCGGCGACGAAGGCGCCGCCATGCTGGCGTATCAGCGCGGCGATGTCGATTGGTTGCCCGATGTTCGCAGTGCTTCGCCCCTGGCAGCGGACCTCGTGCGGCAGGCTCGTGAAGGCTTGCGCAACGATGTGCATGTCGTGGCCGGGGCGGGCACGTACTTTTACAACTTCAACTGTGCCCCGACTTTTTTGGATGGCAGCAAAAACCCGTTGCAGGATGTGCGTGTGCGCCAGGCCCTTTCATTGGCGATGGATCGACAAACGATTGTCGAGCGTGTCACCCGTGGGTTTCAGCCGATCGCCAAAACGTTTGTGCCACCGGGGGCATTGGCTGGTTATGAGCCGCCGATGGATGCCCTGACCGACAGTGATGATTTGCAGACCAACCTGACACGAGCGCGTCAGTTACTCGTCGAAGCCGGCTACCCCGGCGGGCGCGGGCTGACGGGGCTATCGATTTTGTACAACACCGAAGGCGCCCATGGTCAGATCGCCCAGCAAATCAAAAATCACTGGGAGCAAACCCTGGGCGTGTCGGTGAACCTCATGGGCGTGGAAAAAACCCAGTTCGGCCAGCGCTTGCGCTCGCATGATTTTGCCATCAGTCGCGCAGGCTGGTTCGGCGATTACCGTGATCCGACGACCTTTTTGGACAAATTCATTTCCGACAACGGCAACAACGATGCCCAGTACAACAACCCGCAATTCGACAACCTGATGCGTCAGGCAGCGCGGGAATTGAACCCCCAAAAACGCATGCAGGTGTTGCAGCAGGCGGAGCGTTTGATGCTCACCGAGCAGCCGATCGCACCGATTCACCATTACACCATGCTGTCGGTGCACGATGCGGACAAGGTGCAGGGATTGATACCCAACGCCTGGAACAATCGTCGGCTGGAGCGGGTCAAGGTGCAGCGGTGAAGGGTCGGGCGTGTTAAAGCCACCCAGGGCATCGGCGGTATATCACTGCGCTCACCAGAACACCGACGCAAAGCGTCTGCACTAGGTTCTACGGACAATCAAACCTGTCAGAATCGTGGGTGCCACATTTTCGGGTG
>CAYRTH010000235.1:0-1896 GCA_964427135.1 uncultured Phycisphaeraceae bacterium
CTAGCCCCTGGCAACGAACTATTCAATGAGGTCAACATGCCGCGTGTGCTGGTTGAAACCAAACACTTTTCCCTGGCCAAGGTATTGCGTGAAGAATGGCGCGACCTGAGGCCGGGCGAAGCGGTGGCCACGGTGGCGGCTTTGCGTAGCCGTTTTGGGGTGTCGCAGGCGACGGTGACGCGGGCTTTGGAACGGTTGCAGCGGGAAGGGTTGATTCACAGGCCGGCGGGTCGTTCGCGGTTTGTGATGTCGCAGATCGGGCCGCGGGCGTTGCATCACGTGGCCATCATTCGACCGACCTGGCCCTCGCCGGATTACGATGCTTTGACCCGTGAAATCATCACAGCCGGGGAAGCGCGGAATTGGGCGTTTGAGGTGTACGCCAACCAGAACGATTTGGAAGATTTGGACCTGACCCGCGCCATTGGCGACAACGATGGGGCGATCACGTTGTTAACCGGGGGTCGATTGCCCGATCATTTGCAGACTGCGTTGCGCAAGCCCAATCGTCCAGTGGTGTGCGTGTTTGAGGCCCCGGACGACAAGGCTGTGCCCAGCGTCAGCATTGATGACCTGCAGGTCGGCAAACTGGCGGTGGAGTACCTAGCGAGCAAGGGCCATCGTCGAATTCTGGCGGTGTCCAGTGAACCGATGAGTCGGACCAAGTTTGATCGTTTGGCCGGGTGGCGCAGTGCGATGCGAACGCTGGGCGTGCACGATGTGTCTGCGCTTTTGATTGACAGTCCGACCAAGCCGACGCAAAACAGCATTGCGGTGACGCACGAATATTTGAGTCGCTGGCTGGACAACCAGCGCACTGATTTCACAGCGGTGTTCTGCCTGGCGTGGACCGGTGCATTGGCGGTGACACACACCTTTGCTAAGCGGAGTGGGTTGCGCGTTCCAGAGGATGTGAGTCTGCTGACTTGTGCGGGCGAATCGCTGATTGTGCCGTATCTGAATCCGCCGCTCTCGTCGATTGAGGTGGACATGAAGGCGTATGCACAGCGGGCATTGGACCTGCTCGAACAACGTTTCAATGAACCGGAATCGCCCCCGGCTCAGCTGCGCATGAACTCGTTTGTCGTCGAACGATCCAGTGTGAGAAATGTTGGGTGAAATGCTTGGTGCAAGTTGACGATTGAACCCGGTTTCATTTAGCCCCCGGTCATTCACCGGGGGCTAAGTGACGGACTCACAAACCAATCGCTTTGTATCGCCGACGGCAGACAACAATACCCCCTTCGTGCCCAAGGAGTTCATCATGAAAACCACACGCCAAGGTTTCACGCTGATTGAACTGCTGGTGGTGATTTCCATCATCGCGCTGCTGATCGGCATATTGCTGCCGGCGCTGCAGGCGGCGCGACAGTCGGCGCAGGACAGCCAATGCTTAAACAACCTCAAACAGATCGGACTGGCGACGGCGATGTACGCGGGGGACAACCAAGACGTGCCGACTGTGCATTTGGAATGGACCGGTGCCGCATCATCACCGCAACACTTTGCCAACTGGGATCGGTTGCTCGCCAAGTACATGGGTTTTGAACAGGTGAGCATGACCCAGAATCACACCAACCCGCCCCGGGAAAACATGAAGACCTTGATTTGCCCCCGTGAAGTGCGGGCAGTGGCGCCCCCGGCTGGTTTTTACCCCCGCTCCTACACCGCCAACGTTGTCAACAACAGTGATCGCCGATTTGGCACCATTCTCGGACGCACCGCCTGGGTCAACGGTTACACCTCGCCTCGTTTAAGTCAGATTGCCAAACCCAGTCAATCAATTCATTTGTCCGAACGCTACGACGTCAACCCCGACCCCGCCAACTACGCCACGCACAACCTGCAATGGTTTTTCGTCAACGGCGGATCACTTGGTTTTCTGGGCATCGCACC
>CAYRTH010000236.1:0-1826 GCA_964427135.1 uncultured Phycisphaeraceae bacterium
GACGAAACGCAAACATCGAACCCACCGACAACACCCGTGCTTCCTCCACCCGACCAAACGGGTTGCCCTGCCAGCGTCGCAATGTCACCGGGTTGGGTGAACGCAAACTCGCTGTCACCCGCATACGCCATTGACCGCTTGCCGCAGCCGTGAAAACTTCCGCCGACAACGTCGCATCATCCAACCTAAGCCCAGCTCGGTCATTCAATATCGAAACACGCCCCGCCCAGGGTTGCCATGTGTTGCCACCATCGACACTCTGCTCCACCCTTGGTTTGCGGCGCACCCCGCCCGCTTCCATCACCAATCCATCCAAAAATCGCACCGGCTTGATCGGCACCGACGGGTCATCGAAAAATGTCGCCAAATCAAATCGCGGAGCCGACCCGGTCGCCGGTGAGCTGAATGCTCCATCTTCATTGAGCACCCACAGCCGATACACATTGGCCACCTGCGCAAACTGGGCGTTGGTGGCTGGGCTGTAGGTTTCAGGGGGTTGTCCCGCCAAGGGCGGTGCCCAGCCTGAGTGCAGTTCAAACGTCGATTCCAACACCCACCCATCCGCTTGCACTATCCACTCCCGCGCGGTCGCGGGTGATTCCGTCATGCGCTGTCGCACCACCGACATTCGTTGCGTTTCATTCATGGGGGCCGGTTCCGCCACCTGCCGCCCTTCTGCTTTCAGCATCACTCGTCGCTGTTCACTCGCCTGCGCCCCCTCTTTCCAGCGCTGGCGCTCCATCATCAAACCATGAGCTTCGAGCACGTGTTCCAACACCTCCGCCAATGGCAGCGACAAATCCACCCGCACCGAAAGCGGCAAACCTGCCACCTCCTCGGGCAAACTTCGCTCACTCAAATGCAACCGACCCCACGTACTGATTGCCTGCAACGTCTGACCCAGCGTCCATGCCTCACCCTGCGCCGTCGCTCTCACCGCCCAGCCGACCAGTCCGCCCAACGCACATTGCAACAACGATCGATTGCTCCGTTCCCCCACCTCCAACCATAAACCCCCCGCGGGTATCGATTGCACTTGACCATCCACCCATCCCCAAACCGATTTCAACGGTTCACGCAACACTGCATTCCAATCATCCTCCAACACAAAGCGATGTCGCCTGCGCCCCGGTTGATCGTCACTGTTTAGCTCTTGCAACCGACCCTCCGCCAGCACCATCCAACGCAACTCACCACCATCCAATCGGCACACCTTCACCACCATGCAATGCTTTGCCTCCCACGACCGCGCCTCGATCACCCGCGCCGTTTGGGGCGTGTACTCCAATTCCACTTCCACCTCATCCAATGGCCCACGACGCACCATTTGCCCAACACGCAAGCTCGGCTGCGGTTGCCCGTCAATGAACACCATTGGTTCACCACCGCTGACGATGCCCTCGTGTGCTTTTGCCGTTATCCATGCGGTGTTGTTCATGGCATCACCTCCAACCCCTGCAACACGATCGTCGGTTCGTCTGTCTCCCTCGGCTGCACCCACTCCGACCAGTGTGACACCCACACGTCCACCTTCGATTCAACCCCACCCTCGCGCCGCTTCACCGCCAACCGCCAGCGATACCGAAGCGCCTCCCCCGTCCAATCCCGTTTCACTTCCACCACCCGACAGCCCGGCTTCATCGCCAACTGCGCCACCACTTGCCGCTCTGCCAGCTCGTTCTCCGTTTCCAACTCAATCACCAACGACGACGCATCACATACCGGTTCCTCCCACCACAACCGCAATCGCACCTGTACACCCTCCACTGACACCTGCCAACCTTCCCCATCGGGCCAGACCGGTGTCGTCGGTTGCACCACCGCCT
>CAYRTH010000237.1:0-1770 GCA_964427135.1 uncultured Phycisphaeraceae bacterium
GAGAGGGGACGGAATGGCCCCCACTGCTGATCAAATAATTACGCGAATTGCTCTATTTGACCCTAGAAGTCAAGGTCTGAAACGATTGGCTTTACCCATTTTTTTCTCTGTGCACTCTGTGTTCAATCTTCCGCGCTGTTAAAAACTCACTTCCACCCGTACGCCCAGGTGGGTGGCATCGTCAATCAACACGTCGCCGCCGGGGTTGATGATGTATTGCACATAGGGTTGCACCATGACAGCAGGCGTGAGGTACGCCTTGTACATCAGTTCCAAGGCCGACTCGTCGTTTTCTGAAAACCCGGCATCATCGCTGAATTGCACCCATGACATCAGCACGCCCAGCACATCGCTTTCACGGGAGGGAATCAACCCACGCCAGGTGAAACCGCCGGTGATATGGTGTTCAGCCTCCGAAACGTCGGGTTGGCCCCAGTCATACTGAATAAACAAACCCAATCCTGCTGCGCTTAAATCAGCTAACTCATCCCCCTGCAACGACTCACTGAGCCAAACCATTTGATCGATGAACAGGTGGAATCCGTGGGTGCCGTCTTCGCTCCCGCCTGTGAAACGGTCGAAGGTCCCCGTGTGATGCCAACCACCCACCGCAACGCGACCGGGTAATTTGTTTTCCAGCAAGTGCCACCGGTAAGCGACTTCACCAATCATGAACAAGTCCGACGGATCGCCCCAAAACGTGCTGGGGCCAAGTGAACCGGTTCGAACCCCCTCCGCCAAGGCCCCGTCATACAAACCAAACCCGATCGACAAACCTTCGAGCGGGTACACAAACACATTGACACCCATGGCCGGGTCCGGGAACGTCGGCAACACCGGGTTCGTCACCGTTGTTCCCGCTGCCCCATGCACAAACTCGCCACTCAACTCGCTATAGGCAAATTCGCTGTTGGCATCGACCTTGCCGAGTTTGGTGCGCAGCATTCCATCGAAAAATTCGTACTCAAACCAAAGTTCGCTGACCTGCGTCAACCCATCAGCGTCCCAGTTGCCAACGCCCTGAAAATCACCCACCTCCTCGGAACCGCCTGGCCCGTTCTGCTGATGAAAATCGACAAACAGCAAACCCGAGGGCAGGTCCAACAGCTTGGTGAAATCAACCGACCCTGCGACCGACAGCACATGGCGCGTGGCTGAACCGCGCGACAGACCGCCGCTGACGTTGTGCGAGTGATCGAAAATCAGCGTCACATTCAACGACAAGCCCAGGTCGTCGAGGGCGGAACGTGCGCCCCACCAGTTGCCGGTGAGTTGCTCGCGTTCAAGGATGTCGTTCAAGGACAGGTTTTGCGGTGGTTCGACCACGGCATCGGCTTGATCGTTCGGTGCGACGGTTCCTTGGTCTGCTTGATCGCTGGGGCGATCAACCAACGTGGCGGGTGATTCGGCCTGCGTTTGGGCCGGGGTATGAGTTTCGTCGGCTTGAGCAGTCGTGATCAAGCCCGCACTCAAGGCGATCATCAAAGAGTGCGTGAGGTCGGTCAAGGTGCGCTGATGTTTGTGCTGAAACATGAAGCCTCCGAAAGTGGTTTGAGGATCGACCTCGGCAAATTTTCCAAAAGACGTAGTTGCAAATCAGAATCAATTAGCGAGTATTTCAGCAAAGTAATCAATACCAACAAGTGTTTTGATGCGAAAATGGTGGGCAATAGGTTGTTTTCGGCAAATCACTTGACATCTGGGGAAATGGGTTGTGTGACTTGGTCCATTCGCAACGGTGGCCAAATTGCCCGGCATCGCCCATTTTCA
>CAYRTH010000238.1:0-1591 GCA_964427135.1 uncultured Phycisphaeraceae bacterium
CCCAGCGCGCATCATTCACCAAACCCCACTGTCGTCCCAACGGCGTCAATCGCTGGTCCGCATTGTCCGACCTCAATTGCAACCTGAACTCGGCGCGACTCGTGAACATCCGGTACGGCTCCCGGGGCACCTTGGTCACCAAATCATCCATCATCACCCCAAGGTATGCCTGATCCCTGCGCAAGCGCACCAACTCCAAGCCCCGCGCAAATCGCACCGCATTCAACCCCGCCACCAACCCCTGTCCCGCCGCCTCCTCATACCCGCTGGTGCCGTTGATCTGCCCAGCTAAAAACAAACCCTCCACCCGCTTGGTCATCCCCGTCGCATCGATCTGGTGCGGCCAAACCATGTCATATTCCACCGCATACCCGTACCGCAAAATCTTCGCCCGCTCACACCCCGGCAACTGCGCGATAATCCCTTCCTGCACATCTTGCGGCAACGATGTACTGATGCCGTTGCAGTAAATTTCATCACTGTCCAGCGACTCAGGTTCCAAAAAAACATGATGACTCGATTTGTCCGCAAATCGAAACACCTTGTCCTCAATGCTCGGACAATACCTTGGCCCGGTCGAATCAATCTGCCCGTTGAACAACGGTGCCCGTTCCCGATTCGCTGCAATCAATTCATGAATCGATGCGTTGGTCTGCGTGATCCAGCAAGGTCGCTGTTCCAACACCGGGAACAATCGTTTCATTGCTGGTTGATTTCCGCAAAGCCCAGGCATGGCCATGCCTGGGCTTTCAATCACGGTTACATCACCCACCCCCGTCAACTCACTGAACGGTATCGGCGGCTGATCACCCCACTGCACCGGCAAGCGTTCAAACTCAATCGTGCGCCCATCGAGCCGGGGGGGCGTCCCGGTTTTCAAACGACCCAGTTCAAACCCCAGCTCACGCAGCGCCCCGCTGATACCCACCGCTGAGCCTTCCCCAATCCGTCCGCCTTCGGTTTTGCTCGGTCCGGTGTGCATCAGTGCCCGCATGAACGTCCCGGTCGTCAGCACCACCGCCCGTGCCTGCAAAGCCTGCACATGGCCATCAACACCGCGCACCAGCACACCGGTGATGCGTCCATTTTCCGTCTGCAAACCATCGACTGTTCCGCCGATGATGCTGATTTGCGCTCGTGACTTGAGCATCGCCTGCACATATGCCGCATACCGATACTTGTCACTCTGACACCGAGGCCCATGTACCGCAGGTCCTTTCGATGCATTCAATATGCGAAACTGAATGCCCGTGGCATCCGCTGCCAAACCCATGAGTCCACCCAGCGCATCGATCTCGCGCACGATCTGCCCCTTGGCCAATCCGCCGATGGCCGGGTTGCACGACATCACGCCGATTTTGGAGGGGTCCATGGTCACCAAAGCCGTCATCGCCCCCATGTTGGCGCAGGCCCAGACCGCCTCCGCACCCGCGTGGCCTCCGCCGATGACAATGACTTCATAACGCTGCTGCATCATCGGCGATTATAGGTATATCGTTTGCGGTTAGCGCCGCGGGTTACCGCGCCTGTTTGCCCAAGGGGCGTCCGATGCGACAAGTCGCGGTGCTAACTACTACCGATTCCGCTTGCC
>CAYRTH010000239.1:0-1562 GCA_964427135.1 uncultured Phycisphaeraceae bacterium
CTCTGGTTGGTTGTGTTAAGTATAACGAAAAACAGTCCATCTGTTGAGATGAAAAGGATACTTCTGCACACGGAAACTGCCCATACTCGATTATTGTTTCTGCCTGAATTCGGCAAGAATATCATTGATGATTCGTCCGGCGGTCTCACTTTCGTAAGTTCTGGTCTGCGCCTGGTTTGCCAGGATGATCAGGCTTTTCCACAGCGCCCAACCGCGCGCCCGTGACCAGGTGTCATCATCCAGTTTTACGCAATCGCGAAATGCTTTTCGGCTCTCGCCTGCAAAGAAAGTCCAGGCAATGACCAGGTCACAGGCGGGATCGCCTACCGCCGAACAACCGAAATCGATCACCGCACTCAATCGCCTCTGCCTGATCAACAAATTGGTGGGAGCGATATCGCCATGCACCCACACTGGGGGTTGCTGCCATGTAGAAAAAAGAGCTATGTCCCACAGACAGCGGAGGGTGTCATTTTCGACACGGTCACCCAACACCGCCAGCGCATCACGGGTCTCCCGGTCATAGACACGCAAAGTTCCGCCGCGGAAAAAATTGTGCGTGCCCGGGGGCGGGCCGTCCCGGGTAGGAATCTGGTGCAAACAGGTTAAAAATTCAGCGACATCCACCGCCAGCCGGATTTTATCAAGACCCTGTGCGTGAATGGCAATCTCTCCTTCCAGCCAGCGGTAAATGGACCAGTGAAAGGGATATTCAGCTGTTGGCACGCCCATGGCGACCGGCACAGGAATGTCATTCGGCAGATGCGGGGCGAGCAGTGGCAGCCAGTGATGTTCTTTCTCTACCTGCGCCGCATAGCCTTCAGCGCTGGGCAATCGCACTGATAGTTCATTGCCCAGGCGAAAGGTACGATTGTCCCACCCATCATAGGCAACCGGCGTGATAGACAGATGCGACCACTGCGGAAATTGTGCGGTCACCAACCGCCCGACAAGGCCCTCGTCTATAAAAGGTCGTTGCTCTGTCTTCATTTCCTCACAATTGATGGCTTAATTCACCCCAACTCACCGCTGAACACAAATTCATGCGCCACCGCGGCGGTCGCTACCTTGTCAGAATCAGAGATGAAGGTAACCATGCCCTCGTCAAACACAACCGTCTTGACGCGGTCAAACCCTTGCGGGATGCGCGCCACGCCCTGAATATAATTGACGTCGAACCCGCCTCCCTCCAGTCCATGGAAGGTCGGAATGCCGCGCGCATTGACGTCATTCTCCGCAATTGATTCGTTCAGCCCCTTGGCGAAATAACCACACACATCTTCCAATCCGATACAGGCATTGCGGCCGTTCCAGGGCGCACCGTGCCGCCCATGGTTCTCCATCCATAGCACCATCGAAGGCTGTACGTCGCGGTTTTTAAGCGAATACCACAGGAAACCCTCCTCTGCGCACACCGCGCAGGTCCACACCGGTTCTTCTGACGGCTCAAAATACACCTGGGCGATATCCACAAACCCTTCGCGCGCCGGGAACACCGAGCAATCGCTGGTTTCAGGCTCTTTCCACACCGTCGGCACCTCATTCAATGACTCAAACCACGC